>JAFTBJ010000029.1 GCA_017455295.1 Clostridia bacterium
GTCCGGCTCAAAGCTTTCGAGCTCTTCCGCCGTCGGCTTGATGAACATATTGGTGACAAAATGCGCCTGCCAAGCCACTTCCATGATGAAGCGGATGGCCATGCGGGTATCTTTGTTGGCACCGCAGAACGCATCGACAACGTACAGCTTTTTGCCGCACAGCTCGTCTTTGGCGAGCTTTTTGACGATATCCCAGGTTTCTTCGCTCATCGGATGGTTGTCGTTCGGATACTCCGGCGTCGTCCACCAGACGGTGCCCTTGGAGTTTTCATCCATCACGATGTACTTGTCTTTGGGGGAACGGCCGGTATATACGCCGGTCATTACGTTGACCGCGTCCAGTTCGGTCAGCACGCCCTTGTCAAAGCCCGTAAGTGCCGGATCCATCTCGTCCTTGAACAATTGTTCATAGGACGGATTGTGGATGATCTCGGTCGTCCCGGTAATGCCGTACTTGGTCAGATCAATCTTGCTCATATTGTCAAACTCCTTTTCTAAAAAGAAATGATTGCCTATAAAATGATCGCCCATAAAACCAATATAAATATAACACAGGCAGCGCCTGCCGTCAAGCCGTATTCGTGCGGTTTTCGGGTGAAAAACGGGCGAATTTTCAGTTGAATTGGTCAAGCTCTTCCATAAGTTCCATAAACTCGTCGTCGTCCATTTCAGGATCCCATAAAGGCTTTTGTGCTTTTGCTGGCGGTTTGCGGCGAGGTTTTGCTGTCGGTGCGGGCGGTGTACGCTTCAGAGCGGGCGGGGCAATAAATCCGTATGCCCGGTTGTGCTGTTCAATTTGCTGCGCGGCATTCCGCCCGGCAAGCTGCAGAATAAAACGAGTGGCGTACGGCGGATAGGGCGCGGTCGCCTCGGTGACCTGCCGAATTTCCTCCACAACGCCGAGAAACCACATCCCGGAGTTGATCGCGACAATGACGCGACTGCCGCACCGGATACGGGGATCCTGCATTTGATACCAGTATACGCCGAAGGGGAGACGTACGGTACAATAGCGATAGGTCATGGTGATCTCCTTACTGCAAAAAGCCGTTGATGATCTGTTCTTCGGCTTCCTGTTCGGTCAGCCCGAGGGTCATCAGCTTGATCAGCTGATCGCCCGCGATCTTGCCGATCGCCGCTTCGTGCACCAGCATCGCGTCGCGGTCGTTCGCTTCGAGACCCGGCACGGCGAGGATGCGGCCCTCATCCATGATGATGGAGTCGCATTCGGTGTGGCCGCGGCAGGGCGCGTTACCGGCGATCTTGGCGTCGAATTTTTGATAAGAATGATCCCGTGCCACCGAACGGGACACCACGTCGGCCGTGGCATTTTTGCCGTTGAGTGCCACGGCGTAGGTGCTGATCGCCCGCTGCTCGCCATGGGTCATCAAGCGCTCCCGCACCACAAGGCGGGCGTCGGCGGCGAGCTCGGCGGTGGTGACGCGCTCGGTGTCGTCCACGCCTTTGATCTGCACCATCTCCATCTCCATCGAACTGCCTTCTTCCTGGTAGACTTCGGTGACCGGATTCAAAATGCGCTTACCGGCGCCGTCCCCGGAGCCGTAATGCTTTTCCACATATTTGATGTGTGCGTTTTTGCCCACGAAAAAGCGGTGGATGCCGTCGTGCTGGGAGTCGGCGGTGCCGCAGTTGTCGATGCCGCAGCCGGCGACGATCACCACATCGGCGTCGTCTCCGATATAAAAATCGTTATATACAATCTCCTTGAGTCCGCTTTCGGTCATCACGACCGGGATGTGGACGCTCTCATTCTTGGTGCCCGGTTTGATGCGGATATCCAGTCCGCTCACATCGGTCTTCGGAGTGATCTCGATGTTGGCGGTGGATTGCCGCCCCGCCGACTGGCTGTTGGAGCGGATGTTGTACGCGCCTTCCGGCACGGTGTGGAGATCGGCTACTTCCCGCAGCAGCCGCTTTTGAATTTCGTCCAGCTTCAGCATTGAGCGCCGCCTCCTTCCATCGGTTGGATCCGGCCGCAGCCGGGAATGGCGGCGGCGGTGCCGAGCAGGGTCGGCAGGATCTCGTCCCGCGATCCTCGACGGTCCACCCGACCGTCTTTGAGCACGATGATCTCATCGGCGATGTTCAAAATGCGCTCCTGATGGGAAATGATCAGGATCGAGCTGTCTTCAATGGTGTCTCGCATATGCTGGAACACAGTAATCAGGTTTTGAAAACTCCACAGATCGATGCCCGCTTCCGGCTCGTCAAATACCGACAGCGCCGGTTTGCGCGCGAGCAGCGTGGCGATCTCGATCCGCTTGAGCTCGCCGCCCGACAGGCTTGCGTTGACTTCGCGGTCGATGTAATCGCGTGCGCACAGCCCCACCGCGGACAGATACTCGCACGCGTCCGCCGGGGACAGCGGCTTGCCAGCCGCGATGCGGATCAAATCCGGCACGCGGATGCCTTTGAACCGCACCGGGTGCTGGAACGCGTAGCCGATCCCGAGCCGCGCTCGTTCGGTGATGCTTTTTTCCGTGATATCCTCCCCGCGGAAGAACAGTCGTCCGCCGGTGGGGGATTCGATGCCCGCGATCAGCTTGGCGAGCGTCGACTTGCCGCCGCCGTTCGGGCCGGTGATGACCACCAGCTTACCGGCGGGGAGATGAAGATTCACGCCGCGGATGATCTCTTTTTCCTTGTCGTCGTCCGCCAGAACCTGGAACGAGACATTTTCCAGTTTCAACATAAAATAGGTCACCTGCTTTTGCCGGGAAATTTTTAAATGTACATTATGCCGCGTCTTCTTCCTCTTCGTCCTCATCCTCATCCTCGTAGGACGACGTCCAGGAAAGCGAGATATAGCCGAAAATGAGTGCCACGGCGCCGATCAGCGTGTCGCGGATATCCGCGATATACGGGGCGGGCTCGCCGAGCTGCCACACAATCATCATCACATTCAGTGCGATGACGATCAGCGCGCTCATCACCGTCACCGTGATGCCGATCGCCCGTGCGCCCGAGCGGCGGGACAGAAGATACAGCGGGTAAAAACAAAGGGCAAAGGGAATCAGCACGGTCAGCATCGCAACGGCGGCAGAGATGAGCACATTGAACGAATGGGCAATCATCTCTTCGAGCGACTGCTGGTTGTCGCCGACCTGCAGGACAGCGGCGACCGTGTTCCAAATGGTCACCAAAAAGGCGATCAGCGACGGGATGATCCAGCCGGCTCCCGACGGGGAGCGGCGATTTGCCAGAACCAGCACGCCGCCTGCGATGATAAACAGCGAGAGCAGCGGGCGGGTGATGATGCCGGCATAAAACAGCGGCGCGGGGGCAGTTTCGGCCAGCGGAATGGCGTCAAGGATGCTGACGATCGCATACCCGATGCCGGACAGGATCGTGAGAATCCCGAGGATCCATCGCTCGGCGGAACGTGGCTTTTGGACGCGCGGGGAGCGACTCATGGTGTTCTCTCCTTTCGGCGATGTCGTGTATTTATAAGGATAATTATATATGGCTGACTGTTGGTAAGGACAAACGGTTTTGGAAGACAAAATTTCCCGCAGTCTTTGCCGCAAAGCCTTGACATACAGCAGTATGCCTACGTTTTGCGGCTTCGACTGCAAAAAATTTTAGTGTCTTACAAAACTGCTTCGCACCTGAAAAAGAGAAAAATTCGAGAAATTTTCGGTGCGAAGGACGACGCAAGGCTAACGCCTTGCGAGGACAACAAGCCGAAAAGTGCCGAATTTAGCCTTTTTCAGGCGTGTTGTCCTTATCGACAGTCAGCCATAGTATACCATATTTTTCTTGTTTCGCCAACAGTTTTTGCAAAGAATTTTCCTTGGAAAAAGCGGTTGACAAAGAGAAAAATGTATGATATACTGACGGTTGCCGCATAAAACGGGCCCCAAAAAAGAGAATGCCAAAGCGCGTTCCGCCCGGCTTTAGCGAGTCTAAAAGAAAAGGCAGGAAACTTGTATGTACGCCATTATCGAAACCGGCGGCAAGCAGTACAAAGTGAGCAGCGGCGATGTGCTGTTCATCGAGAAGCTGGACGCCGAAGCAGATGACACCGTGACGTTTGACAACGTGATCGCGGTACAAAACGATGAAGGCATCGTCGTCGGTGACCCCTATGTCAAGGGCGCGACGGTCGAAGCCAAAGTCCTCAAAAACGGCAAAGCGAAGAAGATCACTGTTTGGACCTACAAGCCCAAGAAGGGCAAGCAGCGCAAGATCGGTCACCGTCAGCCCTATACGAAGGTGGAGATCGGCGCGATCAACGCGTAATGATCACGTGCGAATTTTTTCGGTCGGGTGATTCCTTGGTGGGATTTGTCATCCGCGGCCATGACGACCCGGACGGCGAAGGCATCAGCCTTCCCTGCGCCGCTGTCAGCAGCGCGGTGTATCTCACCGTCAACACGATCACCGACGTCTGCGGGGCCACGCCGCTCGTTTTGGAAGAAGCAAACGGCTGGATGTCCCTGCGGCTTTCCGCCAAAGACGCAGCCTTGTGTCAGTCCCATCTCGAAGGACTGCGGTTGCATCTTTCGGCCTTGTCAAACGATTATGAAACCATAACTTTAACGGAGGTGTCACTACCATGCTGAAAATCAATCTGCAACTGTTTGCGCATAAAAAAGGTATGGGTTCGACCAAGAACGGTCGTGATTCCGAATCGAAGCGCCTCGGCGCGAAACGCGCGGACGGCCAGTTCGTGCTTGCCGGTAACATCCTGTATCGTCAACGCGGCACGCATATCCATCCCGGAACGAACGTCGGGATCGGATCGGACGATACCCTGTATGCGCTCGCGGACGGCATCGTTCGCTTTGAGCGTGTGGGTAAAGACCGCAAACGCGTCAGCGTGTACCCGGCGCAGTAATCGGGCTAAACAGGATCCCCATCGGCAAAGCCGGTGGGGATTTTCAAACTGTCGAAAAAGGCACAGACCGCTGAAAGCCATATAGGAAAAGCGGTTCAAAACATTACGATGGTATCACTGCAAGAAATGTGTGCATTTCCAGCCCTTGAAAGCCTTTGTGCTTTCAAGGGCTGCGGCTATCCGCCATTTTGCCCTCTAGCGTATACACATACGCCGACGATGGCAAAATGACGGATTCTGCACTCTTTTTCGACAGCCTGTCAGCGTGTCAAAAGCATTTGACACGCTGCCCCATCGGCTTTGCCGATGGGGATTTTTTCAAGATAGGAAAGCGGGGGAACAACAATGTTTATGGATAGAGCGACCATCGACGTGTACGCTGGGGACGGCGGCGCGGGCGCGGTCGCGTTTCACCGGGAAAAATATGTGGCGTCCGGCGGCCCCGACGGCGGCGACGGCGGGCGCGGCGGCAACGTCGTATTTCAAGTGGACGACGGCGCAAACACCTTGTCCGATTTTCGCTATAAACGCAAATTCCGCGCCGAAAACGGGCAGCCGGGCGGCGGCAAACGCTGCTTCGGCAAAGCGGGCGGCGACTGCGTGATCAAGGTGCCGCGCGGTACCTTGATCTATGACGCGGACAGCGGGCGGTTGATGGCCGATCTGTCGGGTGACGAACCGTTTATCGCGGCCAAAGGCGGTCGCGGCGGATGGGGCAACGCGCATTTTGCCACTGCGACGCGGCAAACGCCCCGCTTCGCAAAGCCCGGCGTGCCGGGCGAACACTACCGGTTGCGGCTGGAACTCAAGCTGCTCGCGGACGTGGGGCTCATCGGATTCCCGAACGTCGGCAAATCCACCCTCATCTCGGTGGTCAGCGAGGCAAAACCCGTGATCGCCGACTATCATTTCACGACACTGTCCCCGGTGCTCGGGGTGGTGCGGGTCGGCGAAGGGGAGTCCTTCGTGATGGCGGACATCCCCGGTGTGATTGAGGGCGCATCCGAAGGGGTCGGGCTCGGCCACGATTTTCTGCGGCACGTCGAGCGCTGCCGCCTGCTTGTCCATGTGGTGGATGTGGCGGGCAGCGAAGGTCGCGACCCGCTGCAGGATTTTGACACGATCAATCGCGAGCTCGCGGCGTTCAGTGACGAGCTAAGCCACTTGCCTATGATCGTTGCCGGCAACAAATGCGACCTCGCGACCGACGAACAGCTGGAAGCGTTCGCCGAAGCGATGAAGGAGCGCGGCTACGACTATTATCCGATGATGGCGCCGATCGCGCACGGCACGGAGGAGATCGTCTATGCCTGGGCCCGTATGCTGCGGGAGCTGCCGCCGGTCAAGCGGTTTGAGGCACAAGCGGCGCCGCTTCCCGATCCGGAAACGATCGCCGCCGAGCGGACGCCGCAGGTGACGGTGAAAGACGGCGTTTTCGAGGTGACGGCGGACTGGCTGCTGCCGGTGCTGCGCACCATCGACGTGGACGATTACGAGAGCTTGCAGTATTTCCAGCGGGTGCTCATCTCGTCGGGGATCATCCGGGCGCTCGAAGAGGCGGGCGTGTCCGAAGGGGACACGGTCAGCCTGTATGATTTTGATTTTGAGTATATTCCGTAACAGGATAAAACGGGAGGACGACCGGGATGGATCGACTGTATCCGATCGACGTGGATCTCAAAACGCTCAGTCCGCTGACGCTGGCATTCGTCGGGGACGGCGTATATGAACTGATGGTGCGGGAGCGGCTGGCGTCGACCGCCAACCGCCCGGCGGGCGCGCTGCACCATGCGGCGGTGGCGCAGGTGCGCGCTGAAGCGCAGGCGGAGGCGATCAAGCGGCTGACGCCGCTGCTCACCGAAAAAGAGCTCGCCGTTTTCAAACGCGGGCGCAACGCGCACACCGTGCGCAGCGGCGACGATTATCACCGCGCAACGGGACTCGAAGCCTTGTTTGGGTATCTCTACCTAAACGGCGAGATCGACCGCATTCGGCGGTTATTTTCGGTGGCGGTGGGCGATACTACTGTCGACGACGCGATCGCTTGTGGAGGGACGCAGCATGAAGAAGAAACAACCCAAAAAGAGCAAGCAGCCAAAAAAGGCGAAACAGCCGGGACGGATCAAGGAAGCGCTGATTGACGTGCTGTGCTATCTGGTCGGCGGCGCGCTGTATGCACTGTCGGTCAACTGCTTTACGGTGCCGAACAACATCGTGCCGGGCGGCGTGACCGGCCTTTCCACCATGCTGCACGCGCTGACCGGCTTTCCGATCGGCGTCGGCATTTTGCTGATGAACCTGCCGCTGCTGCTGGCCGCGTTTTTTGTCATCAGCAAACGTTTTGTCCTCAAAACGGCGCTGGTCACGGCGCTGGTGTCGGTGATGATCGACCTTTCGGAACCGTTTTTGCCGCCGTTTCAAGGCGAGATGATTTTGGTCGTCCTTTTCGGCGGCCTGCTCAGCGGCGTGGGACTCGGCCTCATCTTTTTGCGTGGGGCGACCACCGGCGGCAGCGAGGTGGCGGCCCGATTGCTGCAAAAGGCATTTCCCTATCTTTCGATGGGTCGCCTGATCCTCGCGGTGGACGCGGTGATCATCGCGTCGTCGATTTTCGTGTTCCATTACCTCGCAGCGGCGATGTACGCGGCGGTGTTCGTGTTCATCACCTCGCTGATGGCGGACAAGCTGCTGTATGGCGGCGAAGAAGGACGGCTGCTGATGGTCGTGACGCCACATCCGAAAGAGGTGACCGAAGCGGTCACCGAAAAGATCGGACGCGGGGTGACCGTGCTGCCCGGTTACGGCGGGTATACCGGCAAGGAGCGCAGCGTGCTGCTGTGCGCTGTCCGCCGTTCGCAGCTCGTGCGGGTGCGACGACTGGTGCGTGCAACCGACCCCGAAGCCTTTATGATGATCGTTACCACCCGCCAGGTATTCGGCGAAGGCTTTTTGCAAAATGAAGAATAAGAAATACGCGGTCTGTCTCAAGTGAGGCAGGCCGCGTTTTGTCTTTGTTGTATTATTGCCGCTTGAACACGGCGCCGTTCGGGATCGAGATCGTCGCGGCCGTGTCCGTTTCCGCATACCGGTAGGACGGCACGGGGGAGGAAGAGTCGCTCAAAAAGACCAGATCACCGTCTTGCTCGGCAAAGATGAACAAGCCCAGGTATATCGCGTCACCGCTGTAAAAATAGGTGTACAGCCGTTTACGGGAGGCGTCCGTCCATTCGCCGACGTAAATGGTGCTGTCAAGCGCCGACGGTGAAAATTCGGCGGCGCCGTCATAGACGGTGAGGGTCGCCGTGTCGCCTCGCTCGTTTTGATAGACATAGCGAACGCCGTCCGACCGCGCGGCGTTTTCTTCAAACAGCGTCTGGTAACGGTTGACGAAGCTTTCGTCGAGCGGATCGAGATAATAGTGCCAAAACGCCGCCGGAATACGCTGCTCGATGCTTGGGATCCAGCCTTCTCCTTCGGCGGCCTCCCAGTATTCGACAAGTTGATAGCCGCCGCCTGTCTTTTCGGCGGTGATGATGGTGGGAATGTCCATGGATACCGCTCCATCTTCGTGATCCCACTCTTTCACGGCCAGATAAAAGCTTATGAGGTCGCCGCTTTCGGAGACGTCATACAGCGTGTAGTCCACTTCGTCCGCCATCTCTGCCGGTTCATAGTCGGGATATTGCCGCCGGGCCATTTCTTGCCGCAAAAAGAGATCATACGGGGCGACGAATTGTTGATAAAAATACGCTTTTGCCGCGCGATAGCAGCGCAGCGACAGGTCAGTTTTCATGACGCTCGATAGCGCGGTTCCCTGGAGATCCGCCGGGAATTTTCCCGCGATATCCGGCGCATAATAGCTGCCGTCGCGCGGCGTCCAATAGTCGAGCAGGCGGTATTTGCCGTCCACGTTGTCCACGGTGATCGCGGCCGGGACATGCGATCCATTTACTCGCTCGGGCTCGCCGTATTTTTCGGCCGGCGCGTCGTATTCTTCATAGAGTACCCGCACATAATAAGTCGTCTGTGTGCCGTCTTCTTCCGTCCCCAAAACGTCTACGGCGCAGGTGGCAAATTCGCCCCGCTTTTGTTGCCGATGATAGTCGAGGATCAAGTCCTCGAGCGAATCATAAAGCGGAGCGTCCCGGTGGGTCAGGCGCACCGATCGCGCGATGCGGGTGAGGATTTGTTCATACTGCGTCCAGACCTCTTCGGGGCAGTCGCAGACGATGACGACCTCGGTGCCGTCTTCTTGCGGCAGCACGAGGCGGGCGTGAATATGCCATTTTTCCTGCCGCTCGTTGCCGTGTGTTTCCACCCGTAAACCGGGATCAACGAATTTGGTGCCGATCGTGCGGCCGTACCGGTCGGTCAGGGTGGAGGTCAGCACGCCGGTGTCGCAGAAGGAACCGACATGAGACGGTTCATAGCAGCCGATCAAAAACGGCCATGTCAGATCGGTGTCCGGCGGCAGGAAGGTGGCGGACGGCAGCGAGAGTCCACCGTAAACGGGGGCGCTTTGCGCGGCAAGCAGCGCCGAATACTGCCACCCTTCCGGCAGATCCATCGTCAGCACCTGCTCGTTGTTTACCGCCGTGACCGTTTCGGACAAGGGCGGCTGTTCGAGCGGGTCGGTGAGGAAGCACACCGTGAGCGCGGTGCAAAGCAGGATGGAAACGATCAAAATCCAAAACGCCGGTTTTTTATAGTTCAAAATATGCCGGATGCGTCCTTTGACGCCCGTTTCGCCGAAGGCGAGCGGGCAGGCGGTGACCCGCTTTTGCTTGACGGAGGCTTGCAGCAGCGCGCGGGAATAGGCCACTTTGTGCTCGTCGCCCTCGGCCGCGATCACCTTTTCGTCGCAGGCGTATTCGATGTCGCGGCAAAGGAGGATATAGGCAAGCCACAACAGCGGATGGAACCAATAGATCGCAAGCAGCAGCCAGCCGAGCGGCTTCCAGATGTGGTCGAGCCGCTTCAAATGCGCCGTCTCATGCGCAATCACATAGCGGCGGTCCTCCTCGTCCATCGAGGACGGCAGATAGATGCGCGGGCGAAAGACGCCGAGGATAAACGGCGTCTTGACCGCGTCGCACACCCATACCCGCCCGCCGATCGGCGTCGCCTCGCGGAGCTGCAGCCGCAGCCGCAGGAAGCTAAACGCCATATACCCGAGCATCAAGAGCACCCCGGCAAGCCAAATGTAGGAGAGAATATCCCAAAAAGACGGCAGCGTCACGGCCGCGGGATTTTCAACATACGGTTCGGAATATTGAATGCGCACATACGATGCCGGTACCAATTCGTCCCCGAGCTGAATGAAAGACGTCGAAAAGGGGGTGAGATCGGGGGTGACCGGTTCGGTGCGGGGGATGAGCGACAGGACGCTTTCGAAGGAGACGGGCAGCAAGAGACGCAGCCCGACCAGCCCCCACATCGCGACGATCCATTTTTTGGGGGCTTTTTTCAAAATCAGGCGCAGCAGGCAGACGGCGAGCGCCACCCATCCCGCCGTGATGCTGATGTTGACGAGATAAAGAAGCACCGTGCTCATGGCGTGCTACCCTCTTTCTTTTCATAGCGATCGATCAGTTGCCGCAGCGCCTCGATCTCGCACTCACTCATCGTTTTGCGCGATGAAAAGGCGGCGAGAAACGCCGGCAGCGAACCGGCGAACGTCTCGTCCACAAACTGCTCGCTTTGCCGTGCATAAAATTCGTCCCGCGTCATGCGCGAGGTGACGGTGCCCTTGTCGTTTTGAAAGAGTCCCTTGTCGCACAGCCGTTTGAGCACGGTAAACGCCGTCGTCTTTTTCCAGGACAAGTGCTGAGCCGCCATCTTCGCAAGCTTTGCGGAGGAGAGCGGCTCGTTCTCCCAGATCATATCGGCAAATTTCGCTTCCACCGCACCCAGATGCGCATCTTTCATCGTTCAGCACTCCATTCTACAGCGTGTAGTACAACTGCATTCTACACCTTGTAGAACGACTTGTCAAGAGGAAATGGTAAGTTGCGTAAAATTTTGTCGGAAACGGGGGCAAAATGGCTTGCAAAACGGGGGACGCCGTGATAAAATGAAGTATCTTTTGATGTGCGGGTGAAGCAGTATGAAAAAAATCGGCTTCGACAATGAAAAATACGTGCAGCTGCAGTCGAAATGCATCCGGGAGCGGATCGCGACCTTTGGCGGCAAGCTGTATCTGGAATTCGGCGGCAAGCTGTTTGACGACTATCACGCGTCCCGTGTGTTGCCCGGCTTCAAGGCGGACAGTAAGCTGCAGATGCTGTTGCAGCTCAAAGAGGACGCCGAGATCGTGATCGCGATCAACGCCGCCGACATCGAAAAGAACAAGGTGCGCGGGGATCTCGGCATCACCTATGACCTCGACGTTTTGCGCCTGATCGACGCGTTTCGCAGCGTGGGGCTGTTCGTCGGCAGCGTGGTGCTGACCCGCTATACCGGCCAAAAATCTGCCGACGTTTTTGAAAACAAGCTCCGCGCGCTCGGCGTTAAGGTGTATCACCATTACCCGATCGAGGGCTACCCGTATGACGTGCAGCGCATCGTCAGCGAGGAGGGCTACGGCCGCAACGACTACATCGAGACCACCCATCGGCTGGTCATCATCACGGCGCCCGGCCCCGGCAGCGGCAAAATGGCCACCTGCCTGTCCCAGCTCTATCATGAGAACAAGCGCGGCATCAAAGCGGGCTATGCAAAGTTTGAGACCTTCCCGATCTGGAACCTGCCGCTCAAGCACCCGGTCAATTTGGCGTATGAAGCGGCGACTGCCGATCTCAACGATGTGAACATGATCGACCCCTATCATTTGGAAGCCTACGGCGTCAGCACAGTCAACTACAACCGCGACGTGGAGATCTTCCCGGTGCTGGAAGCGACCTTCCGCGAGATCTACGGCGAATCGCCCTATAAATCCCCGACCGATATGGGGGTCAACATGGCGGGCAAGTGCATTGTGGACGACGAGGCATGCTGCGAAGCGTCCCGGCAGGAGATCATTCGGCGGTACTATAACGCGGCGTGCGATCAGCGCGAGAATATGGACAGCAGCGCCGCGGCGGCGGTAGCCAAAATCGAGTTGCTGATGAAGAATCTCGGCCTGTCCACCGACGACCGCCCCGTCGTCCCCGCCGCGGAATCCCGCGCCGAGGAAACGGGCGCTCCGGCGGCCGCTCTGGAACTGCCGGACGGCACCATCGTCACCGGCAAGACCTCGCCGCTACTCGGCGCGGTGGCCGCCATGATGCTCAACGCGCTCAAAAAGCTCGCCCGGATCGACGACGATATGGATATTATCGCGCCGTCCATCATCGAACCGGTGCAGCATTTGAAGGTGGATCACCTCGGCAACCACAACCCGCGGCTACATTCCGACGAAGTGCTGATAGCCCTTGCGATCAGCGCGGTGACCTCCCCGGCGGCGGCGAAAGCGCTCAAACAGCTTGATAAGCTCGCGGGATGTGAGGCGCATTCTTCCGTCATTCTGTCGCAAAACGACAACCGCACGCTCAAAAAGCTGAACATCAACATCACCTGCACGCCGCAGTATCAGGTCAAGAAGCTGTACCACGCGAAATAAATCGAATACGACTAACAAAGAGGTTTGAGAATCATCTCAAACCTCTTTTTGCGAATAGGGAAAAGGTGCGGATAGCGGGAAAAACGGTTGCAAAATGGGACAAGCTGTGGTATGATAATCATTGGAATAATAGAGCTTTTTGTGGTCTTGAATCGCAAAACCGGGAGGAATTGATTATGAGATCCATTCGTATGATCGCCATATGGACGACGCTGGCGCTGTTGATCGGGATGCTGTCGGGATGTATGCCGCAGCAGGATGAGGAAACTCCCACGGTGCCGACGGCGCCTGACGGTACCGTAATCACCACGACGGCAGCGGCCGCGCCGGAAGCGGTGTGGCAAAACCCCATCACGGGCCGGGAAGATATGAACGGTTCGACGTCGGATCGCCCGGTCGGCATCATGATCGCAAACAACGATTTTATGCAGGGTGAGCAGGTGGGTATTTGCGACGCCGATATGTGGATGGAAACCGAGACGGAAGCGGGTATCACCCGCATCATGGCGGTATTTGCCAACACCGAACGCGTGCCGTCGGCCATCGGCCCGATCCGCAGTGCCCGGTCGCCTTTTGTGCATGTGGTGGACGCGCTCGACATCGCCTATGCCCATGCGGGCGGCAGTTACCCGGCGCTCTCTTTACTGTCTTATGTGGACGGTGTCGGGAACATCGACCTGGATGATTCCGGCGCCGGCGACTATTGCTGGCGGGATGAGGACTATCCGCATGACTACGAATTCCGCCTGCGCACGAGTGGCGAGAAGTTGACAAACTATATGCAGGATCATGACTACAGCATGCAGGCGCTGCGGGACATCCCGTGGACGCACGGCACCCCGACAGGCAAGGCATGCGGTCATGTGCAGATTCGCATGTCCGACGCGCAGATCATCTCGTTTGAGTATGACAGCGCGAGCGGATCGTATAACAAATATAACGGCTACAGCGAGACGCGCCACTCTGATATCAACGGCAAGCCGCTGCAGACCGAAAATGTGCTGATCCTGTACACCGATCGCTACAACGAAACCGATGCCACCATCGATTTTTATCTGGAAAACGGCACCGGCTATGTGTTCTCGGGCGGTCTTACCCGTCGGTTTGAATGGTCGCGCGGCGACGACGGCTTCACCATGACCGAAGAAGACGGCAGCCCGCTCACCCTCGCAACCGGCCGCGTGTATCTCTGCGTGGTAGGAGCGCACTTTGAAGACGAATTGACCATCGGCTAATGGCATATTTTGTTCTAAAGGAGTTTTGGAATTTATGATTATCGTATTAAAACCGCAGGTCACCGAACAGCAGATCGCAGAGTTTTCCCGCTATTTTGCCGACCACGGCGTGCGGGTGAACAAATGGGTGGGCGAACAGTCGACGGTTCTCGGCCTGCTGGGCGACACCACGGGGATCGACACCGACTATATCCTCGCGCAAAGCATCGTCGAAGATGTGCGCCGTGTGCAGGAGCCGTATAAAAAAGCCAATCGCAAGTTCCACCCGGACGACACCGTGATCGACCTCGGAAATGGCGCGAAGATCGGCGGCGGGTCGCTCGCGCTGATTGCGGGCCCCTGCTCGGTCGAAAGCGAAGAGCAGATCGTGCAGCTTGCAAAAGACGTCAAGGCGGCGGGCGCAAACTTCCTGCGCGGCGGCGCGTTCAAGCCGCGCACCAGCCCCTATGCGTTTCAGGGGCTGCGCGCCGAAGGACTCGAACTTCTCCGCCATGCCCGCCGCGAAACCGGGCTGCCCATCGTGACCGAGATCATGTCGGCGTCACATCTCGTGCTGTTTGAAGACGTGGATGTCATTCAAGTCGGCGCCCGCAATATGCAGAATTTTGAGCTGCTCAAAGAGCTCGGCAAAGTGGACAAACCCATCCTTTTGAAACGCGGACTGTCGAGCACCATCGAAGAGCTGCTGATGAGCGCCGAGTATATCATGGCGAGCGGTAACGAAAAGGTGATCCTGTGTGAGCGGGGTATCCGCACGTTTGAGACGATGACCCGCAACACGTTGGATATTTCCGCGATTCCGCTGCTCAAAAAGCTCAGTCATCTTCCCGTTGTGGTCGATCCGAGTCATGCGGGCGGCAAGGCGGAATTGGTGCCGGCACTCTCGCTGGCGGCGCTCGCTGCCGGGGCGGACGGTCTCATCATCGAAGTGCATAACGACCCGCCGCACGCGCTGTCGGACGGTGCACAGTCGCTGACTCCCGAGCAGTTTGCGGAGCTTGCGAAGCACTTGCGGGAGCTGGAGCCGGTATTCAAAGGGCAGTGATACATCGCGCTAACGCGCCTGTGCGATATATTGGCTGCGCCAATGCAATATGCCGTGTGATACGCGGCGCGATATGTTTGCGGCTTTGCCTCAAACAAGAAAAGACAAAGCGCATCCCTCGAATCTGCCGTGTCTTTTCTAATTTCTAATCTCTATTTTCTAACAACTAGCAGGAGGTCTTTCTATGGCGAAACCAAATAATCCTTTAAACGGCACCATTGTGATTTGCGGGCTCGGCCTCATGGGCGGTTCGCTGGCATTTGCTTTGCAGCAGGCTGTTCCGGCACGCATCCTCGGCATGGATCGCGACCCCGATACGCTGATGCAGGCGCTGCGCCGCCGTGCGATCGACGACGTGGCCAGCGGCGACCTGATCGGCGAAGCGGATATGCTGATTTTGGCGCTGCCGCCGCAGGCGACGGTGGATACGCTCAAAGAACTGGCCCCGCAGCTGAAGCCCGGCACCATTGTCACCGATGTCTGCGGCGTCAAGCGCTTTATTGTGGAAGCGTGCGATCCGATCTGCCGAGAACATGACCTGCTGTTTGTCGGCGGGCATCCGATGGCTGGCAAGGAAAAAAGCGGTTTCGCGCAGGCGGACGCGGCCTTGTTCAACGGCGCTTGCTATATTCTGACCCCGGCCGAGGATCTGCCGACCGAGGTCATTGACGTGATGCACGAGCTGGTGCGCCGCCTCGGCTGTGCGCGACTGACCGTGACCACGCCGGAGGTGCACGATCGCATGATCGCATTCACCAGTCAGCTCCCGCATGTGCTGGCCGGCTGCTATGTGCAGTCGCCTTGCAGTGCGCGGCATGAAGGCTTTTCTGCCGGCAGCTATCGCGATGTATCGCGGGTGGCGGGCGTCGATGAAACTTTGTGGAGCGAGCTGTTTTCGATCAACCGCGATATGCTCGAAAGCGAGGTGGAGGGGCTGATCGTGCGGCTGGAAGATGTTCGCAAAGCCCTTAAAGACAACGACCGCGAGCGTCTCGAGCATCTTATCAAGGAGGGGCGTCTGTCCAAAGTGCGGGCGGACGAACTGCCGCAATCGGAGGATCTGACCTGATGAAGGACTACCAGCGTCTCCCTGTGAACACCGGGAGGCCCTATGACATTTTGCTCGGGCGAGGATTGCTCGGACAGGCGGGTACGTTTATCCGCGAAGTCTGCCCGTTGAGCGTCCGCGCGATGGTCGTGACCGACTCGAACGTCGCGCCGCTTTATGCTGACGCTGTACGGGACAGCTTGATCCGCGCGGGGTTTTCGACGGTGTGTGTCTTCGCTTTTGAAGCGGGGGAGACGCACAAGCGCATCGAGACCGTTACCGCCATGTACGGCGCGCTCGCCAAAGGACAATTTGACCGCCGCGATGTGATTGTGGCGCTGGGCGGCGGCGTCACCGGCGATATGGCGGGATTTGCCGCCGCGACTTGGATGCGCGGTATCCGCTTTGTGCAGATTCCAACCACGCTGCTCGCGCAGGTGGATTCCTCCATCGGCGGAAAAACCGGCGTGGACATCGCCGAGGGCAAAAATCTGGTCGGTGCATTTTGGCAGCCGGTGCGCGTGATTGCGGATATCGACACGCTGTCCACCCTGCCCGAACCATATGTGGTCGACGGGATGGGCGAGGTGATCAAATCCGCCTCTATTCGCGATGCGGCGTTGTTTGAGCTTCTCGAACGCACAAACGATTTTTCCCCCGAATGGCTCACAGAGATCGTTCGCCGCTGCATGGAAATTAAGCGGGCGGTCGTCGAAGCGGACGAGCGGGAGCGGGGAGAGCGGAAACTGCTCAACTTCGGGCATACGCTTGGTCATGCGCTTGAAAAAGAACTGCATTATACCGGCATCAGCCACGGCTGCGCCGTCGCCGTCGGCATGGCAGCGGTCACCGCCGCCGCCGAGAAAGCGGGATTGACGGCAGCGGGTACCACGGCGCGGCTGGCGGCGCTGCTTCAAAAATATCATTTGCCAACCGATTCTCCCGTGCCGCTTGAGACGTTTTTGCCGCATGTGACGCTCGATAAAAAAGCGGCGGGCGGCGAGGTGGATCTTGTGCTGCTCGAGAACATTGGCAACGCCTATTGCAAACGAATGAAGATCGCCGACCTTTCGACTTTTTTCGAGAGTTGACATAAAGCCGTTGCTCTCTGACGTTGTCGTAGGCGGGGCCCCGCCGCATGACTGCGCAAAATATTATCAACCGACAGGCTTCCCCTCCGAGGGGAAGCTTTGAAGACCTAACGCTAAAAGATTGTATGAATACCGCATCTTCTAATTTTATGGGTCTTTTCTAATCTCTAATTTCTATTCTCTAATAACTATCAGGAGGTTTCTATGAAAAAGTGTCTTTCCCTGCTTGTTGTTTTGTCCCTGCTGCTTGCCTGCTTTGCAAACAGCGGGTTGTCGCTTGTGCTCGCCAAAAGCGGCGATCTAAACGGCGACGGCGAGGTGACGTCTTATGACGCCCGTACGCTGCTCACCCATATCGTTTCCTATACGGCACTGACCGACGAACAGTAGGCAGCGGCGGATCTGACCTACGACGGCAAGGTCAATACATCCGATGTGAAGCATCTCCTGTATACCCTCATTCATGGCGAACCGACGGCGGATCTCGGCACCGCGTCGATATTCGATCTGCTGGCGCCTTCGCTCGACACCTGGAACAACCCGGTCACAGCATCTTCCGGCACCTATTGCACAATGTCGGAATCCGGCTCCCTCTCCGAGGGTTACACCTTTACCAATTTGACCGCTACCGACGCTGTGGCGAGCGGCTCACAGTCCACCCTCTATACCTTCCCGTATGCGTCGTTTTGCTATGACAAAAAGATCTTGCTGCCGCCCGACGCCGTGATTTCGTTTGATCTCACAGTCAACACGTCCGCCGCAAGCATCGAGCTGTTTCTCGACGGCGGCCGCCCGGATGTGAACGAGAAGGCCGGTCGGAAGATCGTGCTCAATTCCCTGATCTCCTCCAATGTGGCATCCGGCTCCGGTTACCTGAAACCCGGCATCTATACCGGCGCCATCCGCGTGGCCGACCTGATCGCCGCCAATGACCTCCCCGCCGACAGCAACGTATGGGTCAGCGGCATCAAGGTTTTTGTGCCCGGCCATCACAGCGACACGGTCACGGTGAGGACCTTGTCGGTCGATCGGGCCTATCAGGTGAAAAACCGCGACATTTATGCGACCAATCCGTATGCCACGGTGCGAGATGGGCTCAAACTTGAGGGCGAAACAGAGGACCTGACCACCGAAATCACCGGCATGGATTTTTATATCAACGGCAGGCGTTCCTCCCTCCCTTCGTTAACCCCGAACACCAACACCGATTACAAGAAAACGTATCACACCCAGACGATGAGCCGTACCTTCAACTTCCCCGACGGCTATATGCTCGATATGCCCGCCGACTGGCAGCCGGACTATTCGCTGTCCGCTTTGCGCTCCCGCTTCTCGTCGGACACTTGTGTGCTGACCGTCTCCAAAGAATGGCAGACGACCTACGGCAACAGCTATTACGGCTGGGTTACATATAAAGACGAATATCTCACGCCCTATCTCGACGACGACGATTTTCTTAAAGCCAATAGCATCCGCCGCGTGCGCGAAACCGAGCCATCGGAAGTAACGGTGGAAGGGTATACCGTCTGGCGATATGATCTGGCGATCAATCGAAAAGGGATCGAAATGCCGTATTACAGCATCGTGCTCATCCGCAAATTCTATGTTTACAACACCTACTATCTCTTAGTGCTGAAATCCAAAGCCCCCACCGATGGACTGATGGATCGCCTGCTGCGCTCTTTTAAACCGTTTTCGACTTACGGCACCGCGATCAATTTACAGGGACAGTATAACCGTGTCATCCCAAAAAGTTGGAACGATGAGACAAAGGCGTATTATAACAAGCTGGTCAACCAGAACACCACCGACTGGGGCTTCTTCTCCGCCAGCATGGTGGATACAAGCGATGATACCTATTCATTGCAGTATAACAAGATTCAGCCTGAGCATACCCGGATCAAGCGGGTCACCAACAAGGAATACGGCATCATGCCGACCTATCAGCATCTCTCCTATGGCAGCACTCTTCCGAAGTTCCCGAGCGATATGGCAAACGAATTTGCGGGGGGCAATGGTTTCAACGGCAAACCGGTGCTGCAGTTTACCTATCAGTACACCTCGACCAACAATACCAATTTGTCCGGCGAAACGCCGATTTATAAAGTACTGAGTGGGTATTATGACACGTGGTTCCATAGGCTTGCCAAATCGATCAAGGAATATGGTAAGCCGATATTGTTCCGTCTGAATAATGAGATGAACACCGATTGGACCAGCTATTGCGGCATGGTGTCGCTGCTGGATCCCGATATCTTTGTGCAAGGCTGGCAGCGACTCTATGATATTTTCGAGGACGAAGGCGTTGACAACTGCATCTGGATCTACAATCCCAACACCCCCGGCTATCCGCCTGCCAAATGGAACGATCCGCTGTGCTATATGCCGGGTGAAAACTATATGCAGATTCTCGGCCTCACATCGTATGAGATGGGCAACGGTTCGTCGCTTTCCTCGTTCCAGTCGATGTATACCACCGTCTATGAACAATGCAAAGACAATTTTGGCAATTACCCGTGGGTGATCTCGGAATTCGGCTGCGGTTCGGGCGGCGAGAAACAATATAGCTATTACTATGGCGAGTGGGTGGATACGGAACTTTACCGGAATTCGGACAAGCAGTATAATTGGATTCAGGATATGTTTACCTGCCTGAACAACCGTGACAAGGCTGAATATGCTTTCTGTCGCAATATCAAGGGCGCCGTATGGTTCAACGTCAACGATTATGCCAACATCGGCGGCAAAGACTATATTCTCAACGCACTGAAAATGGATGACACATACACCTTTGCCGCCGCCTGGAATTTGTTTAGGAGCAATATATGACAGCGGTGCTCGTCACATAAGGTTCACATTGGTACGATATACTTCCTTCGTGTCGCTTTACACAGCGCTTCCCCTGACGTTCGACATCCATCTTTGACTTCTATTCAGGAGGTATCCCCATGAAAAAACTGATCTCCTTGCTGATCGTGCTGTCCATGCTGCTCGCCTGCTTTGCGAACAGCGGGCTATCGCTCGTGTTCGCCGAAGGCGGCGATCTGAACAACGACGGCGAGGTGACGACCTACGACGCACGTCTGCTGCTGTCCTACATTGTCACGGACGTGCCGCTGACCGCCGCGCAAAAAGCGGCGGCGGATCTCAATGGCGACGGCAGCGTCAACACGTCCGACGTGAAATACCTCCTGTATATCCTCATCCACGGCGAACAGCCGGTGGATCTCGGCACGGCGACGGCGTTCAACCTGCTGGCGCCCTCGCTCGACACATGGAACAACCCGATCAAAGCGGTGCCGAAAGCCTATTGCACCATGAAGGAATCCGGCTCGCTCTCTTCGGGGTATACCTTTACGAACATAACCTCTACCGACGAAGCGGCCGGCGGCTCCATGCTCAACCCCTATTCCTGGCCGTATGCGTCGTTCTGCTACGACAAGAAGATCCTGCTGCCCGCCGCTGCCACCATCTCGTTTGATTTCACGGTGGACAGCACCGCCGCGAGTTTTGAGCTGTATCTTGGCGGCAACCGCCCCGACGTCAGCGAGGGCAGCGCCCGGAAGATTGTGCTCAATACCTACATGACCTCCAACATCGCCTCCTATTCCGGCGATATCCAGGCGGGCACCTACACCGGCGCCGTTCGGGTTGGGGATCTGATATCGTCCGGGCAGCTTCCGTCCGGGTCGCTGACGGCGGGCTGTCTGTGGGTCAGCGGTCTCAAAATCTTCGTGACCGGCTACAACAATCAAACCGTCACGGTGCGAAAGCTTTCGGTCGATCAGGCGTATCAGCTTGACAACAGCGCCATTTATGAAACCGATCCATACGGCGCGGTGCGGAGCGGCCTCATCCTCTCGGGCGAAACGGAGGATCTGCAAACCGAGATCACCGGCATGGATTTTTATATCAACGGCAGGCGTTCCTCCCTCCCTTCGTTAACCCCGAACACCAACACCGATTACAAGAAAACGTATCACACCCAGACGATGAGCCGTACCTTCAA
>JAFTBJ010000030.1 GCA_017455295.1 Clostridia bacterium
ATGTGGTGCAGCTCGGCATGCGGGTGAAACACTCCAAGCGGGTGCTCTTTGGTTGTGATGTTGTTGCGCAGCACCAGATCGAGTTCGAATGCGCCGTCCCGCATGCGGGCGATCGGCGTGATGGTGTTGTGCGGCTCGCCGTCCGTTTCGGCAAAGACAAACGCATCGGCGTCTGTATACCCGCGCCACGCCTGCAAAATATGCGACGCGAGTTCCACCAGACGATCATCGTCGGTCGAACGCAGGCGGATGACCGACATCGGCCATTTGACAATGCCCGCTTTGACGTCTTCAAAGCCCGCAAAAGACACCGCTTTCTCGACCGGCGCTTTTTCCATCGCAAAGGTATAATGCCCGCCCTGAAAATGGTCGTGGCTGAGGATGGAGCCGCCGACGATCGGCAGGTCGGCATTGCTGCCGACGAAATAATGCGGGAATTGTTTTACAAAATCCAGCAGTTTGCGGAAGGTGGAACGGTCGATGCGCATCGGTACATGTTCGCCGTTGAACACGATACAATGCTCGTTGTAATAGACGTACGGCGAATACTGGAAGAACCAGTCTTTTCCGTCGATGGTCACCGGGATGATGCGATGATTCTCCCGGGCGGGATGATTGACGCGACCGAAATACCCTTCGTTTTCGCGACAGAGCTGGCATTTCGGATAGGCGCTTTGCGGCGCGGCTTTGGCTGCCGCGATCGCACGCGGATCCTTTTCCGGCTTCGAGAGATTGACGGTGATATCCAGCGTGCCATAGGGCGTGTCGGCCGTCCATTTCATATCCCGCACGATGCGGTAGCGGCGGATGTAATCGGTATCGCAGGAGAAGCGATAATACCAATCGGTCGCCTCTTTAGCAGACGCCGCATAGTGCCCGACAAAGCGGGCGCGCACCGCCGACGGGCGCGGCGTCAGCGCTCCCATCAACCGCGTATCCAGCAAATCCCGCGCTGTCACGCCGTCCTCGATGAGGCCTCGCTCGACTGCCGCATCCAGGATCGTTTTCAGAATGTCTTCAAGCGGGCGCTTGTCGTCGATTGTCTCCGGCTCATGCCAATCGTCGATATGCAGGATCCCGGCCAGGGTGTTGATTGCCCAAATTCGGTCCGCCGCTTCAATCAGCCCGCAGCGCACAGCGTAAGCAACCAATTCCGCAATTGCTTTTTCCATAGGAATACCCTCCATATACAGTCAGGCCTCGCGGCCGAACACGCGTTTTGCGTAGCCGACCGACGCCATCGCATCTTTTCCATAAAAATCCGCGCCGATCACGTCGACATACTCCTGCGTCAACACGGCGCCGCCGACCATCACCCGCACACCGGGGCATTCTGCTCGCAGCAGTCGAATGGTCTCTGCCATCGCGGGCACGGTGGTGGTCATCAGCGCACTGAGTCCCACAAGCGGCGCACCGCTGTCTTTGACGGCGGCTACCACCGCTTCAGGCGGCACATCCTTGCCGAGGTCGATCACGTGGAATTGATAGTTTTCGAGCAGCACTTTCACGATGTTTTTGCCGATGTCGTGGATATCCCCAAACACCGTCGCGATCACGATCGTGTCCTCGGAGGTCGTGACCGCCGTCGTCATGCGCGATTTGAGAGCTTCAAAGGCGGCCTTGGCCGCTTCGGCGCTCATCAGGAGCTGCGGCAAAAACAGCGTGCCGTTTTCAAAGCCGCGTCCCACCACGTCGAGCGCCGGGACCAACGATTCGTTGATCACCGTCAGCGGTTCCTGCCCGCTTACAAGCGCCTCATTGGCAAGCGCCGCCGCTTGATCGGACAGGCCTTTGATCACCGCATCAGTCAAGGTGATCCCGCCGCCGGTCGGCACGGCGGCAACCGCCGTATCGCCTGCGTGGCGCTCAATATATCGCGCACACTGCGGGTCGTAGCCGGAGAGCGCGCAAAACGCGTCATACGCTGTCATCATCGCGTCGGAGCAGGGATTGACGATTCCCGCGTCCAGACCGCGCTGCAGCGCCATTGTGAAGAAGGTCGCGTTGATCTTTTCCCGCACCGGCAGGCCGAATGAAACATTGGAGACGCCAAGCACCGTTTTGACGCCGAGTTCTTTTTTGATGAGGGCAAGCGATTCCAGTGTCACCCGCGCGGCATCCTCACTCGCGCTGACCGGCAGGGTGAGTGCATCGACGAGGATCTCCCGCCGGTCGATGCCGAGCTGTTCCGCCCGCTCGACGATGCGTGTGGCGATCGCGAGCCGCCCTTCCGGTGTGTCCGGGATGCCGTCTTCGTCCAGCGTCAGCGCCACCACGCCGCCGCCGTATTTTTTCACAAGCGGCAGCACGGCCGCCATGCTTCCTTCTTTGCCATTGACGGAGTTTATCAGCGGTTTGCCGTTATAAATCCGCAGCGCCGCTTCCATCGCAACGGGATCGGAGGTGTCGAGCTGCAGCGGCAGCGCGGTCACCTTTTGCAGCTCCTGCACCACCCGCGGCAGCCGCTCCGCTTCGTCGATATCCGGCAAGCCGACGTTGACGTCGAGAATATCCGCACCGCGCTCTTCCTGCGCCAATCCTTCCCGCAGAATATAATCGACGTCATCCTCAAGGAGCGCCTGACGAAAGCGTTTTTTGCCGGTCGGGTTGATGCGCTCGCCGATGATAACGGGGCGCTCCCCGATCGCGACCGCACCCGCATAGGAACTGACCAGCAGCGTGTCATAATGAGGCACTGATGGCGGCGTGATGTCGCCGCAAGCGCTTACAAGCGCCTCCAGATGCGCCGGGGTGGTGCCGCAGCAGCCGCCGACCGCCGCGCACAGTTTAGCGATCGGCCGCATTTGCTCGGCAAACACGGCGGGCGGCACGTCATAAACCGTCTTGCCCGCCTCACTGCGGGGCAATCCCGCATTCGGGTTGATGACCAGCGGCAGTGAGCAGCAGGCGCGCAGCTCATTGGCGAGCGGTAGCATGGCTTCGGGACCCATTCCACAGTTGAGGCCGATGGCGGTCACGCCGAGCCCTTCGAGCAGCGCCGTCGCCGCCGGGATATCCGCGCCGGTCAGCAGTTTGCCACGCTCATCAAAAATCATCGTGCACAAAATCGGCAGATCGCTGTTTTCCTTTGCTGCCAGCACCGCCGCTTTGAGCTCATACGCGTCGCTCATCGTTTCAATGAGGATACAAACCGCGCCCGCTTTTTCACCTGCTTTCACCATTTCGGCGAACAGCGACACGGCGTCCTCAAAGCCGAGGTCGCCGAGCGGTTTGAGCAGTTTGCCCGTAGGGCCGATATCGAGTGCGACAAATGCGTCAACGCCTTCTTTGGCGATCGCCGTTTTGGCGATCGCAACGGCCGCTTGCACCGCTTCCTCCGCCGTTTTATCATAGGGCGCGAGCTTGAGATCGTTCGCGCCGAACGTGTTGGTTTTGAGGATGCGGCATCCGGCCTGCAGATATTGCCGGTGTATGTCCTCCACAACCTCCGGGCGTTCCAGCGTCCACAGATCGGGCGGATAGCCGTCCGGCAGAGCCGCGGCCTGCAGCATCGTGCCCATCGCTCCATCAAAAACCAGCAATTCTTTGCCGAATCGCTCTATGAATCTTGACACCGGTCACCCCTCCTTTCGAAACACGCAGTCGGTCTTGCCGCATCCGGCACAGCCCGCTATGTGGCAGGATTCTTTCTCTTTGGTCAAGCCGATCACCGCGGTGATGGATTTCATCGGCGTCAGCATCCAGCTCTCGGTAGCCGAAAGCCCGATCTTGCGCGACGCGTCCAAAAGCGTCAGC
>JAFTBJ010000031.1 GCA_017455295.1 Clostridia bacterium
ATGAACATAGATAAAAAGGGTATGTTCTAATAGAAAAGAATAATGATTGCCATATAAAAGGGCGCTGTCATGTCGGACGGCGCCCTCTTGTTCTAATCTGTGCACAAAAAATGACAAAAAACGCAATTCAGGACAAGTGGGACGACATATAGAGATGTTGTTTTTATGGATTTGCCGCCGTATAATACCCTTGAAATAGAATGCCGAACGATGCAAAACAAAGGGCGTTCTGTGGAGGGACTGTACCATGGATAAGGTATACGGCGTGATGCTGATCGGCTGCGGCCATATCGGCGAAGATCACTTGGCGGATATTTATTATCGCGACAATATTCACATTGTGGCGGTCGTGGATATCGACGACAAGCGCGCCAAATTGTTTCAAAAAAAATACAACGCCGATCACTGGGGCACCGACTATCGTGAGTTCCTCGATCTGCCGGAGCTGGACATCGTGATCATCGCGACCTACGTCAACACGCATCTGTCCATCCTCAAGGACTGTGTGGCGGCGCACAAGCACGTGCTGTGCGAAAAGCCGATCGCGGCGACCAGGGAAGAGGGGCGCGAGTTTTATAAAGTTGCGAAAAACGCGGACGTGAAGGTGCTGGTCGCGCATATCCTGCGCTACAACGCGACCTATGAGAAGATCTGCGATCTGATCTGGAACGGCGAGATTGGCGAGCTGAAAGTGGCGCGGATGTCGCAAAACCATCACGCGCTCAACTGGCCGCGGTATAAACGGCTGCTGGAAGACTGCTCGCCGATTCTCGACTGCGGCATCCATTATATGGATATCATCCAGTGGTTCACCGGCTCCAAGATCCGCGAAGTCATGGGTTATGGCACCACGGTGGATACCGATCTCGATCCCGGCGTCGTGAATTACGGCATGATCGTCATGCGGCTGCAAAACGGCGGCATGGCGTATTATGAAGCCGGCTGGGGGCAGACGTTCAGCTCCGCCAATGTCAAGGAATTCATCGGCACCAAAGGCCGCATCCGCTTGACGATGAACGCCCAGCGCGGCACCGATTGTGAGATGGGCGACCGGATCGAACTGTTTCGCCTGTCGACAGGGGAGACGGAGACGATCAACGTCCAGTGCAAATATAAGGATATGTATCGCCAGCTTTGCGGCCTGATCGACATGATCGAAGGTCGTCCCACCCGTGCGCCGGACATCGAGCAGGTGTACAGCGCATTCAAGGTGGCGGTCGCGGCGGACAAAGCCGTCCGCGAAAGCGCCAATGTGATTGTGGAAGACAACTGGTAAAGAACAGAACACGCGATCCCGACAAGTTAAAACGCGTCTCGGGATCGCGTGTTTTAAATAGAAATAGGGAAGACGGCTTGGCCGAGATCCGGGGATCTTTTGTAAATTGTTTTTGAGAGGATGAGGGTGAGAATGGAACAATTTGATTTTTTGTTTGTGTATCAAATCAAACAGCGCGAACTGGAAAACATCATATTGCTGAAAAAAGAGCTGGAGCGGCGCGGCTATTCGGTCGCGATCGAGCCTTTCTGGCGCTGCAAGCATCGCACCTATCGCATCCCGGCCAAGGTCGTGGCGGGTCAGATCGACGACAACTGGCAGATGATGGAGATGCGCCTGATTGCGGACAATCCTCAAAAGTATATCAATTTCAAATGGGAACAGATCTATTCCAACAGCGCGGCCGAATCCAAAGATACGGCGATGGTGATCCGCGGGCAGGCTCAAAAAATCCTGACGTTGGCGTGGGGGGATAACAGCATCGATCATTTTACGCGAGTCTATGGCGTCCCGCGGGAAAATCTGGTCAAAACCGGGCATTTGACGATGGATTTTCTGCGTCCGGAATTCCGCTCTTTTTATAAAGGGCGCGAGGAGCTTGCTAAAGAGTTTTCGCTGGATCCAAAGAAAAAATGGTATCTGTACATTTCGTCTTTCACCAGCAATGCCTTGACAAAAGAAGATTTTGAAGGGTGGCGGCACCAGCACAGCGGAAGCAAGGATCTTTACGCCAAAAAGCGGTTTTCCGAGCAATCGCAGCGGATGACGCTGGATTGGATTGAAAAGGCGCTGCAGGATCATCCGGACTATGAGTTTATCTATCGCCCGCATCCGGTGGAACGGGACAATCCGATCATTTTGGATTTGGAAAAACGGTGTCCGCAGTTCCATGCTATTTCCGCCTATTCGGTAAAGCCGTGGATCTTGGCGTGCGATAAGATCTATACATGGTACAGCACGTCGATCGGGGAGATTTATTGCGCCGGGCGATCCTGCTCGATTATCCGCCCGCTGCCCATCGCATTTGAAGAGGATCCGGAAGTTTATCGGCATGCTGCCGTCATATCGGATCAGGAAACATTTGAACGGGAATTCGCGGTGATCCATGAGGGGGCGTCGGCTTTTCCGATCCCGGCTGAGGATATGGAGCGGTTCTATTATGTGACGGAGGACTCGTATGTTTTTGAACGCGTGGCGGATGCGTTTGAAATGGTGCTGCATGACGATCGGTTTATTGTGGAAGCGCCCATGGAAGACGTTCCGCTGGAATCCTCCATGCCGGCGCGTGTGAAAAACGGGATACGTCGTTTCACAGGTGCGTCGCGGATTTGCATGGCACTCAGCCATACAAAAGTATTGCAGAAAACAAAATTTGCCGATACTGTGCGGCTCAATCATGCCGAGCATTTAGATGTGAAAAAGAATGTGGCGTCCAAAAAAGAGCTGCGCGATCTGGAACAGCGTGTGGAGGAGATCCAGAAAAATCGCCGGCCGCGAAAAGACAGAGGATCTAAAGCATGACGAGCAATATTGAAGGATAGTATGGCAATATAGAAACGGTTTTTTAATAAAAACCCCTTTACAAATGCAAGACACTGTGCTATACTAACTAAGCTCGTGTAAAGCACCTTGATCCAAGACCCGGGCGGCGGAGTATGCCCTGACCGAAAAAGGGAGTCCTTGTTTCCTCGTGCTGGGTTTTCGGACACATTTCAAAGAAAGGCGGTAATACATCATGATGTTACCCGAACAAAAGCAGGAAATTATCAAAGCGTATGCGACGCATGAAGGCGACACCGGTTCGCCCGAAGTGCAGATCGCGGTGCTGACGCGCCGGATCGCAGACCTCACCGCTCACCTCAAGGAGCATCCGAAGGATCACCACAGCCGTCGCGGCCTTCTCAAGATGGTCGGTCAGCGCCGTGGTCTTCTCAACTACTTGATGAAGAAAGATATCACCCGGTATCGTGCGATCATCGAGAAGCTCGGCATTCGTAAATAAGCGTTTCTTGAGGCAGGCGGACCCATATCCGCCTGCCTCAAACTGCGCTTAAAAACAGGATCAAACGAGGCGTTTTCGACCGTTTTAGCGATGAAGCGGGCGTTGCGAACAGCCGCAAAGTCGGCTTTATTGCTAAAATGTCGAAGTACACGCCTCGTGATAATCATCATTCACAGGAGGTATGTGTCATGTCTATGAGCAAACTTGAAACGTTCGAAAACTATCGCGTGTTTGAAACCACGCTCGCCGGTCGCCCGCTCGTGGTGGAAACCGGCAAAGTGGCGCAGCTCGCCAACGGCTCCTGCCTCGTCCGCTACGGCGAGACGGTGGTGCTGTGCGCGGTGACCGCGTCCGCCAAACCCCGTGATGGCGTCGATTTCTTCCCGATGTCGGTCGACTATGAGGAAAAACTCTATTCCGTCGGCCGCATCCCCGGTTCGTTCCAGCGCCGGGAAGGCCGTCCGTCCGAAAAGGCGATCCTCACATCCCGCGTGATCGACCGCCCCATCCGTCCCTTGTTCCCGAAGGATATGCGCAACGATGTGTCCATCGTCTGCACCGTCATGTCGGTCGATCCCGATTGCCCGCCTGAGACGACGGCGATGATCGCGGCGTCCATCGGCATCGCCATCTCGGATATCCCGTGGGCGGGCCCGATTTCCGGCGTGGTCGTCGGTCTCATCGACGGCAAATTCGTCATCAACCCGACCGCCGAGCAGGAAAAAGTTTCCGAGATGCACGTCACCGTCGCCTCCACTTCCGAGCTGGTCGCCATGATCGAAGCGGGCGCCAACGAAGTGGACGACGAAACGATGTTCGACGGCATCATGGCCGGTCACGAAGCCAACCAGGCAATCGTGGAATTTATCAACGGCATTGTCAAAGAGATCGGCAAGCCGAAGTTTGAGTTCACCTCGAACGATCCCGATCCCGCGATGTACGAAGCCATCAAAGAGATGGTGATCGACGATGTGAAATTCGCGCTCGACACGGATGACAAGCGCATCCGCGATGATCGCCACAAACCCATCTATGAGAAAGTGCATGAGCAGTTTGACGAGCAGTATCCCGACCAGATCGAAAAGATCGACGAGTGCCTCTATAAACTGCAGAAATACATTGTTCGCCGCTGGCTGCTCGACGAGGGCAAGCGTGTGGACGGCCGCGGCATCGACGAGATCCGTCCGCTCGCCGCGGAAGTCGGCGTGCTGCCGCGCGTGCATGGCTCGGGCCTCTTTACCCGCGGCCAAACGCAGGTGCTCACCATCGCGACCCTCGGCTCCACAAAGGACG
>JAFTBJ010000032.1 GCA_017455295.1 Clostridia bacterium
GCGCGAAACCACGCCGTTTTCTTCCGCCATATTCGTTGTCCTCCTTATTCACTTAAGTTTTGGATCGCGCGGTCGATGCGCGCGATCACGCGGTCTTTTCCGAGCAGCTGCATAATGGCGCACAGATCGGGGGTATTGCGCCGCCCGGTGACGGCGAGCCGCAGGATGGTGCTGACGTCGCCGACGTGGCCTTTGAAGTCGTCCGGGTGTTTTTTGTATTCCTTCACGTCCGGGCAAAAGCCGAACGGTTCGCACAGCGCCTTGACCGCGGCAAACCACGCATCCTTGTCGGCGGCGGGGTCATACGCCACTTTATATGCCTGCAGCACCGCGACCGCGTCGGCGGCTTTGAGATGTTCGGGCAGCTCCCAGCCGTCGTCCATCCCGCCATCAAAAAAGTAGGCGGCATAGTCGGGCGCGTCGCTCCATTTGGCCATATCCTTGCGGGGCTTCGCGCCGCCGCGGTCGATCGCAAAAATGCCGCGGGCAAACGCCGGGTCGGCGGCGAGCGTTTCATAGAACGTCGGATCATAGTCTTTCGCCCAGGCGAGCACCGCGTCGGTCACCTCGTCCGCCGTCATGCGGGCGATGACGTTTTTGCTGACGTCGCTGAGCTTGGCGAGATCGAACAATGCGCCCGACACGCTCATTTTTTTGAAGTTGAAGGGGAACGCGGCGCGATTCGCGTCGGGGTTGCACCGCCGCCAATCCTCAAAATCGCTGTTGACCACTGTGAACAGGTATTCGAGCACGCTGTCCGCGGGGTAGCCCTCGGACGCATAATAGTGCATCGCGGCTTCCGGGTCTTTGCGTTTGGAGAGCTTGCGCTTGCCGCCGCCGTCCTCTTTCATCAGGGGGGCGACGTGCGCATATTTCGGCGGCTTGAAGCCGAGCACGCGGAACAGCTCGAGGTGTTTCGGCACGGAGGAGATCCATTCGTCGCCGCGGATGACGTGGGTGGTGCGCATCAGGTGATCGTCCACCGCGTGGGCAAAATGATAGGTCGGTACGCCGTCGGATTTCAGCAGTACGAGATCCTCGTCGTTTTCGGGCATCTCGATCTTGCCTTTGATGAGATCGGTAAACGCGATGCGGCGGCTTTCGTCCCCGCCGGAGCGCAGCCGCACGACGCACGGCGTACCCGCGTCGATGCGGGCGAGCGCCTCGTCGGGGGTGAGGGCGCGGCATTTCGCGTAGGGGCCGTAATACCCGGTGCGGCACTTCGCTGCTTCCTGCGCTTCCCGCGCTTGCTGCCGCTCTTCCTCCGAGCAGAAGCAGGGATAGGCAAGTCCTTGCTCGACCAGCGATTTGACATAGACATGATAGAGATCGACGCGCTGCGACTGCTGATAGGGCGCGTAATCGCCGTGTACCACGCCGGGAGCGACAAAGCCCTCGTCGATCGTCAGGCCGTAATCGTTAAAGCCTTTCAAAATATCGTCCGCGCCGCCTTCGACCTCGCGTTTTTTATCGGTATCCTCCAGGCGGAAATAGAACACGCCGTTTGTGGTGGAGGCGGTCAAGCGGTTGACCAGCGCCGTGAAAAAGACGCCGAGATGCAGATAGCCCGTCGGGCTGGGGGCGATGCGGGTGACGCGGGCGCCCTCCGCGAGCGCGCGGGGCGGGTAGAGCGCTTCGAGATCGTCCGGCGTGCGGGTCACGTCGGGAAAGAGACGCGCGGCCACTTGTTTCCAATCCGCCATAAGGGTGATCCTCCTCGTTTTGTGCCAGATATACATATACCTCTTTATTCTATAATTTTATCTTGAAAAAGTCAATCATCAATGGTAAAATATAGATTGATTCTTGTGATTTTTCATCTTGGGAGGCAAAACCAATATGGAGTATACCTTTTCAAACGGCCTGCGGGACTTGCAGCCGTCCGCCATTCGTGAGATTTTGAAATATGCGAGCGTCCCCGGCGTGGCGGCGCTTTCCGCCGGCAACCCCGCGCCGGAAGCGTTTCCGGTGAAGGAGATCGCGGACATCTCCGACCGGTTGCTCCGCACTCGTTCGATCGACGTGCTGCAGTATGGCGCGACCGAAGGATATACTCCGCTTCGGGAGCATCTCAAGACGTATATGCACGACAAATACGGCGTCGGCGGCGAGGGGGATATGGTGCTGATCACCTCGGGCGGCCAGCAGGTGATGGAGCTCGCGATGAAAACGCTGTGCAACCCCGGCGACGTGGTGATCTGCGAAAGCCCCAGCTTTATCGGCTCGCTCAACAGCTTCCGATCGCTCGGTGCGCGGCTGTGCGGCGTGCCGCTCGAGGCAGACGGCATGAACCTTGACGTGCTGGAAGCGACGCTCAAGGCGGAGCCGAATGCCCGGTTCATTTATACGATCCCGAACTTTCAAAACCCCGCCGGTGTGACGACGAGTTTTGAAAAGCGCAAAGCGATCTATGCGCTCGCCAAGCAATACGGCGTGATGATCGTGGAGGATAACCCCTATGGCGATCTGCGGTTTGCGGGGGAGAACGTCCCCGCGATCAAGACGCTTGACACCGAAGGCCTCGTGATCTACGCCGGCAGCTTCTCGAAGGTGATGTCCTCCGGCATGCGGGTCGGGTTCGCGATCGGGCCACAGCCGGTGGTCGCCAAAATGGTGGTCGCAAAGCAGGGCGAGGACGTGCATACGAATTTGTGGGCGCAGATGGTGTGCCATGAATTTATGACCACCTGCGACTATGAGGCGCACCTTGACCGCTTGCGCGGGATCTACAAAGTGAAGGCGGAGCTGATGATGGCGCTGCTCGATGAGCACATCGTGCCCGCCGGGATCAACTATCAAAAGGTGGAGGGCGGCCTGTTCATTTTGTGCCAGCTCCCCGAAACGGTGGATGTCGCGGAGTTCTGCTCGCTCGCTGTTAAGGAGCACAAAGTGGCGGTGGTGCCGGGCGGCGCGTTTGCCGTCAACGATGAAGTGCTGCACAGCTTCCGCGTCAACTATTCCACCCCCACGAATGAGGTCATGCAAGAAGGCGTTCAGCGGCTCGGCGCGTTTGCCCGTTCGTATATCAAGTGATTTGAGGAGAAATCGAAATGTCTGAAATCGTCGAAACCCCGCGCCCGAAACGGGCGTTAAGCTGCATCCAGCCCACCGGCACTCCGACAATCGGCAACTATTTCGGGGCGCTGCGCAACTGGGTCGCGATGCAGGAAGAGATGGATTGCTTTTTTGCCGTGGCCGACCTGCACGCGATCACGGTGCGGCAGGATCCGGCGAAGCTGCGGCAGCAGATCCGCGAGATGTTCGCTTTGCTGCTCGCCATCGGGCTTGACCCCGAAAAGAACGTGATCTTTGTGCAGTCGCAGGTGCCGACCCATGCGGAATTGTCCTGGCTGCTTGCCTGCAACACGCAGTTCGGCGAGCTGTCCCGGATGACGCAGTTCAAGGATAAATCGCAAAAGCACGCGGACAACGTCAACGCGGGGCTGTTTACCTATCCCGTGCTGATGGCGGCGGATATTCTGCTCTATCAGCCGGACTATGTCCCGGTGGGCGCCGACCAGAAACAGCATGTGGAGCTGACGCGGGATATCGCGGAGCGGTTTAACAGCGTATACGGCAACACGTTTACCGTGCCGGAGCCGTATATTATGAAGAAGGGTGCGAAGGTGCGCAGCCTGCAGGACCCGACCAAGAAGATGTCCAAATCCGACGAGAACCAAAATGCGTTTATCTCGCTCAAGGACGACAAAGACACCATCCTGCGCAAGTGCAAGCGCGCCGTCACCGATAGCGAGGCTTGTGTGTGCTACCGCGAGGGCAAAGACGGCGTCAACAATTTGATGGAGCTGTATTCCGCCGTGACCGGGCAATCGTTCGAGGAGATCGAGCGGGCGTTTGAAGGCAAGGGGTACGGCGATTTCAAGATGGCGGTCGGCGAGGCGGTCGCTGCCGAGCTTGCTCCCGTGCAGGAGCGGTTCGCTATGTATCTTCAGGATAAGGCGCAGCTCGAGGCGCTGATGAAGCAAGGCGCGGAACACGCCTATGCGGTATCCAGTCGGACACTTTACAAAGCCAAAAAGAAAATGGGCTTTGTGATGGTATAATTTTTTAGAAGGAGTGTATGGATCATGGTTCTCGTAACAACCGATTACATCACGGGCAAAGAGCTCGAAACCCTGTCGCTGGTGACCGGCAGCACCATCCAGTCGAAGCATGTCGGCTCGGATATCGGCGCGAGCTTCAAACAGCTCATCGGCGGTGAGCTGAAAGGCTACACCGAGATGATGAACGAGGCGCGGTCGATCGCGACCCATCGCATGATCGAGCAGGCGCAGGGACTCGGCGCCGACGCGATCATCAATGTGCGGTTTGCCAGCTCGTCGGTGATGCAGAACGCATCGGAAGTGCTGGCCTACGGCACGGCGGTCAAGTTCAAATAATCGAAATTTTGTTGTCGAAAAAGCGCCTCGGCTGCGGCCGAGGCGCTTTTGGTTGCTTTTTGAGGGGGTTTGTGGTATAATGCACAATTAGGATAATATGGAAAAGGAGGGGATCGCTTGAAAAACGGAAGACGGGCGCTGGCGGTGTTGCTGCTGGCGGCGGTGGCTTTGACCTCGTTTGCGCCGGTTGTTTTGGCGGAGGAAGCGGTCTTCTTCTATGTGCAAGACGAGTATGCGACCGACGAGCCGACAACGGAGCTCCTGCCGGATATTCCGCCTACGGAAGAGGCGGCCTCTTTGGCGGACGCACCGGACGCAGCACCGGACACGGCGCCGGAGGATGAACCCGACGAGCAGTCGGCAGGCGGCCTTGCGGCGGGACAAGCGGCGGAGCTGCCGTCGATCTCGAAAGCGACGGCAGCCGAGAATGAAGCAGTTATTTTTAATTATCTCACCCGCACGATCGGGCTGAACACGGCGGCGGCATGCGGCGTGATCTCCAACATCGCACACGAATCCGGGTTTGATCCGACCGCGTCCGGTTCGGAATGGGACGGCACGTTTGGCTATGGCCTTTGTCAATGGAACAGCGGGTATAAGTACGGGCAGCTCGTCGACTTTTGCAAACAAAACAATTTGAACTATACGACCGTGTCGGCGCAGCTCCAATTCATTTTGTATGAAATGCAGACCGACAAAAACAATGTGTATAAAAAGCTCAAAGCGGTCAGCAACACCAAAGCGGGCGCTTCGGAGGCGGCGCTGATTTGGGCGCGCGATTATGAAGTGTGCGACTCGGATTATTATGCGGAGCGGCAGCAAGATGCCAAAACCATCTATTGGATCAAATACGGCAATCCGAACGACGTCGACCCCGACGATTATCCTGTGCCGACCTCCAATCTCCATTACGGCATCTCCGGCGATTCGGTCAAATGGCTGCAGGTGGTGCTGTACAAATTGGGATATACGATCGAGATCGACGGAAAATTCGGGCCGGGCACCGAAGCAATCGTGCGAGCGTTTCAGCAGGATAACGGGCTGACGGTGGACGGCGAGGTCGGGCCTCTCACCCTCGCCAAACTCAAAGACCGGTGGGCGGCGTATAAAGCCGCTCATGTCGTCGACACGACGCCGCCGAGCGGCGCGATCACGGTGACGGTCTCGGCGGCGAGCGCCCCGACGGTGACGCTGACACTGCAGGACAATGTGGGGATCGCGGGCTATTATTTCGGCACCAATACGGTGTATATCGATAATCCGTATACAGCGGTTGCCGGTGACCGTTCTGTACAGATGGACGTGAGGATCACCAAGCCCGGCATCTACTATCTGGTGGTCAAGGACACCTCCGGCAATGTATCCGATGCGGCGTCGGTCAAATTTCACAACGTGGTGCTGAATGCAAACGGCGGTGCGGTCTCGCCGTCGGCGCTGCTGGTCAAATCCGGCGCGTCGGTGACGCTGCCGACGCCGACTCGTGTGGGATATCGCTTCCTCGGCTGGGGCAAATCCGCCTCCGACTCCGACGGCGTCACGGCGCTGAAAGTGGAGATGAGCCGTATGTATTATGCGCTTTGGAGCAAAAAGACGGTCAAGCGTGGCGATGCGGACGACAACGGCATTGTGAATATGGCAGACGCGATGCTGCTCTACCGGTTGGTGATGGGCGATGTGCCGCTGAGCATGCTGGCCGATCACGCCGTGGATATGGATCAAAACGGCATTTTCAATGCAGCGGATGCCTTTGCGTTGTATCGGTTAGTGGCCAAATAATGCGAACGATCGAAATAGACGACACAACGCCGCAGGGTAATATACCCTGCGGCGTTGTTCATTTGTAAAAAGCGAGCGAGGAAAGACAGAGCCGATGTTACAAACGGAGAAGCCTTGAAGGCGCGTCACCACACATTCCCGGCGACCTTCGCGGCGGCACCAAGGCACCGCCCTATGTCGCCCCCTAGTAGAATAGTGCATACTCCCTCGCTGCAAGCGCGTAAATTGGGATTTTTTTGCCTTTTCCCAAAAACGAAAAACCCTCACGAGTGGCGGGTTTTCGCCATCTCATGCGAATCTTCTTGACAAAATTTTTCGGGGGGGGGGTATAATGTGAACGTAAGGAAATCGGCCTATTTTGAAACGAAAAAGGGGGAACCGGTTATGACGGTTTGACTATATGCAGCAGCAAAACCTATAGATAGAAAGGAGACTATACTATGAAATTTACATGGAGAAAGACGCTTGCCCTGCTTTCGACTGTCGCGGTGCTGGCCGGCTGTGTCGGCAGCATCGGGATGCTGTCCGTGTCGGCAAGCCATTACAACTGGGCAGAATGGGAAAATAAAGTTCTCGGTTACAGAGCGGACGGTACACCGGTTATGCTCAGCGATTATGATGAAGCGTATTTTGAGCGCGCGGAAGAACTGTATGACCGTCTTCTTGCACCGTACCATGCGAATACCCATGTCAACACCGGCAACTATGCGACCGATTTGATTGAGATCGCGAAAACGCAGATCTCCTGGGAATATGGCGACTCACATTCTGCTGCGGCCGTACCAAATGTCAGTTTCGATACCATATACAGCCTTTGGTATGATGAAATGTACGGCGGCGGGGAAGGAACCTATATTTATAATAATTGGGACGCTATGTTTGTCGCGTGGTGTGCCGATCAGGCGGGCATTCCGTCCTCGATCATTTATCCGTTTGCCGATTGCGAGAGCAGTCTTGCCTATTATCAGGAAAAAGGATTGTTCCACGACGAGGCGGATTATCAGCCGAAGCCGGGCGATCTGATTTTCTTTAAAAGTGGCAGCGAAAAATACGGCTATACCGTTCGCTCTATGGGAATTGTTACGGAATTCGGTCATGCTATAGATGACGATACCGATGAGGAATGGGACTATACGGTGAGTGTCGGCGCTACGTTGGGATTGCCGACTGCTACGGGCATCATTCAAGAGCGCGGCGATTATTGCGTGTATGAACCTCGTAATCGCCATGTCATGGGCTATGTGGATATTGACTACCCCGAAGCGGCGATCATCGATGATCCCGATCCGTCGGACGCCATCTATACCGATTTTGATTTCCTCAAAACAGAGTATCTCGTGGAAGGCGCCGAGAACGTGACCGTGAATGCGGACGGTTCTTGGGCGGTCAGCGGCGACTTCGTGCTGGCGCCGAAGGCGAAGCTCGACTACACGCAGGCGCTGTCTCTTGTGCAGCAGTTCAGCACCAATGTGCCGGTGGAGATCACCGTTCTCGATAACGCGAACCAGACGCATTTCATCAACCTGTCCGAGAGCTTCCTCGGGACGAGTACGTTCGCGCCGGGCGACTATGACCGGGCGGACAGCCTGTCAGCACTTTATGAGAAAAACGCGGAATACCTCGGCTGGAACGACAGCGGCAAGGTGGATGTCAAAGGCATTTATGTGCTGTTCAAGGATGAAAACGTCGACGCGACCTTCAAAGCGTTTGCGACCAAAGAAGCCGATGCGGCGCAAAGCGGCATCGGCGGCGAGGCGGCTCTCGCGGGTGACCTCGATAAAAACGGCAGCGTCACCACCACCGACGCGCGGCTGCTCCTCTCGCTGATCGCCGGTGAAGGGGTGGATGCAAAAGCATTCCCGTCCGCCGACGTCAACGGCGACGGCAAGGTCAATTCGCTTGACACCCGTGTGCTGATCCGCGGGATGGTCAACAAATAATCGTTCAAAAGAAATATTTCTTGTACGTTTCCCATCAATTGGGGCGCGTCGAGGCACGGCTGCTTCGGCGCGCCCCCACTCCTTTTTAAGAAAAAAATATCTTTGCTTTTTTGACGGTTTTGGTTTACAATAAGGGGGAGATGACAACAAGCAAAAAGAGGTGATTCCCCTTATGATCCGAAAACTGGCGCGATACTATAAACCCTATTTGGGACTCTTTTTTCTCGATATGATCTGCACGCTGCTGATCGCGGCGGTGGAGCTCGCCTTTCCGCTTGTGACGCGGCAGGCGATCAATACGTTGCTGCCGCAAAGCGCGTTCGCGGCGTTTTTTGCGGTGATGGCCGGGTTGACGATCGCCTATTTGCTGCGCTGCGGGATGCAATACATCGTGGCCTATTGGGGGCATGTCATGGGCGTCTATATGGAGACGGACATGAAGCGGGAGTTGTTTGCGCACCTGCAAAAGCTGCCGCTGCGGTTTTATGATGAAAACCGCACGGGTCAACTGATGGCACGGGTGACCACCGATCTTTTTGAAGTGGTGGAGCTGGCGCACCATGGCCCGGAAGACCTGCTTTTGTCGGCGCTCGAGCTGATCGGTTCGATCGTGATTTTGGGTATTCTTCAGTGGCAGCTCGCGCTGCTGCTGTGCGGGCTGGTGCCGATCGTGGTGATCTTTACCATTTGGCGGCGCAAGAAGATGGCTAAAGCGTCCCGCTCTGTGAAAGAAAAGATCGGGGAGATCAACAGCGACATCGAGTCGAGCATTTCCGGCGCGCGGACAGCCAAGGCGTTTGCGAATGAGCGGTTCGAGGCGGAAAAATTTGAGCGCGGCAACGGACGATATAAAACGGCGCGCAAGATTTTTTATCGGGAGATGGCGATTTTTCACAGCGGCATGGAGCTGCTGACGTCACTGCTTCAGGTCGCGGGCGTCGCCTTCGGCGGCTGGCTGATCATGCAGGGAGACATGGAGCTGGTCGATCTGCTGACCTTCACTTTGTATGTCGGCACCTTTTTGGCGCCGATCCGCAAGCTGGCCAATTTTGCCGAGCAGTATGCGGTGGGGATGGCGGGTTTTCGCCGATTCACCGAGCTGATGGCGGTGGAACCATCCATCGTGGATGCGCCGGACGCCGTGCCGCTGACCGACGTTAAAGGCGACGTGGCATTTCAAAACGTGCGGTTTTCCTATAATGAAGGGCGCGAGGTGCTCGGCGGGATCGACCTGTCGATCGCAGCCGGCAAAACGCTTGCGGTGGTCGGGCCGTCGGGCGGCGGCAAAACGACGCTGGTGTCGCTGCTGCCGCGGTTTTACGACGTGGACGACGGGGCCATCACCATCGACGGGCAGGATATCCGCCGGGTGACGCTGCAGTCGCTGCGGGAGGCGATCGGCATCGTGCAGCAGGATGTGCTGCTGTTTGCTGACACCGTCCGCGAAAATATTCGCTACGGGCGGCTGGACGCCACCGACGAGGAAGTAGAAGCGGCGGCGAAACTGGCTGAGATCCATGAGGATATTCTGGAGATGCCGAACGGGTATGATACCTATGTTGGCGAGCGCGGGCTGAAGCTGTCCGGCGGGCAGAAGCAGCGGGTGTCGATTGCCCGCATCTTCCTCAAGGATCCGGCGATCCTGGTGCTGGACGAGGCGACGTCAGCGCTGGACACCGTGACCGAAGCGAAGATTCAGAAAAGCTTTGAGCGGCTTGCGGAAAACCGCACCACCTTGGTGATCGCGCACCGGCTGTCCACCGTTCGCCATGCGGACGAGATCGTTTACATCGACGCCGACGGCATCCGCGAGCGCGGCACACACGAGCAGCTGATGGCAGAAAACGGCGAGTACCGCGCCTTATATGAGGCGATCAGCTGAAACGGGAAGATAAAAAACACCGGCTGAAGAAAATTTCAGCCGGTGTTTTTTATGGATTTATCGAATCAGATCCCGGACCACTTCGGAGGCGATCAGCAGTCCGGCGGCGGCCGGGACAAACGCGGTGCTGCCGGGGATGGTGCGGCGACCGGGCGAGGGGAGCTCATCGTCC
>JAFTBJ010000033.1 GCA_017455295.1 Clostridia bacterium
CTCGGAACGCAGAGTTTAAGGTCTTTATCTCTGCACTCTGCACTCTGAGTTCTGCACTCAACAAGCGTGTGCTGACCTAACACACCTTTATTTTACATTGCCCTTTTATAACAAAAAGTGCCGCCCGCTGTCGGGATTCCGACAGCGGGCGGCGGTTATTTATATTTTGGAATGATTAGGATCCGGACACAATGCGATAAAGCGCAAACGCATCCGCCATGTTGACAACGCCGTTGCCATCCATATCTGCGAGCGCGGTTTGCTCATCGGTGAGCTCAAGCTGGCCGCTGACCGCACGATACAGCGTGAACGCATCGTTCATGTTAAGAACGTCGTTGCCGTCCAGGTCGCCTTCCATCGGCTCATCGCCCTTGGTGAGGATGGTGATGAGGCCGGGCTCGGCTTCCACTTCGAATGCAAGCGGATTGTCGTTTTCATCCAGCGTCGCCACAACCGGCATCCGCACAAAGCCGATCGCCTGATCTTCGGTGATCGTGGCCAGCGTGCGCAGGGTCAGGGTGAGCAGCACTTCATCCTCGTCAAAGGAGATGCCGGTAAGGCTCATCGCCGTCAGCCAGATCTCACCGTCTTCGGTGACCGGTGCCGCCGGAGCGGTGATGACGTCACTATAGTCAAATCCGCCGAGCTTCTCGCTCATCACGGCGTCGGTCACTTCAAAGAGCTCCTTGTCGTAGCTGAGCAGCATCTCGAGTGCAACAACGTCTTTGGCTTCGCTGCCCTTGATGTTCACAGTCAGCTCGGTGCCTTCCGGAATGGTCGCATCGTCAGAAGAATAGACGACCGTCTCGACCGTGTAGGTCACAGCAGGAGCGATTTTGGGCTCGGTCGTGGTCGGCGTTTCGTCGGTGAACTCCAGCGCCAGCTCTTCAAACGTGGTGATCGGCGCTTCATCTTCTGCAACGTCAAACTCAAAGTAGATCGCGCGAATGGTCGCTTCGCCGCGGTTATCCCAATCGCTGTTTGCGACGTTCCATCTCCAGATGTTGCTGAAGTCATCAACGCGATCGGTGTCACCCGCCGGATAATAGGTGGCGCCGACAAAATTGTCGTAAAGCCCGATCCAGTGCTCGCCGTACACACCGTCCGGATCGCGGTCAAGCACCGTGATCATCACCGGCGCCGAGGAAGTGAATTTTTGATGCAGATTGGTGATGAATTCGTTGTAGTTGAAGCTGAGGTTCGGTGCCAGCGCAAAGTTGCCGGTCACGGTCCAGCTGCCATCTTCGTTGATGGTCACGTTCTCCGCGCCTTCCGCCAGATAGATCTCTTTGAGCAGGCTCTGCTTGTTATCCGGCTGCGGTGCAGCGGTCGTGGTGGTGATATCTTCCGTCGTGGTCGTGACTTCTTCGGTTGTAGTGGTGACCGCTTCCGTTGTCGTCGTGACTTCTTCGGTTGTGGTGGTCGCCGCTTCCGTCGTGGTGGTCACTTCCTCGGTCGTGGTGGTAGCAGCTTCGGTGGTGGTCGTCGGCGCTTCGGTCGTGGTAGTCTCTTCCGCAGTCGTGGTGGTGACCTCTTCCGTAGTCGTCGTCACTTCCTCGGTCGTGGTGGTAGCGGCTTCGGTGGTGGTCGTCGGCGCTTCGGTCGTGGTAGTCACTTCCTCGGTCGTCGTAGTGACCGCTTCCGTGGTCGTCGTCACTTCTTCGGTCGTGGTGGTGACCTCTTCCGTGGTCGTGGTTTCTTCCTCGGTCGTGGTCGGATCCGCATAGAGGCGGAACGCCTTGAAGGTCGCATTGACCGGCGTGCTCTCAAAGGTCACATAGATGGCGCGCGCCGTAGCCGTCCCGGTGTTCTTCCAGTTGGCATTGGCAATGCTCCAGTTCCAGATCCCGTTGATGGTGGTCTGCCAGTTGTTCGCGCCCGCCGGGAAATAGTTGGTGCCGACCCAGTTCGCATAAAGATTGATCCAGTGATCGCCGTAGCCGCCTTGCTCCAGCGTGCCGTTCGGATCGCGATCGAGCAGCGTGATGGACACCGGGACATCGGTCTCAAACTGGAGGTCGATGTTTTTGACGGTGCCATACTCAAACGTATAGTAAGGAGCGAGCGCGAAGTTGCCGGTCACCGTCCAGGTGCCATCCGCGTTGATTTTGATGTTCTCTGCATGCTCCGCAATATATTTCTGTTGCAGGAAGTCGCCGTCTTCTTTGACAACGGGCTGCGGCTTTTCGATTTCCACTGCCTCAAGGGCGGACAGCGTGAAGTCACCTTCGCCGTCCAGCACAAAGATCATCTGCTCCCAATAGACGGAAGCTTTATCGGTGATGCTGGTGCAAAGCGAACCAAGATCCAGCGTGACGTCATAGTCGCCTGCCGGAACGCGATCGCTCGCGATCTCAAAGGTGTCGGTGTAATTCGACGTGTTCGGCCAGTTGCCCTGGTTCGCGTCGGAATCCGCGACGATATGCCAGGCAATTTTGAACGATGTGGTGGTGCTGATGACCATATGCACACCGTTTAAAGTGTCGAGATCATACCGTGCAGCGGGTCTGTAGGTGATGCGATAGCCGTTGTTGGCGTGCATCGAAAACGAGCCCTCCGGCAGAGCGAAGGTGCCGTCGGCACCGTCAGCGACGGTCAACTCGTCGCTGCTTGTCGGCATCATATTGAGGCTATCGCCGCTTGCAGCCGCAGGGATTGCCATCGCCGACAGCAGCAGCGACGCGATCATCGCGAGCGACAGCAACACGCTCAGCATACGCTTGGACATAGTACATTCCTCCTTGATCGATCGTCGTGATTGTTTATATAACATTAGGCAGTCGTCCGACCGCCCGGGTTCCCCAAATCAGATCTGTTCCGCAATGCCTCTGAGGCGTTCCGGAATTTCCTCAGCAGCTGCCGAAACGGACAGCACAAATTTGGTGCCGACTTTTTCGGCAAGCGGCGCCAGCTTCTCCACAAAGCCCGCAAGTGCTTCCATGTCGTGTCCGCCGATCTTGACGGTGGAATCCAGGAACACGTCGGTGATGTCGTAGTTGCCGGCGCACATACCGGCGATAAAGCCATAGAGCGCGTCATATCCCGTTACGCCGTACTCTTCCGCGACGGCCAGCCGGGTGCGGTGGCTCAAATCAAACGTCAGGGTGGAATCTTTTTCGATGAATACCACGCTGCCGTTCGACGCGTTGGTCGCCGCCGCGCACATCTCGAGAAGGCGCTTGGTCTTGCCGGAGCCTTTTTTGCCGAGAATCAATGTGATCATGATGAGTGTCCTCCTTTTTTATCAAACCGCCAAAGCGGATCTGTCCTATTGTGAGATTAGCGGCCGAGTCTTGCTTCCAGCGCCGCTTTTTGTTCCTCATATCCCGGTTTGCCGAGCAGGGCGAACATATTCTTTTTGTAGCTCTCCACGCCCGGCTGATCGAACGGGTTGACCCCGAGCATATAGCCGGAGATCGCGCAGGCTTTTTCGAAGAAATAGATCATATATCCGAGCGAACGCTCGTCGGCGGCCGGCATGGACAGCACCAGCGTCGGCGTGCCGCCGTCCGCGTGCGCCAGCACGGTGCCCTCAAACGCTTTCTCGTTGACGAAACTCATCGACCGGCCGGTCAGGAAGTTGAGGCCGTCCACGTTTTCGGGGTCGTTCTCAATGAGGAATTCGGCGGGAGCTTTTTCGATCTGCACCGCCGTTTCAAACAGCAGATTGCTGCCGTCCTGCACGAACTGTCCGAGCGAATGCAGGTCGGTCGAGAAGATCGCGGAGGCGGGGAACAGCCCCTTGCCGTCCTTGCCCTCGCTCTCGCCGTAAAGCTGCTTCCACCATTCGGACATGAGCTGCCAGCAGGGTTCATAGCTGACCATCAGTTCCACCGCGCGGCCTTTGCGATAGAGAATGTTGCGCAGTGCCGCATAGCGGTAGCAATCGTTTTCGTTCAGGTCAGGATTTGCGAGCGCTTTCTGCGCCTCGGCGGCGCCCGCCATCAAGGCTTCGATGTCGCACCCGGCGACCGCGATCGGCAGCAGCCCCACGGCGGTCAGCACCGAGAACCGGCCGCCCACATCGTCCGGCACGACGAAGGTCTCGTACCCTTCGCGGTCGGCCAGCGCCTTGAGCGTGCCGCGGGCGCGGTCGGTCGTGACATAAATGCGCTTTTTCGCTTCTTCCGCGCCGACGGTCTTTTCGAGATACGTCCTGAGCACACGGAAGGCGATCGCCGGTTCGGTCGTGGTGCCGGATTTGGAGATCACGTTGATGGACACCCGCTTGCCCTCACAGATCGACAGCAGATCCTGCAAGGCGGCGCCGCTGATGCTGTTGCCGGCAAAATATACATCCGGCGTGTCTTTTTTCTTGTTGTTGTAAAGCGGCGATTTCAAAAACTCGATCGCCGCGCGGGCGCCGAGATACGACCCGCCGATGCCGATCGCAATGAACACGTCGGTATCCTGCTTGATCCGGGCGGCCGCCGCCTGAATGCGGGCGAACTCCTCTTTATCATAATCGGTCGGGAGGGTCAGCCAGCCGATAAAATCGTTGCCGAGCCCTGTGCCCGCGTGCAGCATTTCGTGCGCTGCCGTGACGGCGGGCTGCAGCGCGCCCACTTCGTGGTCGCGGATAAATGCCGCCGCATATCGAGCGTTGAGTGTTGTTGCCATGTTGCATCCCTCACCTGCAAAATAGAGTTTCTTATTTTTAGATATTTCTATTTTACAATATCTGCGCCCGCTTTGCAACCGTCTGCGGCAACTTTTTTCATTTTTTCGGAAAATTCACCGCTTGCTTACTTTCAGGCAATCTGTCCGGCGGTCACCGCGCCCCACATCCGCCAGAGCGCCCGCCAAAAATCCAGCCGCTCGACCGCCGCGGCGGCAATCAGCGGAATACGGGCGAGCGTCGCGCCGTCCGCTGTGACCACCGCTTCGCCGATCACCTGTCCCGCTTCGACCGGCGCTTCCACGTCCGGCGCCATCTCAACGCGGGTTTCCACCCGGCCGCTTTGCGCTTTTTCAACCAACACCCCTTCGGGCGTCGGAGGAACCGGCGTCACCGTTTCCTTTGTCCCGTGCAGCACCCGCACCGGCAGAAGATCCGCCTCGTCGACGGACGGCATGACGACCGCATAGTTTGCGAAACCGAAATCGAGCAGGCTGCGCGCCCCGCCGAACCGGTCGTTGGTGGTCGGGGACCCGAGCACCACGGCGATCAGCGACAGTCCCTCCCGCTCGGCGGTTGCCGCGAGGCAGCAGTGCGCCGCCGAGGTGGTGCCGGTTTTGAGGCCGGTGGCGCCGCTGTAAAACCGGATCAGCTTGTTGGTGTTGACCAGCTCCGACTGCCCGTCCCGCAGGCTGTCCATCCACACGGTGGTAAACCGCTGAATATCCGGGTGCTTGCCGATGAGCTCCCGCGACATCAGCGCGATATCATACGCGCTCGAGCGCCCGTCGTCCGACAGCCCGCTGCAGTCCACAAAGCAGGTCTCGGTCGCGCCGAGTGCCGCCGCCCGCTCGTTCATCGCGGCGACAAAGGCCTCGATCGTCCCGCTCAAATGCTCGGCGAGCGCCGCGCAGGCGTCGTTGGCGGACACGATCGCCGCCGCGTTGAGTAGATCTTCGACGCTCATCCGCTCGTTTTCCTTGAGCCAGATCTGCGACCCGCCCATCGACGCCGCCCGCGCCGAACAGGTCACCATATCATCATACCGCAACCGCCCGTCGTCGATCGCCTCCATCACGAGCAGCAGCGTCATCACCTTGGTGACCGAGGCGATCGGCAGCGGCTGGTGCGCGTTCTGCTCAAACAGCGTTTGCCCGCTGCCGCACTCCATCAAAATCGCCGACGCCGCGTTCACCTGCAAGGCGGACGGATCGGCGGCGGTCGCTTCCGCTTCCTCCCACGGCGGCGTGTCCTCCGTGAGCTGCTCGGCAAGCGGCTGATCCGTCTCCGCATCGGTGATCCAAAACGGCTCCGCCGCCGCGGGCGTCACCCAACATGTCAAAATTATCAACAATGCAAGTCCCATCATTCCCACTCGTTTCATCGGGCCTCTCCTCCTTTGTGCCACATATATATGTGCCGATCCCGCCTGCTAGACGTCTCCCGCCGGGGAGCGGCGCTCTTTCCTCTCTTCGGACAAAAAAGAAAAAACCTCGCGACCTTTGAACAGGGTCGTGAGGTTTTGATTTTACGCGGTTTTTCGACTATGCGCCGAGGCAGGCCGCGCCGATGATGCCGGCGTCGTTTCCGAGCGTCGCGACGCACAGGCGGGTCTGGTTTTTGCTGTATTTACTGTAGCGTTCCCGCTCGATGTACGCCTCGAGCGGCTTGATCAGCGTATCCCCTTCGTGGCAGATGCCGCCGCCGATGCACAGCACTTCCGGTTGGAAAATGTTGATAATATTGACAAGCCCACAGGCAAGATAGCCGATGTAGCGATCGACCACCGCTTTGCCGATCGGGTCGCCCTGCCGCATCGCGTCAAACGCCGTGCGGCCACTGACCTTGCCGTATTCTTTGGCGATCTTCGCCATCGGACTGTCGGGGAACGCCTCGATCGCGGTCTTGGTCTGCCGGATGAGACCGGTGGCGGACGCATAGGCCTCCCAGCAGCCTTTGCGGCCGCAGGGGCAGGGCTCGCCGCCTTCGACGATGACGATGTGGCCGAGCTCCGCACCGGCGAAGTTGAAGCCGCCGTAGATCTTGCCGTCGATGATGATGCCGCCGCCGACGCCGGTTCCGAGCGTGATGCACAAGGCGCTCTTCGCGCCTTTCGCCGCGCCGGCGATCGTTTCGCCGAGTGCTGCCGCATTCGCGTCGTTTTCGATGTAGACCGGTTTGCCGAGCCGCTCGGACAGGATTTTCTGCAGCGGCACTTCTTTGAAGCCGAAGTTGCTGGAATACTCGATAATGCCGGTTTCGAGGTTGCACGTACCCGGGCAGCCGGCGCCGACGTACTGCACGTCGTCCATCGTCAGGCCTGCCTTTTCCACCGCTTGTTCGGTGACTCTTGCCATATCCTCAATGATCGCGTCTGCCGGACGGGGAAGGTTGGTTTTGCATTCCGCTTTCGCGATGATCTCATTTTGTTCGTTGACCACACCGGCGACGATGTTGGTGCCGCCGAGGTCGATGCCGATCCTTACCATGATGGGACACGCCCCTTTCACATTTCGTGGTTTTTAATTCGCGCGTTTATTATACACGGTCTTGCGGAAAATTTCAACCGTTTTATTCAGACAGCGTTATACAACTCACCGCACTCAAAATAGCGCGTCGGCGCGCCGTCGTATTGCCCGTCGATGCGGCGGCACAGCGCTTCCATGCCGAAGCGTTCGCTGCCGACATGGCCGATCACAACCATCGCTTTGGGCGTTCCGAATTCGGTGAGATCGCGCACCGGCTCGCCGCATTTCCACTCGCACAATTCGCCGCACACGGCGACCGCCGCGTCCGAATCTTCAAAAAAGTCGTGATACCACTCCTCGCCGGTCTGCCCGAGCAGCAACCACAGTCGCCGGGTGGTCGCCTGCAGGTCGCCGATGATCCGCGCCGTGCCGACCGGCAGCGCCGTTTTGAGGCGTTTGGCGATCTCTTCCGCGCTGTGTGGCTCGGCCATTTCCAATCGCTTGCGCCCGTCGAAGGCGCCGGGGAATCCCAGCCGCTCGACAAATTCCCGCGAGATCTCGTCCTCGCCGTGCAGGTGCATCGAATCGTGATACCGCCAGATGGTCAGGCCGCTCTCGTCGACCAGCGCTTTTTTCTGCTGCGACAGCTTATCCCCCAAAAAGCGATCATAATGGTCGTAAAACGTCGGTTCGTGGGTGATCAGCAGATCCGCGCCCCAGGCCGCCGCTTCCCGGATCACATGCGGCGTCGCCGTCATGCAGACGCCGATGCGGGCCACCTCCCGATCGGGATCTCCCGCTTTGCAGGTGTCCACTGTGTCGGGGTGCTCACGCAAAAACTCCTCCCCGATGATATCCAGCATAATATCGCTTGCGCGCATGATGATTCCTCCCTTTCTCTATCTCTGCCGCGACGGGCAGATGTCCGAAAGCGGGCAGTCGCCGCAGCGAGGCGAGCGTGCGATGCAGGTGTCCCGCCCGAACCGCACCAGCCGATGGCAAAACACGCCGCTTTCTTCCGGCGGCAGCAAGGCGCGCAGCTGCGTCTCCACTTTTTTCGGGTCTTTGCTGTCGCACAGCCCGAGGCGGCCCGCAATGCGGATGCAATGGGTATCGGCCACCACCACGCCCGGCATGCCGAACACGTCGCCACACACGAGATTGGCCGTTTTGCGCCCGACGCCCGGCAGCGCGGTCAGCTCTTCGATGGTGCCGGGCACCTCGCCTCCGTGCCGCTCGAGCAGCGTCTGCGCCATTGCGACCAGGTCACGCGCTTTCGTTTTATATAGCCCGCAGGATCGGATCCGCTCTTCGACCTCGGCAACATCCGCCGCCGCCAATGCCGCCGCATCGGGATACCGCGCAAACAGCGCCGGGGTGACCATGTCCACCCGTTTATCGGTACATTGCGCCGACAGCCGCACCGCCACCAGCAGCTCAAACGCGCTGCGGTATTCGAGCGTGCAGGTCGCGTCCGGATACCGCTCTCGCAACACCTCCACCGCCCGCAGCGCCCGCTCTTGTTTTTTGGTCGGTTTTTTCATGATCGTTCACCTCTGCCTATTCTGCTGTCAGTGTACCAAATTTTCTCGATGCTGTCAAACCTTGTCGACTTGACAGTCGCAAAATATATTTATATAATAAAGAGTGGAATGATATGTACCGCGCGGAAGGAGGAGACGGCATGGAGCAAAAATCGGTGACGCTTGCCCAACTGCTGCCGCTGATCCTCGACGCGTTCGCAAACGGCCAAACCGCCGTACTGCCGGTGACCGGCGTCAGCATGCGCCCGACGCTGCTGCCCGGCGACAGTGTGACCCTGGCCGCCGCCGACCCGGCGGCGATCCGCCGCGGCGACGTCGTGCTGTATCGCCGCGATTCCCACGCGTTTGTGCTGCACCGCGTCGTGAAAGCGCACAAAGATACGCTGACCCTGTGCGGCGACGGACAGGTGGCGCTCGAAAAAGGGCTGCCCCGCACCGCCGTGATCGGCAAGGCGATCGCCGGGACACATAGCGGCACGCCGTTTGGGGAAGACTACCTGCGCCGCACCGCGCGCACCCGGTTGTTCAGCCGCCCGTTTCGGGCGGCGGCGACTGCCATCCACCGCATGAAACAACAAAAACTTTCGTGATTTTGTATTTTAGAGAATCTCTAAAATATTCGACGCGTTCAGATCGCGAAGAGATTTTTTCGGCAAAGGAAGCAAAAAAGGGAGTTCATACTTTGTGTATGGACGAGCATGTTTGTGATCTATGACGGAAAAAGATCAAGCGAGAGGAAGGCGCGAGAATGTTTAGAGGTGACCTTGCAAGGAGGAACACCGACGATGAAAAAGCTGTCGCCGCTGCGATTCGTGATCGGCTATGCAAAGAAGCATATCCCGTGGATCGCCGCCATGGGCCTCATCTCCTGTGTCAGCGCGCTGGCCATGATCGGCATGGCGCTCGCGTCCAGCCGCGTGATCGACCTCGCGCTCACCGAGCCGCGCGGGTTCACGTTTTGGTTTGTCATCCTGCTGGCGCTGCTCGCGGTCGTCGCGGTCTGCAACGTGATCAGCAGCAACATCCGCATCCGCGCCACCGCCCGCATGCGCAACGAGATGCGGCAGGGCTTGTTCGGCTCGCTGCTCGCCAAAGAATACACCGCCGTCAGCGGCCTGCATTCGGGCGAGATCCTCAATCGCTTCACCAGCGACATCCGCATCGTCGTCGAAGGCGCGGTCAACCTGCTGCCGCAAATCATATCGCTCGGAACCAAATTGGTCGTCGGCCTCGGCGTGCTGTTTTTCCTCGATTGGAAATTCACGCTGATCGTGCTCGCCGGCGGGTTTTTGATCGCCGCCTGCGTGCAGCTGTTCAGCCGGTTTTACCGCAATCTTCACAAAGAATGCCAGCGCACCGAAGGGCAGACCCGCTCGTTTTTGCAGGAATGCGTCGAAAACATGATGATGATCAAGTCGTTCATCAACGAGCGCGGCGTGCGCAAAAAGCTGGACGAGTATCAATACGAAAACTACAAAGTGCAGGTGCGCCGCAATTTCTTCGGCAACATCGGCAACACTCTGATTTATGTCGGCTTCACGATCGGCTATTACGGCGGGCTCGCATGGGGCGCACTGCTGATTGCGAACGAACTGATGACCATCGGTACGTTCACCGCGTTTTTGCAGATCATCGAGCAGATCCGCTCCCCCTTCCGCAACGTGTCCGGGCTGGTGCCGCAGTATTACGCGATGCTCGCCTCCGCCGAGCGACTGCAGGAGCTGACCATGCTGCCGGACGAAGAATCGCAGCCGCTGCCCGCGCCGCTGCCGACGCTGTTTGACGCGTCGCGCGGCATCGAGCTGTCGCATGTGTCGTTCCGCTATGAGCGGGACGTCGTGCTGCGGGATCTGTCCGCCTTCTTTGAAAAAGAAAAACTTACAGCGCTGGTCGGCGCGTCCGGCTCCGGCAAGACGACGCTTATCAAGCTGCTGCTCGGCCTTGTCAAACCGGAAAGCGGCGACATCTGCCTCTCGTCCGATCAGGAGAGTGTACCGATCGGACCGGCCACTCGCGGGCTGTTTGCCTTTGTGCCGCAGGGCAACATGCTGCTCTCCGGCACCATCGCGGAAAATGTCACCTTCGGCTGTGAATCCCCCTCCAAAGAGGAGATCGCCGCCGCCATCCATTTGGCGGAGCTGGACGCGGTGATCGCGTCGCTCCCCGACGGCCTCGATACGGTGATCGGCGAGCGCGGCATCGGCCTGTCGGAAGGACAGATCCAGCGGGTCGCGATCGCCCGCGCGCTGCTCAGTCATGCGCCGGTGCTGCTGCTGGATGAATGCACCTCGGCGCTGGACGCCGACACCGAGCGCGCCGTGCTGCAAAATCTGCGGTCGCTCACCTCGCGCACCGTGATCTTCATCTCCCACCGCCCCGCCGTCCTCGATATGGCGGATGCGGTCGTATCGCTTGAAAACGGCGAGGCGCACTCATGAGCGCCCGCTCAAAGCCCCCCGCGAAAAATGGGCTTGCAGCAAAAGAGAGCCGCCGTTTGTCGCCCGCCGTCCCGGCGCTGCTCGACTGGTTTTCCGCCGGAAAACGGTGGCTGCCGTGGCGGGAAGCTCCAACCCCCTATCGCGTATGGGTGTCGGAGATCATGCTGCAGCAAACCCGCATTGAAGCGGTATTGCCTTATTTTGAGCGCTTTATGAAAGACCTGCCGAACATTCCGGCGCTCAGCCGCGTCTCCCCCGATCGCCTGATGAAGCTGTGGGAGGGGCTGGGCTATTACAGCCGCGCCCGCCATCTGCAGGCGGCGGCTCAAATTGTGACCGCGCAATACGGCGGCTCTCTGCCGCCCGATTATGACGCGCTGCGCGCTCTCCCCGGTATCGGGGACTATACAGCGGGCGCGATCGCCTCCATCGCCTTCGGCCTGCCAACTCCGGCGGTGGACGGCAACGTGCTGCGGGTGCTCGCGCGGCTCACCGGCAGCCGGGAGGATATCACCCGTCCCGCTGTGCGGCGGGAGATGACGGCACTGGCGGCCGCGCTGCTGCCGCGTGACCATCCCGGCGAATTCAATCAGGCGCTGATGGAACTCGGCGAACGGGTCTGCCTGCCGAATACCATGCCGGACTGCGACCGCTGTCCGCTTTCCGCCGTCTGCGCCGTCGGCCATACGCCGGACGCGGCGGAGCTGCCGGTGCGCGCCCCCAAAAAGACGCGCCGGATCGAAAACCGGACGGTATTTGTCGTGCTGTCCGACGAACCGCAAAAGCGGGTGCTGCTGCACCGCCGCCCGCCTTCCGGCCTGCTCGCCGGATTGTGGGAACTGCCGAATACGCTGCACGGCGCGCTGCCGCCGGAGCTGCCGATCGACGGCGAACCGGTCAAGCTGACCGACAGCCGCCATATATTCAGTCACATCGAATGGTACATGACAGGCTATGCCTATACCGTCGCGCCGTTTGCGCCGCCGCCCGGATATGAATGGGTGTCGGCGGCGGCGCTGCAAACCGACCGCGCGCTGCCGACCGCGTTTCGCGCTTACGCGCAGCATCTGCCGGAGTGGCTCGCGGTCAACCGGGAGGAATGTGTATGACACCAGTCGCGCTGATCACCGGCGCATCGCGCGGCATCGGCCGGGCGATCGCGCTGCGGCTGGCCCGCGAAGGGTACGCCGTGGTGCTGAACTATCGACAAAACGAAGCCGCCGCCGAAGAGACGGCGCAGATCCTGCAGGCACTCGGCGCGGACGGCATGCTCTGCCAAGCGGACGTGACCGATGAAGCGGCGGTGCGGGAGATGGTCGCCGCGGTGGAAGCGCGGTACGGCCATATTGACCTGCTGGTCAACAACGCGGGGATCGCGGAGCAAGCGCTGTTCACCGATCTGTCCGCCGCCAGGTGGAAACGGATGCTGGACGTACATGTTAACGGCGCGTTTTATGCCGCCTCCGCCGTCCTGCCGGGCATGATCCGCCGCAAAAGCGGCGCGATTATCAACATCGCCTCGATGTGGGGCGAGACGGGCGGCTCCTGCGAGGTGCATTATTCCACCGCCAAAGCCGCGCTGATCGGCTTTACCAAGGCGCTCGCCAAAGAGGTCGGCCCCAGCGGGATCCGCGTCAACTGCGTATCCCCCGGCGCGGTGGATACGGATATGATGGCGGGATTTTCCGCCGAAGACAAAGCCGCGCTGGCGAGCGACACCCCGCTCGGACGGCTCGGAAAACCGGAAGAAATCGCGGCGGCCGTGGCATTTCTCGCTTCGAACGACGCGTCGTTCATTACCGGACAAATCCTCTCCCCAAACGGCGGGCTTGTGATATAAAGGAGGCTCTCATATGAAAGTTGCATATTCCGTCCCCTGCCGCCTGCTGGCGGTGATCGCGGCGATCGCCTGCCTGCTTGTGCTGCTGCCGGTGTCCTCCGCCTCGGCGGACGCGGTATTCACGCTGAAAACCGGGTTTGTGTATTCCGAACTGATCCCCGGCGGTCTGGGCGATACGCTGATCTTCACCGCACACAATGGCGACTCCTTTGAAATGGGGTTGGTCGACGAAAGCGGTGAACAAAGCCGCACCCTTTACGATATCAACGGCTGGAACGCGCTGTTTGCCGCTCCCGATTGGGAGGTGACGGTGGTGAGCGATGCGGGCGCATACTGTCCCTACGCCTCCAGCCACACCGACCACACGGTTTGCCCCTATCTCGATTATACGATCATCCAGCTCACCTATCGTCCGACCGGCGCGACGCTGACAAACGTCTGCGTGCCGTCGTCGACGCCATCGCTGGTGCCGACGGGCGCCATTCATTTCTGCCTCGGGCGGTATGCTTTTGAGACGCCGGAAACGGTTCGCTACAACGCGGACAACGCCAAAGCGGCGCTCAAAAACGAGGCCGGGCTGTGGGGCGTCTATGACGCTGAGACCGGCTCGATGCTCACCGATTTTGTTTATGACGACATGAGCGCGCCCTGCGGCGACCGGGTCAAGGTCAGGCAGGGCGGCAAATGGGGTGTGCTGACGCTGTCCGGCGTGGACGATCCTGTGTATATGTACAACAGCGCCGACGATTTCAGCGTCACCGAAGAAGCCCGCATGATCAAAGACGGGTGCTGGCGTGTGTTTGACGCCGACAATCAGCCGATCAGCGTCGCCTTTGCTTTTGAGGGCGCGACGGTCAGCTATTGCCCCGAAACGCATTTGCTGCTTGCCACGGCGGCGGACGGCACGTCGGCGCTGTATGATTTGACCGGGCAGGAGGTTGCCTCCTTCCCCGCCACCCAAACGGTACGCCATCTGCAAGGCAACTGCTATGCGGTGGAAAACCGGTCGGGCGACGCGATCAGCGGCATCGCGCTCGGCGTCGCCTCGGGCGCACCGACAAGTGCGGGCAGCGTGGTCCTGCCGGGCGACGCGGATCTGGACGGCGTGGTCGCCACGGCGGATGCGAGACTGCTGATGCGGTATCGCATCGGCGCCATCGTGCTGTCCAACGCGCAGATCGCAGCGGCGGATATCAACGGCGACGGACAGGCGGACAGTCAGGACGTTCGCTGCCTGCTCTGGACGCTGTCGCAGGGTTGATCGATCACAAAGAAGGGAGGCCGCTCGATGAAGCCAACATTCTGGGATATTTCCCGCGAACTGCTCACCGCTCCGCTCTATCCCGGGGATCCGGCCCCCAAAACGCAGCCGCTCGCCGACATGCGGATGGGGGATGAATGCAACACGACGGCACTTTCTGCCTGCCTGCACACGGGGACGCATCTCGACGCGCCGCGGCATTTTCTGCCGGATGGCGACACAATCGACGAGCTGCCGCTTTCGGCCTGCTGCGGCAAATGTTACGTCGTGGAAGCCAAAGGCCCGATCACCGGCGAACAGATCGAAAAGATCATGTGGCTGATGCCGCAGCGCATCCTGTTCAAAGGAGATGTGCAGCTCACCCAAAGCGCGGCCTTCGCACTGACCGACGCGGAGGTCAAGCTGGTCGGCGTGGAAGGGCCTTCGGTTGCCTCTCCCGATCAAACGGGCGAGATCCATCGCCAGCTTCTCTCGCAAAACGTGCTGATCCTCGAAGGCCTCGATCTGTCGGAGATCAAGCCGGGACAATACATTCTGTTTGCCGCCCCCATCAAGATCGCCGGGGCGGACGGCGCACCGGTGCGCGCGTTTTTGACGGTCGATCACGACCTGGCACTTTGATTTTTGGTTTTATGCTCAAAAAGCAGAGGCTTCATCTCCGTGAAAGCCTCTGCTTTTTCCTTTTATTGTGGTGTCGTTATACCCCCGCCGCCGGCAGCAGATACCCGCCGAGCACGCCGAGCGCCGCCGCGATCCCGATCAGCGCGATCGGATGCCATTTGGTGCGAAACGCCAGCACACCGCACAGAATCGCGATCCCGGCCGACAGGTACCACGTCGGGTCGACAAACACCGCCGTCGTCCACCCGGCGGGGAAAAACACGGTGGCGGCGATGGACAACAGCGCCGCCGCAATCATGCCGACCACGGCGGGTTTGAGCCCCGCCATCATGCCGCGCACGATGCGGCTTTCGCGAAAGCGCGTGTAGAACCGCGCCACGATCAGCAGGATCACAAACGACGGCAGCACGACGCCCAGCGTCGCACAAACCGCGCCGAGCACCCCGCCGACCTCCGCACCAACATAGGTGGAGATGTTCACGGCAAAGGGCCCCGGTGTGGATTCGCTGACCGCGATAAAATCGATCAGCGACTGCTCACTCACCCAGCCATGGGACAGCACCGCCTGCTGGATCAGCGGCAGCATCGCATACCCGCCGCCAAAGGTGAACGCCCCAATCATCAGGAAGGTCAAAAACAATTCGAGATAGATCATTTGGCCCTCCTTTCCGCCAGAAGCGACGCGATCAATCCGACCGCGGCACAGCCCGCGATCACGATCACGGCATGGATATGCAGAAAGGCGGTGCACACAAACGCCGCCGCCATCACAAGATAGCCGAGCAGGCCTTTGGGTGCCTTGCGATACATCGACCACAGCGCCTTGAGGATCAGTGCGAGCACCCCCGCGCGGATGCCGCGAAACGCATACTGCACCGCCGGGAATTGCTGAAACTCCCGCAGCAGGAACGCGATCGCGAGGATGATGACGAAGGACGGCAGCACCATGCCGAGCGTGCCGAAAAACGCGCCCCAAAAGCCCGCCACTCGGTAGCCGATGAAGGTGGACGAGTTGATTGCGATCGGGCCGGGGGTCGATTCCGCGATGGCCACGATCTCGAGAATATCGTCGTCGGTGACCCAGTGCTTCTTTTCCGCCGCTTCCTTTTGGATCAGCGGGATCATCGCATACCCGCCGCCAAAGGTGAACGCCCCGATCTTGAAAAAGGTGATAAAGACCTGCCAAAGGGTCTTGAGCTTATCTTTCATAAACGTCTTCCCCTGTCTCTTCTTCCGTGTCCGGCCGCTCGGTCAGCGTCACACGGAGCGCATCGTCCACCGTGACGTCGTAGACGGTCGTTTCAACGCCCATAATGGGGGAATCCCCCGTGATCGTCGCCGTCGTCTGTCCCGACCTCAGCCCTGTGAAGGTGAGCCGGGCCGTATACCCCGCACCGTCGATCTCAGCGTGATCCGCCCGGCGGTACTGCCGCTCGCTTTGGCAGGAGACAACGGAAGGGTCGTCGATCTGCACGGTGTAGGTCGGGCCGCCACCGTCAAAGGAGGAAAACGACAAGGTCGCCTGTCGCTCCTGTTCGCTTGTCACGATCTCGCCCTCCCAGCTTAAAATGCCGCCGAATTCATACACGTTCGTATAGCCGATCGCCGCCAGCTTTTTGGCCGCTTCCCGGCTGCGCCGCCCGCTGCGGCAATACACGAGCAGGATTTGATCAAGATCGGGCAATGCGCTCGGCTGCTCCGTATCGATCTCTTCGTTCGGGACGCAGATCGCTCCCGGAATGTGCCCGCCGTCGTATTCATCCTGCCGCCGCACATCCACGATCACATGCCCGTCTTCCTGCGTCATACGCCGGGCGGCGTCTTGCTGGGAGATGTGCGTATAGCCTTCCTCGCCGTCGAATGTACAGCCGCTAAACATCAACAGCGCCAGTAAAGCGGCCGCCAGCCGCCATATCCATCCTCGCATAGTTGTTCTCCTTGCTTGTACGGTTTTTGTCCCGCTGCTTTCAGTATACCACACCGGCGGTGCGCTTTCAAGCGTCCCCTCTTTCAAACCTCTCCCGCAGCTTTTCGAGTGCCTTTTTCTCGATGCGGGACACATACGACCGCGAGATCCCCAGCTTTTTCGCCACCTCCCGCTGGGTCATCGCGTCTCCGCACAGCCCGTACCGCCGCACGATGACCTCCCGCTCGCGGGGGTCGAGTTCTTCCACAATATACCGGCGTAGGTGCTCGCCGCCGATCTGCTTTTCCACATCCTCACAAAGACTCCCCTCATCCGCCAGCGTATCGAGCAGCGACAGCGGCTGCCCCTCCCGGTCGGTCTCGATCGGCTCGGAGATGGAGATGTCCCGCTCGCGTTTGCGTCCCGCGCGAAAATACATCAGGATCTCGTTTTCGATGCAGCGGGAGGCATACGTTGCAAGGCGAATCCCCTTTTTGTCGTCAAACGTGTTCACCGCTTTGATCAGCCCGATCGCACCGATGGAGATGAGATCCTCCTGCTCCGATCCCGCATCGTATTTTTTGACGATGTGCGCCACCAGACGCAGGTTGTGCTCGATCAGCTTGGCGCGCGCCGCTTGATCCCCCTCGTCCCGATAGCGGCGCAGCATCTCCGCTTCCTCTTTGGCCGAAAGCGGCCGCGGGAACGAGTGCCCGCTTTTCAGGTGCAGCGCGGCAAACAGCACATGCGAGAGCGCCTGCAGCCATTCTGTCAGCATCGGTCATCACACCCTTTCGGTGTTACTGTATGCGGCGGTGCGAAAAAAGAGAATTTTGGTTGCGTTTTTTTGAAACAGTTGCTATAATGAGGATATACCTATCATCCCGAATTAAAGGAGCTGTATTGTCTATGAAACGATCGCACCGGGTATCCGCCTTTTTCGGCGTGCTGAGCGCCGTCTGCGTCTGCCTGCTTCTGTTTGCGGGGACGCTGTCCGTGGGCGCTGCCAACAACCCCTATTTCAGCGTACAAAAGGCCGACCCGTTCGGCAACTACGCGATCTCGGTGATCGGCGACAGCATCAGCCACGGCGCGAACTGCCCGCAGATCTATGAGCAAAGCTACATCGCCCGCATCAAGCAGGCGATGTGGAGCGAGGTCGGCTATGAAAACTACGGTTTCGCCTCGATGGAGAACACCATGTGGAACTCGATCGGCGAATTCCGCGAGGTGCATCACGCCTCCCCCGACAGCAACTGGACGGGAACGCGCAAAAACGACAACCTCGGGCGGTATAACCTCGCCGCGACCAAACAGGGCGCGACGCTGACCTATACCGTCTCCAAGAGCTTTGCCTATTTCACCGTCTATTATGAGGTCAACTCGAACGGCGGCACCTTCGATATCGTCACCTCGAACGGCACCACCTCGGTGGATACCTCGCGAGGCCTGACGAGCAAAATCGGCCGCAGCGCTTATGTCGTGTTCCCCGCCAATAAAACGATCACCATCAAGGTGACGAGCAGCGGCAAGACGGTCGCGATCAACGGTATCGGCTATTATCAGGACACCGCCGGTGTGGTCATCAACAACTACGCGTCGAATGGATCGAAGCTGATCGAAGTAGACAATAACGTGCTCGATTTCGTCTGCTCCTCCGATGTGCTGCTGATGTCGCACGGCTACAACGACAGCCATTTCGGCCAGAACGTCACGGCGAACCGCACGGCGTTCACCGAAAAAATCAACTACATCATCGCGAAAACCAAAGAGACCGGCTGCCGCGTGGTGGTCAACGATATGTGCTGGAACTGCGGCGAAGACAATTTCTTCCGCACCGAGCTTCGGCGCCTCGCCAAAGAAACCGGCGGCGTCTATGCCTCAACGCAGGACGCTTACGGCAACCAGCTGATCGCGACGCTCGGCGACGGCGTCCACCCCGGCCCCGACGGCCATGCAATGGTCGCCTCCACCATTTTGAATGCAATGAACACAGCGGCACCGGTGGAGGAAAACGGCTATGTCAAATATTGGTCGGCGCCGGTGAATGACGCCTCGCAGTGGTGGGTGATCGACACCACCATCAATGCGATCGCGACCGCTCCGACCGCCGTTTCCCCTGTTTTGAACACGACGACCAATTCGTCCGGCGCGGTGTTCACCCGCACCGCCGCCTCCCCGAACGCGTGGCCGGACGCCCGCACCTTTATCAGCAAGCGCTTTGATCTGTCGCAGGCGTCGTTCTATTATGATCTTTCGGCCGAATGCTATTGGAACATGACGCTGACTTTCGGCAGCAACCGCGACACCACCGAAAACAACGAGGTGCTCAGACTCAGCAAATACATCGGCGCGCAGCACGGGCTGACGCTCGGCTATGACGACGATCTGCCCGCCGGAAACTACAAAGGCTCCATCAATCTGGCAAGCGCCATCGCCGACGCGAAGGCGATCGGACGGCTGAACGCCGATGCGGTGGTGGATCTCTCGAGCACCTACATCGGCCGCTTCCACATCTGGCATGTGGCAGGCGAGGTCGGCACATCCAACGTGACGCTCCATGACAGCTTCATCGGCTATCAGACCACCGTCGTCGGCGACGTCACCGGGGACGGCATCATGAACACCACCGACGTACGGCTTATCTTGAAATCCATCATCGGCGGTGTGACGTTTACCGACGCGCAAAGTGCGGCGGCGGATTATGACCAAAACGGCAAAATCGACACGGTGGATGTGCGCGTCATGCTGCGCACCATCACCGGCGGATAAGGAGTGTGCATACCATGAAATTTGCCAAACTGTTGATTGCGCTTTTCTCATCGCTCGGCGTTCTCGCCCTGTGCTGTTCGGCGATTGTCGGAACAACCACGGCGGCGGATACGCCGGAAAATCCCTATTTTGACGTGCAAAAAGCCGATCCGCTCGGCAACAAATCCATCGCCGTGATCGGCGACAGCATCAGCCACGGCGCGAACTGCCCGACGATCTATGAACAAAGCTACATCGCGAAGATCAAAGCCGCCATGTGGGAGCAGACGAGCTGCGAAAACTATGGCTTCGCCTCCATCGAAAACACCATGTGGAACTCGCTCGGATCCTATAACGAAGTGCATCAGGCGCGCTGGGGTTCCGAGTGGACCGAGCAGCGCAAAAACGATAACCTCGGCCGGTTCAACCTGTCCGCTTCGCGGCAGGGCACGCGGCTGTATGTCACCGTGTCGAAGACCTTTGCCTATTTCACCGTCTATTATGAAGTGAACGCAACCGGCGGCACGTTTGACGTCATCACCAAAGACGGCACCTGGACGGTGGATACCACGCAAGGCTATGCGGGCAAGATCGGCCGCAGCGACTACATCCCCTTCCCCTCCGACAAAAAGATCACGCTTGAAGTCGCGAGCAGCGGCAAGACAGTCGCGTTCAACGGCATCGGATATTATCAGGACGTGGACGGCGTCGTCATCAACAACTATGCCTCCAACGGCTCGAAACTCATCGACGTGGACGACAGCATCCTCGACTTTGTCTGCTCCGCCGACACGCTGATCATGGCGCACGGCTACAACGACAGCCACTTCCAGTCGACCGTCGCCGCCAACCGCACGGCGTTCACGGCAAAGATCAACTACATCATCAGCAAAGTGAAAGAGACCGGCTGCAAGGTCATCGTCAACGACATGTGCTGGAACTGCGGTCAAAACGATTTCTTCCGCACCGAGCTCAAACGCCTCGCCTCGGAGACCGGCGGCGTCTATGCTTCGACGCAGGACGTTTATGACGCCGCGATCATCGACACGCTGCAGGACGGCGTGCACCCGAGCGTTGCCGGACACAAAATGGTCGCCGATGTGGTGCTTGCCGCCATGACCGGCGACACCCCGCCGACGCTCGCCACCACAACCACCACACAGGCGCCCCCGAAGGACGGCTTCCAGCCCATCTGGTCGGCGCCGCTTACCGACACATCGGGGTGGCTGCAAAAGGACGGCGGCACCGGCGCGTTGCTGCCCTATCCCGATACGACGAATCCGATTTTGAATCTCACGGTCGGGGAAAACGGCATGAGCTTTGTGCGCACCGCCGCTGCCCCGAACGCGTGGCCGGACACCCGCACCTATATCAACGGGCGGTATGACCTCTCAAACGCCTATCTCTATTATGACATCGACGCGCAGTGCTCATGGAATATCAGCGTGTCGTTCGGCAGCAACCGCGATACCTATGTGGACGCCGAAGTGATCAAGCTTGGCACCTACATCGCGGCGCAGCACAACCTCAATATCGGCTATGACGCGGATGTACCCGCCGGACATTACACCGGCACCTTGAAGCTCGCCGACGCGATCGAAAACGCGCAGACGATCGGCAGACTCTTGGAGTCCGCCGTGACCGATCTGTCCGATACCTATATGGGGAGGCTGCATCTGTGGCATGTCGGCGGCACGGTCGGCAGTTCCAAGATCACCCTGTCGGAACTGTTTGTCGGCGTGCCGGAAGAGGTGACCACGACAACAGAGGAACCGACGACCACGACCACCGAAGCGCCGCAGCCGACCGTGCCCGGTGATTTGAACGGCGACGATGTGGTCAATATGGACGACGCGTTTGCGCTGTTCCGCGCGGTCAGCGGACAAACCACTCTGTCGGACGGGCAAGCGGCCGTTTCCGATTTGAGTGGCGACGGTGTGATCAACATCATCGACGCGTTTATGCTGTATCGCCAAGTCGCAGGCAACGCCTAAATCGATCGGTTGACAACTTGACGGGCACGATCCGACCTGGACCGTGCCCGTCGTTTTTTGCATTTCTGCAAAATCGAAGGCTGAAACGCTCAACAGAAAAACGCTCCCGAAGATCCGGAAGATCTTCGGGAGCGTTCTGCCTTATTTTCAATAATAATAGTTGGAATAATAGTTGGAATAGTCGGGATATGACACACTGCCTCTTGTGGCATTTATAATAAGCACAACAATCAGGACGATCACGGCAATAATCGCCGCGATGATCAGCCAGCACCAATACGACCGGGCAAAGTTGCGGCGATTGATGTTGGCGCGGCTGCAGGAAAACACAATCAGCAGAATAAAGCCGACGATCGGGATGCTGAAAAGCAGCGAATACCCAAAATAGGCCCACATGCCGAGCGGCCGGTACTGCGGCGGCAGATCGGTTTCTTTCATCGTGGCGGGATACGGCCGCGTCGGCGGCGTATAGGTATAGGGTGGGGCGGCAGGCGCACCCGGCGACTGAAGAGACGCGCCGCAATACGGACAGGACTGCGTTCCTTCTGCAAGGGTCTTTCCACACGTCGGACAAAACATCGTCCATTCCTCCTTTTATAAACCGGAATATCTCTATACATCCACGATTATAGCAAAAGCTGTCGGAAAAGCAAGATTTTTCGATTGGCATTACCGGATATAGATCGTTAAAAAACTATTCAAATCACTCACGAAAAACCAAAAGCTTATAACTGTCAATCTGTAAACACTCTGCCATACTGAATAAAAGCTCCAGCGATATGGTTTTTACCACGTTTGGCGCCTCGATCGCGCTTAAATAAGAGCGGCTGATCCCCACCGCTTCTGCAAATTCTTCCTGCGTTAATCCGCGCAGCTTACGAAAATATGCAATGTTTAAACCCAATTGTATATACTTGTCGCTGTTGCTATATGACACCGGCTTCGACCTCGACATACCCCTCACCTCTTAACAAGCATAAACAATTTATCAGAAAATATACACTATTTATTAAAATGCTATTGCATTTTAATAAATAGCAA
>JAFTBJ010000034.1 GCA_017455295.1 Clostridia bacterium
AATCCAACCGACGGTGCGCGGCGTGGTGGTCGCCTGTGAAGGCGGAGGCGATGAGACTGTCGCGCAGGCGGTATGTCGCGTGGTAACGACGGCGTTGAATGTGACCGAAAAACGCGTATGTGTTGTAAAATCCGATTGATATACAAATTTTTTAAAGGAGAATGGCAATATGAAGAAAACGTGGTTTGGGAAAAAACAGGTGGTGATGGCGCTGATGGTGACGGCGCTTGGTTTGGCGGTGTATTTGAATTATTATATGGCAGCTAATGCGCCTGCAACGGCGCCGGAAGAAGCCAATACCGTCGCGACAACCACCAGAGCGCTCGGAGAATCTCAGTTTGTAAGTTCTCCCACAGCATCCGAAAACGAGGATTATTTTGCGACCGCTCGTCGTACGCGTGAAGAAGCACGGCAGGAAGCGCTGGATATTGTGCAGGAAACGCTGCAGGATCTAAAGGCGGATGAGAATATGAAACAAACCGCTGTGGCAACAGCGGCTGCAGCCGCAAATGCGGTTGAACGCGAAAACGCAATCGAAAGTCTCATAAAAGCAAAAGGCTTTGAAGATTGCGTTGTGTATATTCATGGCGATCAGTGCCACGCCGTGGTCAAAGCAGCAGCGCTTGCCGCCAATGAAGCGTTACAGATTACCGAGATCATTACCGGGCAGGCGTCGATCCCGGCAGAAAATATCAATATCGTGGTTGTAGAGAATTAAAAAGCGAAAAAAACAGTTGCCTTGTTGTGCATTTGCTGGTATAATGGAGTTTGGTGGATTGGAATCGATTTTGCCAAACTCCATTTTTTATCACCAATATTTTTAGTATCATCCGCAGCGCATGCTGTTATGTAAGGAGGTTTTTTTGATGAGTGAGGAAATCTATCGTTCGACTGATGGAAGCTGCATCATTTCGGAAGAAGTGATTGCTACAATTGCCAGTAACGCAGCCTTGGAAATACCGGGCGTTGTCGCAATGGCCCAACGTCCTATCAATCTGCGGGGCGGCGTCATCCGCACAGGAGCCTCCCGCTCGGTCGGTGTGATCAACAACGCCAATGAAACCGTGATTGATGTGTATATCATCACGCTGTTGACAGCGCATATTCCCACTGTGGCCGAAGCGGTTCAGCAAGGGGTTAAGTCTGCCGTACAATCCATGACCGGCAGCCCGGTGACAAAAGTCAATGTTCATGTGATGCGTGCGGAAGACGAAGTCAAAGAAGATGACGAAGCGGCCGAGTAACCGCGCAAACTATTCGGAAAGGCTGTGAGTGCCGATATGGCGCGGCGTAAATCCAGAGAATTGGCGTTTATTCTGCTGTTTGAACAATCCTTTGACGGCGGCGTGATGGAGGATGTGATCGAACGTGCGCAAGAAGCGCGGGAAATCGATCCGGATCCTTTTGCCTGTTCATTGGCAAAAGGGACAGCGGCGCATATAACGGAGCTTGATGAACAGATTGATCGTCTGGCAACGAATTGGCGAGGAAATCGCCTGTCGAAAGTGTCGCGAGCCTTGCTTCGCTTGGCGCTTTACGAAATGCAGTATGTTGATGAAACACCGGTCAGCGTTGCTATTAACGAGGCGGTGGAACTTGCAAAAAAATATGGTGACGACGGTGAATCCGGGTTTATCAACGGAATCCTCGGTACGGCGTCGCGCGAACAGGGATCGGCAGGGGAAACAACGTGAATGCTTGCCTTGGACTCGATACCAGCAATTATACCACTTCCGCAGCATTGTATATACCGGAAGATCAGCAGCTTTTTCAGCAGAAAAAGCTGCTGCCTGTTGAAAACGGCCAGCGTGGACTGCGTCAAAGTGACGCGCTGTTTCATCATGTACGTCAACTGCCGGATGTTCTAAATACCCTGCGAAATGACTGTGACGCGGAAATCACGGCGATCGGCGCTTCCAATCGTCCACAGCAGCAGGACGGCTCCTATATGCCTTGCTTCCTGGCGGGCGCAGGCGCGGCGGCCGAGATCGGCGCTTGTCTGCGCGTCCCTGTGTATTATTTTACGCATCAACAAGGCCATGTAGCAGCGGCACTCTATGGCGTCGGAAAACTTGCGTGGCTGACAGAGCCGTTTTTGGCTTTTCATGTGTCCGGCGGTACAACGGATGTATTGCATGTACAGCCGGATAAGGACGACATCCTGGCATGCCGCGTGATTGCTAAGTCGCTCGATTTGAAAGCCGGGCAATTGATTGATCGCGTCGGAGTGATGCTTGGACTTCCTTTTCCGGCAGGCCCCGCGATGGAGACGCTTGCTCAGCGTTCCGACAGAACATATTTGCCTCGTGCCAGCATGGATGGTGATTGCTGTCATCTGTCCGGCGTGCAAAATCAATGTGAAGCCATATGGAAAGATGGCGCTCCTGCTGAAGATGTGGCACTGTTTTGCTTGAAAAGTGTGGAAGCAGCGATCGTAGCTATGACGGCGGCTGTACAAAATACATACGCAGATTTGCCTTTGTTATATGCCGGTGGCGTCATGTCCAACGCGATGCTGAAAGCATCGCTTTCCGAACGCTTTGGCGGCGTGTTTGCACCGCCTGTCTATTCCGCTGACAATGCGGCGGGAATCGCAGTCTTAACAGCTATCAGGAAAGGGCGTGAATGACCGATGAAAGTGATTACTGTCACGCAATTGAATCGGTACATCAAAACCCTTTTGGAAGGCGATAAAAATGTGGCGGCTGTTTATATCGGCGGCGAGATCAGCAATTTTACAAACCATTATAAATCGGGACATTTATATTTTTCATTAAAAGATGAAAATGCACTGGTGCGGGCTGTGATGTTTCGTCATGCGGCGCAAAAGCTGGCATTTACCCCGGGAAACGGGATGAAAGTGATTGTCAAAGCGCGGGTTTCTTTATATGAAAAAGACGGTTCTTATCAACTATATATCGACTCCATGCAGCCGGACGGCGTTGGCGCGTTGCAGGTTGCTTATGAACAATTAAAAAACAAACTGCAGGCGGAAGGCTTGTTTGATGATGCTCACAAACAAACATTGCCGCCTTATCCGCAAACTGTCGGTGTGATCACATCCCCAACGGGGGCGGCGGTGCGGGATATTTTGAACGTGTTAGGACGCCGGTTTCCGATGGCACGCGTTTTATTTGCACCGGTCTTGGTGCAGGGCGACGGGGCGCCTTCTCAAATTGTGGATGCCATCGAGCGTATGGCAGCACTCGGAGAAGTCGATGTGCTGATCGTCGGACGTGGAGGCGGCTCGCTGGAAGAGCTGTGGGCGTTTAACGATGAGCGTGTGGCACGCGCTGTATATGCGTCACCGATCCCGATAATTTCGGCGGTCGGTCATGAAACTGATTTTACAATTTGTGATTTTGCGGCGGATCTTCGCGCTCCTACGCCATCTGCTGCGGCGGAGCTTGCTGTGCCGGATACAGCAGCACTGTTGCAGCGCTTATATGCGCTCCGCCAAAAGACAGCACAACTATTGCAGATGACGCTGCAGCGTGACAAGCATCGGCTGCAGGTCGTGCGCGAAAAGCGCTGTTTGCGTTCGCCGCTATTTTATGTAGAAGAACGGCAGATGCGGTTGGATCTTGCCACCAAATCTTTATCGGCTGCCGCTATGATGGATCAGCGACGTGCCTCTCAGCGTCTGGCGGCGGCCGCTGCAAAATTGGATGCACTCAGTCCGCTCAAGGTTTTGGGCAGAGGGTATGCAATTCCATATAAAGATGATGCGGTAGTGACTTCTGTCCATGCCGTTGAGGCGGGAGATCGCTTGACGCTTCGAGTGGCAGATGGCACGTTCGGATGTCTTGTTGAAAAATAAAAGGAGAGATAGATCATGGCTGCCATGACATTTGAGCAGGCGATGAGTCGCATCGAGCAGATCGTACAGACGTTGGAAAGTGGACGCTGTACGCTGGATGATTCGATGAAATTGTTTGAGGAAGGCGCTAAACTGACAGATTTCTGCCAGCGTGCTCTGCGTTCGGCTGAACAAAAAATTGTAAAACTGACCTCGGCGGAGACCGGAGACGGGACGGAAGTGACCGTTCCGGACGATACGCAGCTTTCCATGGGCGAAGCGCTCAGCGAATAAGAGGTGTTCTGATATGCAATTATACTCGCCGCGTATGGCGCAATATATAACGATGGTCGACGAAGAACTGCATCGTGCGATGCCGGCAACGACCGGGCGACAGCAAACGACGGCTAAAGCGATGGCCTATGCCGTAGAAGATGGCGGCAAGCGTTTGCGTCCTGTTTTATTGCTCGAATGGGCTCGTTTGTGCGGCGCTGATGTGCAAACGGCCCTGCCGTTTGCGGCGGCGGTCGAAATGATCCATGCGAGTTCACTTGTGCATGACGATCTGCCATGTATGGACAATAGCCTGATTCGCCGGGGAAAACCCTCCACATTTGCGGCTTATGGAGAAGATATGGGGCTTCTCGCTGGGGATGCTTTGATTCTTTTGGCGTTTGAATGGATGCTGACTGCGGGCGCACAAGGCGTCTCGGCTCAAACGGCGGTCGAGGCCGCTGCGGCATTGGCGCAGGCGGCGGGAATTGAAGGTATGGTCGGCGGACAAACAATCGATTTGGAAAGCGAGGGCCGCATGATCGATTTGGAGACCCTGCAGGATCTTCAAAACGGCAAAACGGCTGCAATGATCGCCGCCGCTTGTAAAATGGGAGCAATTGTTGCGGATGCAGATCTGCAAACTCGTAATGCTGCGCATCGTTTTGGCACCGAATTGGGGCTTTGCTTTCAAATTGTAGACGATCTGCTTGACGTAACATCCACATCGGAAGCACTCGGAAAACCGGTTGGCGCCGATGAAGAGAATCAAAAAGCGACCTATGTAACGCTTCTTGGCTTAGAATCCGCCGAAGCGTTGGCAAAAGAAAGAACCGAAGCGGCTCTTCGCTCACTGGGCCTTTTTGGAGAGGATGCAGACGATCTTCGCCAATTGACTACAGCTTTGCTTACGAGAACGCATTGAAAGGGATGTCAAAATGCTCTGGAACGATTTGATTGGTAACCGCGTACTGCTGGCAGCACTGATTGCCTGGTTTGTGGCGCAAACCTCCAAACTGATCATTTATATAATTAAAACGAAATCTTTTGATCGCGAGCGTATATATGGTGCCGGCGGGATGCCCAGCTCCCATTCCTGCCTGGTTTGTTCTTTGACTGTTTCCACAGCGATGGTCGAAGGACTTCGCTCGACATTTTTCGCGCTGGCGGTGATCTTTGCGTTTGTAACGATCTATGATGCGCTGGGTGTTCGACGTCAGGCAGGGCTCCATGCCAAAACACTTAATAAATATATGCGCGTTACACGTCAATTGCAGGATCATGTGCAGCTTCGTGATGAGTCGGATGAAGAGCTTTGCGAGGAGTTGGATGACGCCGAACTGAAAGAGTTTATCGGGCATAGTCCGCTGGAAGTGATGGTTGGCTCACTTTTAGGTATTGTGATCGCCATTATTGTCTGCATTTGGTGATTCATCAAACTTTTGATAAAGGACGTTTTTCTTTTTATGGATAACCAAACGAATTATCTCGCTTCCATCGCGTCTTCGGCGGATGTAAAAGCGTTGGAAGAATCTGTACTGCAAGATCTAGCCGCTGAAATTCGACAAAAATTGATAGAAACCGTCTCAAAGAACGGCGGACATCTGGCGTCTAATCTCGGAGTCGTGGAAACTACTATTGCATTGCATCGCGTTTTTGATTTTCCGCAGGATCAGATCGTGTTTGATGTCGGCCATCAATGCTATGCGCATAAACTGCTGACCGGGCGTGCAGATGATTTTGATACGCTGCGGCAGCTTGATGGATTGTCCGGCTTTCCGGCTCCGAAAGAAAGTGCATGTGACGCTTTTATTGTCGGCCACAGCAGCACAGCGGTATCAGCGGCGAACGGATTGGCAAAAGCTAAGTCGCTGCAAGGAGACGATGGATATGTGATCGCCTTTGTGGGCGATGGCGCCATGACGGGCGGTCTTCTTTTTGAAGGACTCAGCAACGCCGGCAGAAGCCACGATCGTCTGATTGTGCTGCTTAACGACAATCGCATGTCGATCAATCACAATGTCGGTTTCACAGCACGTCATCTTTCACGGCTTCGTGCCAAGCCGCGTTATGTGCGATTTAAAAAGAATTTCGGCAAGGGGCTTCGAAAATTTCCTTTGCTCGGCAAACCGCTTTTCCGATTGCTGCAATCCATGAAACTGGGGCTGAAAAGTCGATTGTACCACAACAGCAGTATGTTTGAGGATATGGGCTACTATTATCTCGGCCCGGTGGATGGACATAACATCCGTGAGATCACACAAGCGCTGGAAGCGGCAAAAACGATCGATTCTCCGGTGGTCATTCATGTGGATACCATAAAAGGCAACGGATATCGCTTTGCTTTGGAGAATCCGGACGCTTTCCACGGCGTAAGCTCTTTTGACATTGAAACAGGACAGCTGCTTGTCAGCGGTCCAACGTTTTCGTCTGTGTTTGGCGAAACCATGAAGGACCTTGCGAAAGCGGATGATCGCCTTTGCTTTATCACGGCGGCGATGCAGGATGGTACCGGATTATCCGAGATTGCTGCTGAATTCCCGAAACGTTGCTTTGACGTGGGAATTGCAGAGGAACATGCCGTTACCTTTGCATCCGGTTTGTCACAAAACGGCATGCTCCCTGTTTTTGCGGTTTATTCCACATTTCTGCAGCGATCTTTTGATCAGCTCATCAACGATACATCCATCATTAACAGCCATGTTGTGTTGGCAATTGACCGCGCAGGGATCGTACCGGGCGACGGCGAAACACATCAAGGTATTTTTGATGTACCGATGCTGAATGCCATTCCCCGGGCAACGGTATATGCCCCTTGCTGCTTTGCGGAATTCCGCACGCAGTTGAAACAAGCGGTGTATGATGTGGACGGCATTGCGGCGGTTCGTTATCCGAAAGGCGGTGAATGGCGCATCCCGGAAGGATTTGTTCCGGATTATCAGCCCTTTACCTGGTATCGCTCCCGTCGATCGGACGTTTTGATCGTCACATATGGTCGCTTGTTTGGCAATGTGTTGGCGGCAGCAAACGAATTGGCGCAAAAAGGACGATATGTGTCTGTCCTCAAATTAAACCGTATCAAACCGATCGATCCAGCGTGTATACGCGTTGCGCTGACCTATTTCCGCGTACTCTTTTTTGAAGAGGGGAGTCGTCGTGGCGGTGTGGCAGAATATTTTGGTTCGCAGTTGGCAGAGAATAATTTTGCCAGGCGCTATGAAGTATATGCAATTGACCGCTTTATCCCTTGCTGTTCAACAGAAGAGGGCCTGCATATCGTTGGCCTGGATGTAGAAGGCATTGTGGCGGCAGTGGAAGAGACGGTTGAAATGACATCGTCGGACATGGACTTTGAACAGCTGCCTGCAGATGGCGAAGAACCAGTTTTTGATAGTGAAACAGATGAAGAATTTGAAGAGGCTTCGGATGGAGACACATCACTTGATAAGGAGCATTCCGATGATGCGGTTGATTTGGCAGAGCCGTCGGTAACGGTTATTGCGGATGAGATCACCGTTTCGCCCGTTGAAGAGGATATCACAGATGAGTGAGGCTATGCGACTTGATGCGGCACTTGTCGAACGAGGCCTCGCCGGAGGCCGCGATAAAGCCAAACGTCTAATTCTTGGCGGAACGGTATGTGTCAATGGCGTTGTAGTCAGAAAGCCGGCGACGCCGGTTACGTCGGCGGATGATATTGCTTGTTCGCGGCCGCGGCGTTATGTCGGCCGCGGCGGAGAAAAGCTTGAAAAGATTTTGGACGCCTCTGTGCTGCTGGATGCAGCGGGAAAACGGTGCGCGGATATTGGGGCGTCGACGGGTGGATTTACCGATTGTCTTTTGCAGCACGGCGCCGCGCATGTATATGCGATTGATGTTGGGCACGATCAGCTGCATTCTTCTCTCCGTGCCGATCCTCGTGTGACGGTAATGGAGGGTGTGGACATTCGAGATCGCGATGCGGTCGCAGCGATCATTCCGGACAGACCGATCGATATTTGTACGGTGGATGTTTCTTTTATTTCATTGACAAGAATCTGGGAATCTGTCTTGCCGCTTTTGCGCGGTGACGGTAAATTTATTTGCTTGATCAAACCGCAATTTGAAGCTGGCAGAGCAGCGCTTTCCAAAAAGGGGATTGTGCGTGATCCGCGTGATCGTGAACGGGTGCTTCGTACGATGCTGGCTTTTTGGAAAGAACAGCACGCTTGTGTTATATCGTTGACCCGCTCGCCGATCGAAGGCGGCGATGGTAACGTGGAATACCTGGCGGTCGTGTCTTTGCAAGACGCACAGCCGATGCAGGATGAACAACTGATTGAAGCTGCTATGGCGGAACAGACTATTTGATTACTTGGAAACGGAGGCGTCGACGATGCGGATTGCTTTTGTGTTCAATCCGAATACGCAAGGGGCAGCGTCAGCCGATGCTGTCGAGCAAGCTTTGCATCAAATAGGCGCTGATGTATATTGCGTGACATGGAACGGCGGTATTTTGAATGATTGGCAGCGACAATGCTTGCTTTCCTGTGATCTGGCAGTCGTGTTGGGAGGCGACGGCACGATCATGCATGTTGCAAAAGCGGCAGACGGAGAATTACCGATCCTCGGCATCAATGGCGGCCGGATCGGCTTCCTAGCCGGCTTGGAGATCCATCAGCTTGACCGATTGAATCGCTTGATCGACGGCCGTTACACAACCGAACAGCGCATGATGCTGGATGTGACGTTGAAAACTGCTGACGGCGATCGGCGGCAGTTTGTCGCCTTGAACGAAGCAGTGATTTCTCGTGGACATATCTCCCGCTTGATCCCTCTTGAGGTGTTCAGCGAAGATCGCTCTGTCATCACCTATCGCGCAGACGGCGTGATTGTAGCGACCCCGACCGGTTCCACCGCCTATTCGTTGTCGGCGGGAGGTCCGGTGGTGGACCCCGCTTTGAATTGCATGGTGCTGACTCCGATTTGCCCGCATTCCATGCACACACGTCCATATTTGTTCTCTGACAACGTAGTGCTTACCATCACAGTTGGCAAAGAAGCTTATTTGACAGTGGATGGCGAAGAAGCGGTCGCAGTATCCGAGCAGGATCGCGTTCAAATCAAACGGCACGAGAAAGTTGCACGTACTATTTCTTTGAAAGACGAAAGCGCCTTTTATGATGTATTGACGCAAAAACTAATTGATCGAAACTAGAGAGGCGGACACACCATGAAAACCGAACGACAAAAAGCAATTTTGCACATCATTGAACAAGACATCGTCGAAACGCAGGAATCCATTTTGGAAGCACTGAAAAATGCCGGATTTTCCGCGACGCAGGCGACGGTTTCTCGAGATATTCGGGAATTGGGGCTTGTAAAAACGCACGACAAAAATGGGCGGTATCGCTATGAACGTGCAACACAATCGGAAGAAGGCGCATCCACCGAAAAGCTGTATACGATGCTGAATGATGCAGTGCGGGAAATTGATTATGCAGGGAATATTGTGGTGGTAAAGTGCTTGCCAGGAACAGCGGGAGCGGTTTGCGCAGCGGCGGATTCCATGCGCCTTCCGGCTGTTGTCGGATCGCTGGCAGGGGATGATACGCTGTTGCTGGTGGTGCGTTCGGTTGAACAAGCCTCTGCGCTTGTCCAGACGCTGCGCACATTTTCCAATGAGTAAACAAGCACATTGATGAGGTGAAGACGGTGCTGACACAGCTTTATATCGATAATGTTGCCGTGATCGAGCACGCAGACGTTATGCCCGGACCTTGGTTAACGGTACTGACAGGAGAGACCGGAGCAGGAAAGTCGATTTTGATCGATGCATTATCTGCGGTATTGGGAGAGCGCGCTTCAAAAGACTTGGTGCGTAGCGGCAAATCGTTTGCCATGGTGACGGCGACCTTTAATAATCTTCCCTCTTCACTGATGGCCTATTTGGAAAACAACGGTTATGAAGCGGAGCCGGATGGCACATTGCTTTTACGGCGAAAAATCTCGGCGGAAAACAAAAGCGTTTGTTATATCGGCGGTCAGCCTTGTACGGCCGCCGTTTTGCGCACCATTGGCCGCATGCTTGTCAATATCCACGGACAGCATGAAAACCAGGCGCTACTTTCGGTAGAACGCCACGCTGAATATTTGGATCGATTGGGCGGTTTGGAGAGTATCCATGCTGACTATGAAACGATATATCATCGCTATTGCGCAACGCATCGCGCATTAAAAAAACTGACAGAGGATGAACGGTCACGAGCGGAACGTCTGGATATGCTTCGCTTTCAAACAGACGAGATTGAACAAGCCGCGGTGACACCGGGCGAAGAAGACGCTCTTGCCGCCCGGCGCGATATCCTGCGCAATGCCGATCGGATCCGTCGTTCGCTTCAAGCGGCTTCCCAGCTTCTTGAGGGGGACGAAGGTACGGACGGCGCAATTTCTTTGATTGAACAGACGATTGCGTTTTTGCGAGACGCGGGGCGCTATTTTGCAGAATCACGTGAGATAGCCGAACGAGTGGAAACCACTGCAATTGAATTGCGCGATGCAGCAGCTGTGTTGCGCAATCGGATCGATTCGCCCGATTTTGATCCGGCGGAGCTCGATCGTATTGAAGATCGTTTGGCACTTTTGCGGCGGCTATTTACTAAATACGGCGGTAGTTCGGAAGCGGTGCTTACTTATGAACAGAAAGCGCGGCTGGAATTGTCAGAGATTGAACAGTCCGATGAAGAAAAAGAGCGTTTGACCGCTCAACTGCAGTATGAGCAGTCACAGCTGCTGGAAGCGGCTGCACACTTAACGAGTGCCCGAAAACAGGCCGCGATTGTTTTTTGCAAGGAAGTAGGCGAACAATTGCAATATCTGGATATGCCACGGGTAACACTGCAAGTCTCAATTGAAAAAACGGCGCTGACCGCTTCCGGCGCCGATCAGGTAGAGTTTTTGATCAGTGCCAATCCCGGTGAACCGCCACGCTCGATTGCTAAGATCGCATCCGGCGGCGAACTGTCGCGTATCATGCTGGCCTTGAAAACGGTGATGGCCGGTGCAGACGAGATCCCGACGCTGGTTTTTGATGAGATTGATGCCGGGATCGGCGGTCGGGCAGCAGCGAAAGTCGGTGACCGCTTGCGGGCATTGGCGGCAAGCGGAAAACAAGTGTTATGTGTGACGCATCTTGCACAGATCGCCGCTTGTGCACATGATCATCTATTGATTGAGAAAACAACAGAACAAGATCGCACCTATACATCAGTTCGGCTACTGGAAGGGGAAGAACGGTGCACAGAATTAGCGCGCATGATCGGTGGCGATCTGTCGGCTTCGACCCTGGCCGCGGCACGTGAGATGCTGGGGAGATATCCTATCGTCTGAAAATCGTGTGCTTTTTACAGGCAAATTGTTTCAAATTCTACACATTCGCTTGGCGTTTGTGGAATATGAAACAATTTGCCTGTCGCTTTTTGTTTATATGCACAAATCAATTTGATTTTTTAGAAAAAACGCTGTTGACTTTTGCCTATACTTAGGGTATGATAATCTTAAGAAAGTAGGGGGTAGGGCGTTTTTTTGACGGCCTGCTTCTCACGATCAAGAACCAAACAAATTTTGGGAGGCGGAGATGTATGCGTTCGATTGGTAAACAAGCGTTGTCATATGTATTGTCTCTGGCGCTATTGGTGTCGTTGTTGGCAGTCTGCGGGACTATCTTGCCGACAAGCGCAGCGACCGTGCTGTTCAGTGAAAATTTCAACAGCACCGCAAATGGCTCACTGCCAAGCGGCTGGATTGTGTCCAGCCCGTCCGGCGTCACAGACGTGTCTGTGCAGGATGGCGGCCTTGTCATTAAGGCGGCGAAAACGTCGGATGCGCAAACCGGTGTTGTCTATATGGGCAATGAGCTCAAGAATTACGGCAACTATACGTTTGAAGCCGATTATACCGTTTTGGATGCGGACTATTTGCCGATTTCAACCAGTACGCGGTATTCGAGCATGATGTTCCGCATTGCCGGCACCACACCGATTAACGGGTATTATGCACCGTACTATTACTGCACGATTCGCACGAAACCAAGCGTGCAGGACGAACTGTCTATTCAAAAGAAGTTGGACAATGGGTCAACGACCTATTATCAAATTGCGAAAAACGCGCAGCTGCAAACGCTGGAACTCAATCAGACATATCACCTGAAAGTGATCTGCCGCGGCGCCAATATCAACTATTACATTGACGACTGCCACGTTTTCAATCAAACGCTGGATACCAGCGGCAGTACCTATCAATACATCACGGCGGGCACCATCGGCTTTAACACGTCCAATATGACGGTGCGCTTTGACAACGTCGTGGTGACGGAAGAAACCGGCGTCGTGACTACACAGCCGAGCTACTATGACACCTATGTGCCTTCGACCGGACTGATCGACGCACCTTCCGTGGTGGCGGACGTCAGTTCGTCCTCGGTATATAATTCGATCAGCGGCACCAAACTGCCGTCGACCGCCCTGTATTATCTCAGCTCCTCTTTGAACGTGACCACGCCGTCCGGTACAGCGATTACGTCCCTCTCCAATGCACTGAACAAAACGAACGGAAAGGTGATCCCGGCGCTGTATATCAAAGATACAGCAACAGCGGATGCGTTGAATACCTTTGTTTCCAATAGCGGGCTTTCCGATGCGTACATCGTTTCCGATTCCAAATCCGTGCTCAAATATGCGCGTGACAAGATGCCGAATCTCTATGGCGTGCTGTATTATAAATTGACCGGCGCGCCGAGTGCTTCGACCCTGTCCGCCATGCGCAACGATACCAACTGCGCGTGGGCGAAGACGGTCATGATCGATTCGCAGTATTTGACCAAAGAAATCACGGCGTATTTCCAAAAACGCCTGCTCAACGTCTGGTCGATCGGCACCTTTGATAGCGCGGGTATTTATAATGAGATTTATAAAGGTGTCAACGGTATCGTGAGCGCGAGCCCCTCATCGGTCATCTCCGTGATCGAGAGCTTCACCGATACGACGCTGATCCGTGAACCGTTCATGGTCGGTCACCGCGGTTATCCGTCGAAGTATCCGGAAAACACAATGGCATCCTATCGCGGTGCGGCGGAAGCGGGAGCCGATCTCATTGAGACCGATGTGCATCTGTCCAAAGACGGCGTGGCGATGCTGCTGCACGACGACGTGCTGTATAATCTCACCAACTGTACCGATAAATCAAAATCCATCGAGAATTCCACCTATGCGGAACTCAGAACGTATTATGTAAAAAATCCGAACGGCACCGTTTCGAGTGAACGCATCCCGACGCTGCAGGAGTTTTTGGAATATATCAAAACTACGGATGTGATAGCCGTTATTGAAATCAAGTATTATAACGCGGAGCTTGTGACCGAAACCTGCCGTGTGATCAACGCACTGGATATGCAGGATCAAGTGGTATTCATCACCTTCTACGGCGACCAGGCCATCCGCTGCCGCAACCAAATGCCTGGCGTGTCCACCGGTATGCTCTATAATAACGGCGGCAGCAACACGACCGGCGCCGGCCTGGCACAGTGGATGAAGAACAACGGTCTTCTTCGCTACAATATGACCTGCCATCCGAACAACAGCGCGGTCGTTCGCACCGATTCGAGCCTCAACGAAACGAACGCCGGTGACTGGCAGTTCCGCACGGCGGCGATGAAGTTCTGCTCCGAACGCGGTCTGCACTTCTATCTCTGGACCTATACCGATCAGGTCTTATTCGATCGCGGTTATATTGCGGGCGTCCAGAGCTTTACCGGCAACTACCAGGAATTTGATGATACGTATGTCCGCAAATTGACGGCGACCTCCGACACCATCGTGATGCCCGCCAACACGGCGACGGCGATCAAAGCGGAAGGGGAGATCTCCGGCAACAACAAATCGCTCGTCAACTGCACCGTGCAGCGCATCGGCGGCGACAATATCACCTTCACTACGTCCGGCACCAATGTGCGTGCCAGCACGACCGGCACGGCGATCGCCATTCTGCGGTATAAAGTGACGACGAAAAATGCCGGTTCGTACTACGTTATCACCGCGCCGGTCACCATCCAGGTGACGACCGGCAGTGCGCAGTATGAGGAGCATTACATTTCGCTTCTCCCGTCGGCGGCGGGCTTCTGGAAGAACGCCATGAAGAATATGAATATCGACGCGACCAAGAATGCGGATGGGTCTTATACACTTCGCAACACCACCGGCAACTGGCCGGCAGTGGACAACACGGAGCTGACCTCGCAGCAGGCGTCGATTGATGATCGTCTGCATTATGACATAACGGTTGGCGGAGCCTTGAGCATCGTCGTGTCGTTCAGTGACGGTTCCGATGCGCAGATCCAAAAATATTTCAACGGGACCAATACTTACAGCGGTGACGACCTGGTCGGCAACGGCAAACGCTTCACCGGTACGATCTCGCTTGCCGACTTTGTTCCGACTTCCGCGATCAGCAACGGTTCGGTGTCTATCACAGGCCTTCGCGTCTTTAATATCGGTGACGCCGGTACCGACGTGATCGTCCATTCGATCGATCTGGTGCAGGATGTGCTGTCGTCCGGTGTAATGGCCGGCGATGTGGACGGCGATAAGACGGTCAGCTCGTCGGATGCCCGTCTTATTATACGGCATATCCTTGGTCAGGCAAACTTTACGACTACGCAACTGAAAGCGGCGGATTATGATGGCGACGGTTCAGTCAGTTCGACCGATGTCCGCAAGATGCTGCGCACGGTTATTTCTGCATAAATTACAGTCAACTTTAGTGAGCGATCACCAAAAATACAGGAAGGATGTTAGCTATGAGAAAAACACTTCAAATCCATGCCGCACGGCTTCTCGCCGTGTTGCTGGTCGTTGCGCTGTTGGCGTCCTCGGCGGCCTTTACCGTGTCGGCGGACATCATCACGAACGGACAGACCATCAGCGGTATCGGCAAGGTCAACTCGGCGACCAGCTATGACGTGACAGATGGCCTGTCGTATAGCGGCTTTACGTTTACCGATAATTATTTCGGTAAAGGCCAGAGTGGCTATGTCATGGAATTCAATCCGGACGCGAGCGGGCTGTTCCCAATGGCATATCAGCCGCAGCCGAGTGTTGGCTATACGGTGAAGAGTTCTGTGAACAAAGCCAAAGAAGAAGGCTACACGGTATATGGCGGCGTCAACGGCGAATTCTTCTCGATGAATAACACCACCAACGGCAACTATGGTACGCTGGAAGGCATTTTGATCACCAACGGTAAGATCACGGCTGATACGGCGTCGCGCACCAACCCCTCGAACCAGGATCCTACTGCGAATAACCGTGAAGTGGTGATGGCGATTGACAACACCGGTGCGATGCGGTTTGTAGAATCTCGTATTTCCTACCATTTCTATGTGGAAGGAAAAGAACAGGGAAATGCCATCATTGACAACATCAACAAACGGTATGTCGGCGATAACTGGTGGGATCCGCTGAGCTATTTCGACAGCGATATCGGCAGCAAGACCTACACGAATTCTTCTGCAAAAGGTATTGAAGTTGTTTTCAATAAGCTTAACGGCACCGATTTGATCGTGAACGGCGTTATGCAGGGCGAAGTGGCTTCCAAACAAGAAAACACCTATGCCACCACGTTCGGCGAGAACCAATTCGTTTTGTATGCCCAGACCGGTTCTGCCAACTACGGCTATCTTTCTCAGTTGAAAGTTGGTCAGAAAGTCCAGATCTATGCGGAAGAGACC
>JAFTBJ010000003.1 GCA_017455295.1 Clostridia bacterium
ACCGCATCAAAGCCCACGGTTTTTTAAATCCGCAACCAACTGCACATAAAACTCGCGCACATCAAATCCGGGGATATTTTCACGGTTGAGATCGATCACGTCGCCGTGGGAAATGCCGCGATTCCGCGGCGGCTGCAGCAAGGTATACTGCTCCCCATATGAAAAGGAATCCTCGCCTACCAGTCCGTCGTTTTTGCCGGACATGCTTCGCACAAACACATAGGACATATTCAGCGGAAATTTTCCGCTGATTGCTTTTTTGAGCACCGAGCCGACACTTTGGCAAAATACGCCGTGCGGGCACGGCAATGCCTTATCGAGCGGCACACAATGCGCAGCCGTCAAATCGCGCACTGCCGCCATAAAGTCGGGGTCGCCATCGCCGAACCACGCGGCGGCTTTGTTATAATGTTTCTCGATGCGGCGCTGTATATCGGTCGGTACCTTTCCCAGCATATAATCGGCAAACGTGCTGCCGCGATGCGGCGTGTTGATGGTGGTGAGCGACGCAACGCAGTCCGCGATGCCATCCGCCATCGCCATACGGCAGTCGAGGCCGCCTTTAGAATGCGCGATGATATTAAGCTTTTCGCACCCGGTTTGCTGCAGAACATCCCGAATACGGGTAGCAAGTTCATCGGCTGATCGTTCGATCGACGCAGCAGACGAATGCTCGCCGTAAAATACGACCGCTCCGTTGCGGATCAGTTCTTTCGGGATCCGACCCCAATAATTCACTCGTTTGAAATCCCGGAAAAAGACGCCATGCACAAACAGGATGGGATATTTTGTTTGACAGATCTTGTCCGCTTCCCGTTCCTGATTTAACCGCTCTTTTTTGCACTCGAAGATCACTTCGTTCCAACAGGTACGCACGATCAAAAACAGCACAAAAAGATTCACTTCGGGGATCCATCCACATAAAATTCCGATCACCCGCAGGCGGATACCAAGCTGTATGGAGGTCAAATAGACCGACAGGATGCCGTTCCAGAAAAGCAGCAACAGTAGCACAATACACGCAAGAAGCTGTCTCAAATACGCCCCGATATTGAGCGGCATCAAATAGTACCCGATCCCGATCTGCGCCGGGATCGACACCGACAGCGACACGCCAAAACCGATCAGCGACCACACGCCGTGCCAGCAGATGCGCATACGCCAAGACGGAACAAAGGCGGGCGCTGTGCCGATCCATACATTGACCGCTACCACCGTCACGACATACACAGCCGTCACCAAAGCGGGATGGATCGAGATGCACCATGCGGCGTTGGCCGCCAGCGCATACAGCAGCACAAGCAAGCCGTTCACCACAATTGACCACACGCTGAGCACGCTTGTCTTTTTCACCGCATTTCCCCCTTTCTCTTATCTATAATTAGAAATAACACAAATCCCATATCTTGTCAATGGCGGACACATATGTGGCAAATTTCAGGTAATCTTCACACAAAGTCGGAAAACTATTCACATTTTTTTGCCGCATTCTGGTATACTACTTTACAAAGAATCCAACTGCGAGGTATCTCTTATGAAAAAACGTCTGCTTGGTTTTATCAGCTTGCTTGCGGCGGCGATTATATGCCTCTCCTCTTGTACAGCAACCGACAGCATCACGCCTGCCGTGCAAAGCACAACCGAAAGTCAAACGCATCCCGCCTATGAAACGGGATTGTTTGACACAAGTTATGTGCACAAGATCAATGTGACCATCAAAGAAGAAGACTGGAACGATCTGCTGCAAAACCCGTTGAATAAGACAAAATATGCCGTAGACGTGACCATCGACGGAGACACGCTGGAAAACGTATCCTTTGCAACCAAAGGCAACACGTCGCTGTCGCAGGTAGCTTCCACCACCTCCAACCGCTACAGCTTCAAGATCAATTTCGGCAAATATGTTGAGGGACAGACGTATCAGGGACTCGACAAGCTGAACTTGAACAACATGATGTCCGACGCCACCTATATGAAAGACTATCTGTCCTATTTGATTATGCGCAAGGCCGGCGTCAACGCCTCGCTGGCAAGTTACGCTGAGCTGTCCATCAACGGGCAGGTGCACGGATTGTATATTGCCATCGAAGATGTGTCCACGTCATTTTTGACGAGAAATTACGGAGAAGAAGACGGCGCGCTTTATAAGCCGGAACCGCAGACAATCGCCAATATCGCAAACGGCAAGCAACCGACAAACGGCCCAAAGGCGGACAATAATGAGATTGACGACGCCGTGCCGTTCTCCCCGGACGAGAACAGCACGTCAGATCAAGGCCCTTCTTCCTCCTTCCCCTTTGGCAACTTCCAGCCGCCGGAAGGCGACAGTGGCAAGCAGCGGCCGAATTCTCCCGGACAATCGGGCGGGCAAACGCCATTTGGCAATTTCCCCGGCCAGCCGCCGGAAGGGTTCTCCGGTGAGATGCCGGAAGGCTTTTCCGGAGAAGTGCCAGAAGGGTTTGATGGGGAAATACCGGAAGGGTTTGACGGCAAGATGCCAGGCGCTTCCTTTGGCGAAGGCGGCGGTGCCGACCTCGTATATACAGATGACGAAAAGGACAGCTACAAAGCGATCTTTGAAAACGAAGAAAACGACGTAACGGAAGAAGACGAGCAGGAGCTGATTGCTGCCATCAAGGCGCTCTCGGATGGAAGCGCCGCTCAATATTGGGACATGGATCAGCTCATCCGGTATTTTGCTGCTCACAATTTTGTACTCAATTACGACGGCTACACCGGCACGATGCTGCACAACTACTATTTGTATGAATCCGCCGGCAAGGTCACCGTGTTCCCGTGGGACTATAACCTCGCGTTCGGTGGCTTTATGGGCGGTGAAGATGCGACAGCCTCTGTCAACTGGGGCATCGACTCCCCGCTTTCCGGCACCACCGAAGAAGCGAGACCGCTTTGGAACGTCATTGCGTCGAACGAAGAATACCTTGCCGCTTATCACGCCGTTTATGACCAGCTGCTCGCCGACTTCTTTGAAAACGGCGATTGCGAAGCCGAGATCAAGCGGGTATACGAGATGATCCGACCGTATATCGAAGCCGATCCGACCGCGTTTTACACGCTCGCTCAGGTGGACACGGCTGTTGATACGCTCTCTGTCTTTTGCGCCCGACGCGCAGAAAGCATCCGCAAGCAGCTGAGCGGTCAGCTTAGCACCAACAGCGATGCGCAAAACGAGACCGATCGCGTGGACGCGTCGGATATCACGATCCGCGATATGGGCTCGCAAGGCGGCAAGGGCGACGCTGCGCCGACCATGCCGGGCAGCACCGGCAATGGCGTCGTTGCGGCCTGACCCTTGCGTTTTCCGAAATGTTCTGGTATACTGAATGAGATAATTATTGAAAGAAAGAGTGATCCCCTAATATGGCCAGACAAGCACAAGATTCCAAATTGTATGCCGCGCCGCTCGAAGCGGTTGCTGCCCGTGTGCGGGCGATCGGGCAAGCCGGCCTAAATCTATCACTGCAATCAGAAAACCCCACCGGAAACAGCGTATGGTTCCGGATTCTGCACGGCACGACCTGGGCTTCCTGGGGCGAGAAGATCACCATCACGCTGACTGTCGAAGGCGCCATGACCAACGTGCACATCCATTCGGAATGCGGCATGCCGACACAGCTTTTTGACGGTGGAAAAAACGCCTCCAACGTGCGGGTAATCTTCCAATATCTGGATAGCGGTCTGGCAGCCGCTCCTCAGACGACATCTCCGCCGGTATATCCGCAAGCACCTGTGGCACCGCAAGCGCCGGCCGCACCGACCGCACCGGTTGCAAACAAATTCTGCGGTACATGCGGTCAGCGTCTTGGCGAGAATATGCGGTTTTGTCCTTCCTGCGGAAAAAAAGTGAATCTGTAATGACATGTACATAACACCCGCGGGCGATCCGAAATGATTCGGATCGCCCGCGGGTTTGTTTGATTAAGATTTAGGATTCGGTCTGTAGAGCTTCCCACCGCTCCATCATTTCGTCGAGTCGCACTTCCAGCGCTTCAATCTCTTCACTCAACGCGAGCACCTGCTGATAGTCTACCGCGATCTCAGGAGCTGCCAGCGCCTCGCGCTTTTCGGCAAGCTGGTTTTCCGTCTGCTCGATCTCCTGCTCAAGCTGTCGGATCTGTGCGCCTTTGCGCCGCCGCGCCGCAGCGTCCCGCCCGCCGCCATCGCCTCCGGACAGCTTTTTGCCGGGCGGCGAACTTTTTGGCGAAGCAGTCTTCGCCATGTGCGCCTTTAGATCATCATAGTTGCCGATCACCGTTTCCACACCATTCGGCCGCAGCCACAGCATGCGATTGGCCATTCGGTTGATAAAATATCGATCGTGAGAGACAATCACCATCGTGCCGTCATACCCATCGAGCGCCTTTTCGAGCGCTTCACGGGACGCGATGTCGAGATGGTTGGTCGGTTCGTCAAGCAGCAGCAAATTGTCCCGCGCCAGCATCAGTTTGAGAAGCAGCAGCCGCGCTTTTTCGCCGCCAGACAAGAGGGCAATCGGCTTGAAGACATCGTCGCCGCGAAAGAGAAACGCGGCCATTGCACTGCGCACCGCCGTTTGAGTCAACTGCGGATAGGCGTCCCATAATTCGTCGATCGCCATGTTGTCGTTTGACAAGCCGCTTTGCGTTTGATCGTAATAGCCAATGCTGACCTTTGCGCCCAGTCGCACAAAGCCCTTATCGGGAAAAAGCGTGCCATTTAAAATTTTCAATAACGTGGTTTTACCGCAGCCGTTCGGGCCGTAAAGGAACACCCGATCGCCCTTGCGGATGTGCAAATCGACGTTTGCAAAAAGCGGCGTGCCGCCAAATGATTTTTGCAGCTCGCCTGCCTCCACCACCTCGCTGCCGCTCGGCGTGGCGACGGTAAAATCAAACCGGATCGTATCGAGCACCGACGGCGGAACCTCCAGTTCCGCTTTGAGGCGCTCCACTCGCTTCTCCCGGCTTTCCGCCGCACGGATGCTTTTTTCGCGATTCCATTGCCGTAGCAGCGCGATGTTTTCCTCAATGCGTCGGATCTCCCGCTGCGCGTTTTGATAATGCTTTTCCCGAATCGCGCGATCCTCTTCTCTCTTATCCCTGTGGGTCGAATAGCTGCCGTTTGTCATATATAGGCGACCATATTCGATCTCGATCGTGCGAGTGGTCACCCGATCCAGAAAATAACGATCGTGCGAGATCACGATAAACGCGCCGCGATAATCAGCGAGAAATTCTTCGAGCCACTCGACCGATTCCACATCGAGGTGGTTGGTCGGCTCGTCAAGCAGCAGCAACGTATGATTCTCAAGCAGCAATCGCGCCATCGCTGCTTTGGAGCGCTGGCCTCCGCTGAAGGTGGACAGCGAGCGGTCTAGATCGCTTTCTGAAAAGCCGAGTCCGAGCAGGGCGCCGCGCACCCGCGCTTTATAGTAAAGCCCGCCGTTTTGTTCCAGCTGCTCGCGCAGCGCCGCCTGCCGTTCAATCAGGGTGGCGTCGCCTTCATAAGCCGCGGTTTGCAGCGCCTCGTTGATTTGATCAAGCTCCTGTTCGGCGGCGATATGGTCGGCAAAAACACCCTCCACGAATGCTGTCAGCGATTGCCTGTCGTCGTTTGCGATCTGCTGCCGCATATACCCGATCGAGAGCGACGCCGACCGCACAACCTGTCCCTCATCGCAGTCGGATTCCCCGACCAGCATTTGAAACAACGTCGTTTTGCCGCAGCCATTGGCGCCGACAAGACCGATGCGATCGCCCGGTTCCACGTCGAAGCCGATATTTTCAAACAACGTGCGATCGCCGAAGCGTTTGGCCAGATGGTGAACGCTCAAAAGCGGCATCACGTCCCCTCCTTCCGACCGGCGCGGTGGCCGAGCAGCAGGAGGCATCCGACGCCATAGGAGAGCGCCAGGATCCCGGCAAAAATCGCAAAGCCGGTCGGCAGGCCCCACATGACAAAGCCGTAGATATCGTTGCCCTCTACCCCGTTTATCAGGATGTTGGCCGCATATGCAAGGCCGTAGATCAAGGGCGGCAGCACCGCCATCCAGGCTTGCCGAAAGGACAGGCGGGAAAATCGATCAAACAGGCAAAACTCCGCCATCGCGAGTAACGGGATCACCAGATGGAACCAGAAGTTGGCGCGCACATACATGATATCAAAGCCATACAAGGGCCCCAAAAATATCAGCACCACTAAAAAGGTGATGGCGACCGCGACGGTCGCCGCATATTTCAGGCGCAGCACAAACGGCGCGATCGCTTCCCGCTTGCCGCATAGCACCAAAACGGCCTCGATCGCCAAGATCGCGGCCGCCGCACCTTCCAGCAAATTGGAAAGCACCGTAAAATATTTGAGATTGGCAAGACCGCCGGTCGAGAGTGTCGTTTCGTCGCCGGAGGATAGCATTCGTCCCCAGGCGACCAGCACGAGCAGCACGATCGCGGCGTTATAGATTGTCAGAAAACGCATCCGTTTGGTCGTGGTCATGAGTCACCTCACGCTGTCGATAAAGCGGCAAAAAGCGGCTCGCCCGCTGTCGGTGCATTTGTACACCCCGGCATGTTCGAGCACGGTGGCAAACACCCGGCCGACTTCTGTTTTCAAAATATCCATTGTATTATTGGCCGTGAACGCATACTGCCGCCGCAGTTCATCCACCCAATCTGCATGCTTTTCAAGCGTCGGATCGGCACGCAGGTCGCGGCCTTCGAGGATCGCCGCTTCGAGCGCAGAAAGTTCCGCTTTGAGGCGCGCCGGTAAAACGGCCAGACCCATCACTTCGATCAGGCCGATGTTCTCTTTTTTGATGTGGTGCAGC
>JAFTBJ010000035.1 GCA_017455295.1 Clostridia bacterium
GCCGCAAAAGTCGCCGCAAATCGGCGCGCAATCGCGCGGTGACGCCATACCAAGCCGCCGAAAGGCGGCTTGAATAAAAAAAGCAGCCTTTCGGCTGCTTTTTTACAGCGTGTCAAAAAATCTTTTGACACGCTGGCAGGCTGCCGAAAAAGAGTGCAGAATCCGTCATTTTGCCATCGTCGGCGTATGCGGATACGCTAGAGGGCAAAATGGCGGATAGCCGCAGCCCTTGAAAACACGAGGGTTTTCAAGGGCTGAAAAAATGGCATTGATAGCAACTGAATTTTACATGAAGTTTTGAAAGGCTTTTCCTGCATGAATTCCGGCGGTCTGTGCCTTTTTCGACAGTCTGAAAAAAAGCAGCCTTTCGGCTGCTTTTTTTAAGGGGGAAACGAAAAAATCCACAAGCGTGTCTTTCCGTCAACTGTTGTTATTATAACGTCTTTTTCCACAAAATGCAAGAACTTTTCGGAAAATTTTTCCGTTTTTTCACAGGATGTTGTGATTTTGTGAAGAATTTGGCGCTAAATCTAGTGTTATTCTCATCAGCCGGTGACGATGCTGCTGAGCATCGCGCGCACGTCGCTGGTGTTGATCTTGCCGTCGTTGTTGAAATCGGCGGCTTTTTTCTGGTCGTCGGTCAAGGTGACCGAACCGGTGATGCTGGCAAGGATCACGCGCGAATCCGAGGTGGTCACCTTATTATCGCCGTTGACGTCGCCCGGCGTCACCGCCGAGGAAGACAGCGGCTTCCCGGCGAACTCGCAGGTATACAATTTCACATACTGATCTTTTGTGCCGACGGCGTAAATGTCACAGCCGATGAGCGTGACACAGCCGTTCGCGTCGAGATACGCCGCGAACGCCTGCTTGCAGTCGACCGACGCCTGCACCTCGCCGGCGGCAAAGTTGACCGTGCTGACGCCCGCCAGATCGGTCGCGGTGACATAATGCTGGTTGCCGGATGCATCCACGACCGCCATGTGAACATTCAGCTCCGCCGTGCCCTCCGAACGAATGTTGAGATAGGGCGTCGCGTTCAGGTCGATCGTGAGAGAGGTATTCAGCGTATTGACGTGCGGCCAGTAGTAGCCGTCGCCCGCTTTATACAGCGTGACCGAGCCATCGGGCGCGTCATAGTACACCCAAACCGACGAACCGCTTTCCACCGGTGTGACGGCGGTATCCTTTTGCGGCATCAGGCTGACGCCGAGCTGGCCGTCCATCGCCGCTTGCAGCGCCGCCTTGCGCACGCCGAGGCGATAGGCGTCGGTCGTACCGACGCTCAGTTCCATCTCCGCATCGGCGATCGCGCTCGTCAGCGCCGCCGACGGGTTTGCCACCGCTTTAGCAGCGGTGATGGCGCCCTGCAGATCGGACGCGGTCGAGAACCCGAGTTTATAATTGCTCGGCAAGCAGTTTTGGAGCAGGAAGTTTTCAAGCGTCACCGCGGCCGCCGCGTGCTGCGCGGCGTTCGGATGTCCCTCGCCGCCCGACACGCCGTAGGGCAGCTCGCAGAAATAATAGCCGCTTGAAGCGCCGCCGAGCTCGCTGATCGCAGCGGTCAGGATATCTTTATAGAAGGTGCCCATCATGCCGGTGCACCAGACGATCTTCGCGCCCGGGTTTTTATTGCGAGCCATGGTCATGAGGTTTTTCGCGCCCGCTTTGAAGGCGGCGCCGGTCAGCCCGCGCACGTCGCGGCTGGTATAGTCGTTGGTGCCGAGGTTGATGACGACGATCTCCGCCGGCGGGTTGAAGTCGTAGAGCGTCGTCTTGCTGCGCCAATAGCTGGTGTAGGGATACATGTCCTGCAGGTTGATGCCGTCCTGATTCCAGCCGGACACGCAGCCGTAGCCGCTCGTTTGGGTGACGCGGATATTGGCGCCGAGCGCCTCGCCGCAGAGATAGGCGTAGGTCAGTGTGCCGTCCTGATACACCGGATAGCTTGCGTTGGCGGTCGAGTTATTTGCGAGCAGCGACGCGCCGCCTGTGATGGAGTCGCCCACCACTTCCATGGTGATTTTATCCGCCGGAGGTGCTGAAAGCAGCGTGCCGGTAAAGGTCAGCGACCGCGCCGTCACAAAGGCGCTCGACGCTTCGGTTTGTTTATAGAACTCGATGTGGTGCTTGCCGGAAGAGAGTCCGCTCGCCAAAGTGATCGTGCGGCCGTAAAACGTGCCGGTTTTGTCGAGGTTGACCTCCTGGCGGGTCTTCACGCCGTCCACAATGACGGTAAAGAACATGTTGGTCGTATAGCGGGCGCAGAACGAGCCATAGAGCTTGACGTCGCCGCTGCCCTCAAAATAAAACTCAAAGCCGGACGACGAGGTATCCATCTCCAGCGCCGTGCCGTTCAGAGTCACGCGGCCCTGCGTTTTATAGTGCCCTGCCATGTTTGCAAAGTCGACGGTGGTTTCCGCCGACGCGGCAAACGGCATCACGCCCATAAGCAGGCACAGCGACGCCGCCATGGCGATCAAGCGACCGATTTTCATACAGACATCTCCTTTTTCAGTCATTCTTTCCTTTATATTAGCACACTTTGGCCGCCGGCACAAGGAAAACTTGACAGAACTGCGGTTTTGTGATACGCTGACGACGAGGTGATACTTCATGAAAGCGATTCGGATAGGGGCGGCACTGGCTGCACTGGCGTTGCTGCTCACGCTGACCGCCTGCAACGGCGGCGACGGCGACACGACCGCCGTGACCACCACGACCAAAGCGACCGTCGCCGCGACGACAAACCCGACGGCCACCGCCGTCACAACCACAGCCGCCGAAGAACCGGCAGTCACCGCCGAAGCGCCCGCACAGCCGGCCTCTTTGACCTACCACAGCGACCGCTTTGGATTTTCGCTGACGCTCCCCGCGTCATGGGAAGGCGCCTACGCCACCCGGGAAGTCGAACGCGGCGTGCAGTTTTTTGAGCTGCAAAACTATCAGGCGAACGCGCACGGCAAGCTGTTCTCGATCTATTTTGTCCCCGACAGCGACTACCGCGACGAGATGTATCCCGATTATTTTGAAATCGTCCGTTTGGAAGACACCCATATTCTCTGGCTCAACGTGACCGACATGCAGTATGACGCCTCGCTCGCCGAGCCTTACCTGGCGATGATGGACGATCTGTCGGCAATCGCCGCCAGTTTTGAACACGATTGATTCCGGGTTTTGACCCCAAAGAAACTGCAAAAAAGGAGCCGTTCCTATGAACCATCCCATCCTGAAAGGATCCGCTCTGCTCATGACGATCGCGTTGCTGTTGTCGGTTGCCTTCTCTTCTGTCGGTATGATTTCCTCGGCGGATGAGCCGATCGCTTTCACCGTCGGCACCGTAACCGCTTCGGTCGGGGATATCGTCGAGATCCCCTTTGACGTCAGCGAAGGTCATTATATGGTCAATGGCACGATGCTCATCTCCTTTGACCCGACTGCGCTGCGCCTTCTTCCCGATGAGGTTGCGCTGGAAGAGGATCTTACCTCGCTGATGGTGCTCAACGACGAGATCTTCAAAAACACGATGTATGCTTCCGCGATGCCCGAAAATGGGCACATTCGCCTGGCGTTTGCCTCCGGCCGACTCACCGGTTCGACCGTGGGCGGCTGCATGTTCACGCTGCAATTTGAGGTGTTGTCCGAAGGCCCCATCCCGGTCACGCTGGCGTTTTGGGAGCTTTGCTCTTCCAGGGCGAACATCAACGGCGGCAAGCCCTATAATACCGTCTATACCGTTTTGAACGGCGGCGTGAATATTGCCGCTTTTGCGGCGCCCGATCCGACCACGACCACTACAAAAGCCGCCACCACGACCACAAAGGCCATCACGACAACTGAAGCGCCGCCTGTCCCGACCAAACCGGTCGCCCCGGTCGTGAACGATCTGGACGGTGACAGCGTTGTGAACATCAAAGACGCCTTTTTGCTCTATCACACGGTCAGCGGAAAACGCGCGATGACGCGTAAAATGTCCTTGTTCGGTGATATGGATCACAACGGCGTGCTCAACATTATCGATGCGTATCTGTTCTATCGGCAGGTCGCCGGTATGCCGGATAAACCGGCTATCTAATTCAAGCCATACTCAAAACAGAAAGAAAGGATGATCGATATGCATATCGCGTCTTTTCCTCGGCGGATAGGCTGCCTGTAAGAGCGTAACATTCCCTGTCTTGACAGCTCTTGCAGGCGGCTCGAACTGTCAAGGAGGGATGAAAAGTGAATCACGATCGCGGGTATTATCGCGATCGGCGGCGAGCCGCCATTCAGCGAAAAGAGCGCCTTCTCCGCGAGATTGGCGGAGAATCGCTTGTTCGCGGCTGGGCGCACGGATTTTCCGGCCGGTTTGCAAAGGGCAAAATTCATTGTTCCTGCAAAATGTGCCGTTTAAAATCCTGCGACGAGCTGTCTGCCCGGGATAAACGATGGGCACAAAAAGCCGCCGATCAGCGACGCGAAATCGACTGACCGCAAAAATACTCCTGCACCGGTTTGGTGCAGGAGTATTTTTTTGTGCGATTTTTATGGCGGGTCACGCCGGAGGCGTGTGCGTTATTCCGCGCCGCTGACCATCCGATACAGCGCATAGGCGTCGGCAATATTCAGAATGCCGTTGCGATCCATATCGGCAAAGCGCTCCTGATCGCTTGTCAATACCGTCTGTCCGCTGACCGCGCGATAAAGGAGAAACGCATCTGCAATATTGAGGATACCGCTGTTATCGAGATCGCCGAGCAGCACTTGCCCGGTAAAGGACAGGCCGCCCTCCATCACCGCGCAAGTGTAATAGATCACATTCCCGTTGCTTGAAATATAGCCCGCGTTCAAATGCCCGTTTGTGTTGATCGCGGCGATCACCTGATCCGTTGTGATCTCCTTCGTTGCCTCAAAGGTGACGGTCGCCAGCACCTCATCAGCTTTTACAACTGCGTTGTCATCGTTCATGCCGGAGATGCCGATCCCGCCTTTGTCAAGGCTTGCTGCCCATGCGGGAGAGAGCACGATCGAATGCATGGAAAACGTGTCAAAGAAGCCTTCCGCGCGGCCACCGACCGCTTTCATCACGGTTTTGTCATAGCACAGCTGCATCTCAAACACGGATATCGGCTGCGGTTTGGACACCGAAATCTCCACTTCAAATTGCTCGCCCTTGTGAATGACGCCGCCTGTCGGATAAATCACCGTCTCCACCGTAAACACCACATCCGCATTTTCGGGGGTGACGCTTGTTGCAGTCGTCGTGGTCGTGGTGGTCGTAGTAGTTGTTGTAATCACCTTCGTCGTCGTAGTTGTCGGCTTCGTCGTGGTCGTAGTAGTTGTTGTGGTCGCCTTTGTCGTGGTGGTAGTGGTGGTCGCCTTTGTCGTGGTTGTGGTCGTCGGATTGGCCTCCCATACAGCATACAGCGTTACACTCTTATTACCACCCGTGAGCGAGGGACAAATATCCGTCGGCAGCAAATTTTCCTTATCTTGATCAAAAATTATGCCACCGGTTGTGGTCGTTCCCCAACCTTTAAAGGTATAGCCACTGCGAACAAGGCCAAACGTGCTGTCATTTGTCAATCCGTACTCTCTGGGATTATTATATGTCCACACCTGTGCAATCACCATGCCGGCACTTTTGGAAGCGATTCCTGTCCCAATCAAACAATAGATTTCCGATGTAATCGTTCCGCCGTTAGCATCATAAGAAATCGTTAAGGTGTTGGCTTGCCACACAGCATACAGTGTCACATTGGCGTTGCTTGTATACGTGCCGCCCGGCTGATAGGTCGCCGTGGTCGCATTGCTGCTGCTTGCCCAACCGAGGAAGGTGTAGCCCGCTCTGGTCGGTTTTGTGGGAGAAAGCGTCAATGCGACACCTTCGGTTTTGACCTGATCCGCCGGAGCGCCTGTTCCGCCGTTGGCGTTATACTGAACGGTGTAGGTGGCTTTTTCAACCGTCACTCCACCGGCAGCAACGATCAACTGGACGTCTTCTTCGTTATAGTCGTAACATTCGCGCACCGTCATATCAATCGCATACTGACCGGCAGACACGTCTTCTTTCACTTTAAAATGCAATGTGACAAGCGTACCGGTTGCCGTAACGTCTTGGTCTGCATCCCACATTAGATTTTGTTTGCTAATCGTAAACGAATCGGTTGCCACCGTCCCATTGTCGGCGCCGAGCCATTCCAGCGCTGTTTCATCATAAGATACCGTTACCTTCAAATATCCAAAGCCGGGATTTTTGCTCACCGTCACCGGCACGCTGACAACACTTCCCGCTGTGCTGCTGACGGTGCCAACTGCAAGATTGCCGCTGACGATCGGTTTTTGCTCCCAAACGGCATACAGCGTCATGTCTGCATTATCAATATACAAATCACCCGGCTGGTAAGTGGCGGTCGTTGCCGTGCTGCTCAACGCCCACCCAAGGAACGTATATCCTTTTTGCGTCGGTTTTGTGGAAGAAAGCGTCAGCGGAATATCAAATGTTTTGGTCTGGCTGTTCGGCGCACCTGTACCGCCATTTGCATTATATGTAATGATATAGGTGTTTGCTTTCCACACAGCATATAAGGCAAGATCCGCGTTGCCGGTATAGGACGCACCGGCTTGGTAAGTCGCTGCCGTTGCGGTAGAATTTGTAGACCATCCGAGGAAAGTAAAGCCGGGGAGAGTCGGTATCGTGGAGCTCAAATTGATCGCCGTACCGTGGTTTTGGTCTGTTCTGCCGGCGCGCCCGTGCCGCCGTTCGCATTGTATGTAATGCGGTACTGATTGATCCTCCATACGGCATAAAGCGTAACCGTTGCGTCATTCGTATACACGCTTCCCGCCGTATAAGCTGCTGTTGTTGCACTCGAGCTGGTCGCCCATCCTATAAATGTATACCCCGTCCGCGTGGGCTTTTGAGAACTCAAAGTAAGCGCTGTCCCCGGGGTCTTGGTTTGTGATGACGGCGCGCCGGTACCACCGTTGGCATTATACGAAACCGTATAGGATGCCGTCAAATTCGCCTTTTCGGCCCAGCCGCATCTCTTTCCGCTGTCAGCCGGATAGATAGCTTGCACCATGCTGCCGCTCGTCGAAACCACCGTCACGCTATCTCCGGGGTCTACCCATCCCACCGTTCCGGTTGATTTATCCGCCTTCCAATACGTATCCGTTTTGCTCGTCGACTTGAATGAATACGGCTCAATATTGGCGTTGATAAACTCGGAGAGAGGCAGGTACAACGTTTTTGTAGAACCGTCACTCCACGGACAGTTAAATTTGCACCACCCGTTTGTATATATCTCGGTGATCACGCAATCGTCATCGACATATACGTTCATATCCGATTGTCTTGCTCCTCCTATCGTCAGACAAGCCGGAACTTTTGACGTGGACAGAACCCGGCATTTAAACGGCGTGGGATATCTTGTATCAATTGTATAACCTGGGACCGGGATCGACGGGATTTCGGATGTTTGCACCCATCCAAGCACATAGTATCCATCACCATGCGGCATAAATATCTGTGTTGCCGAACCGGATGTTCCGATGGTATAGCATTTATCGTTGGGATACACTCTGAAGATCCGGGTGCCTAAAGAAGATGTGGAATATAGATTCATATATCCGGTAGCCGTAAAACTTCCGATCGAAGTTGAAGGGGGTTTTATGAAGTTTGAAATTTGTGTATATACCGTTTTTGTACTTCCATCGCTCCACGGACATTGCACCTGACAATAGCCATTCGTGTAAAAATCGTTGATGGTGCAATAATCGTCGACATAAATATATCCCGGGCTAGAGGCTAAATCTCTCTCGTAGCAACTGAATTTTGCTGTCGCACAAGGATAGGCTTTGCACCCCTTAAAGCTTGCATATTTGCTGTCCGAAATGAGAGTGGGAATTTCACTGCCGCTACCCGTCCACACGGATGGCGCATGATTTACATAACTAAACGTGCTTTTTATTTCTTCCTTGGTCATCGTTCGTCCCCAAGAGATCTGACACCCTCCGTATCTGTTGCACTCGCCGACTGTAATCGTATTACCGCTAACATTGGTAACAAAGACGGAATGCCCATTGTATCGAATTATATCTCCAGCTTTAAGATTATTCATTGCGTTTGTATAATTCTTATTCGCCTCCCATGTGTATGGATCCCCTCCATAGATCAATTGCGCCAAATGATAAGCAAATCCCATACACTGCCAAGCCCATTGAGTACCATTGTATACATATCCATTGCAGGTACAATCTGATGCGTAGCCACATGTGCCTCTTCCATGGCACTTGCAAGCAGTCCACGTATAACCGTTTGGGTTGTTGCTGGTACTTCCTGCGTGGTTCCAATACGCCCCATTTGGATATTTTGTTTTTAAAGATGTCAGTGTAACATTATTTTGAGCATTTACACTAACTACCCCGAATGGTATTGCCGATATCATCATTACTACCGTCAAAAGTACCGCCAAAATCTTTTTCGTTTTCATAAAACCCCTCCTGTTTTATTCCATCGCCGCAAGTTGCTTGCGTAACCGTATTAAATCTTTCCCATTAACGGCGCCGTCCTCGTTGACATCCGCGCCGGGCGCGATCTCCACATCACAAGCCCCGGTTTCGTTGTTATACGCCGCAAGATATTTTCGCAGCCGGATCAAATCCGCTCCGTTTACCACTCCGTCGCCGGTCACATCCCCGGGAATGATCGCTGTTTCTTGTTGGATTGCCGTTTCCTCGATCCACGCAAGCCGCTGATCACCCGCCAGGTCACGGTAGAGAATTTGTATGACTCCACCGCTTTGTTCGGTTATTGTCACCGTTGTTCCGGCGACAACATAGCCAAAGTCATCCATACAATCGGCGCGTGCATACGTTGTCGAATCACAGCTGATCGTCGCCGTATCAAGTGCTGCTCCCGCCAAAAATGTATCAAAGGTCACATAACCGTCGTCTTCTCCTCCCGCATCAAGAGGAAAGACAACATGACACCAACCGTTTTCATAGATCTCATCGATCGTACATATATCCGTATCGTAGATCTTATTGTACTTGGCGTTGCCGCCTACCCGATCCATCACAAGCGTCTTGCCGGTATTGATCGTATAGGCCTTGATCGGCGCTGCATACGTCTTGGACAGCTCATACGTTTCCGGGGCAGCAGCATCCCGGCTTTTTGTGACAACATTAAAGACTTTCGCTTTGCCATCATAGGAAATTGTCAAATACCCGTTTTCATCCACACTGGTTTTTGGTACGAGAATCTTTCGTGCGACCGGTGGGGTTTGCTCATAGACGACAAAATCGGTATCGGTCACATCACCAATCCAAACAATATGTGCCGAATCCGGATTGCTCACCGCATCGCCCGGCTGCAGATCGACCGCTTTCACACTATAAGTCGTTAACGCATAGGAGCTGTTCCGCAGTGTGTAAACTCCATCAAAGCGCGGATTCGCGCCATTCATAAAACTACCGCCAAATACTTCGCTGACAAACGTCGCACAACACGAGCCATAAA
>JAFTBJ010000004.1 GCA_017455295.1 Clostridia bacterium
GAGTTCCGCGTGATAAGTCGAAAGATCCGCGTGCTCGATATCGAACACTTTTCGCACCAGCGAAAAGCCGTTCGAGTGCACGCCACTCGAGGGGATCGCGATGATGGCGTCCCCCGCTTTGACCGCTGTGTTGTCAAAGATTTTCGGCTCGTCCACCAGTCCCACCGTGAACCCGGCGAGGTCGTATTCGTCCTCCGGATAAAATCCCGGCATCTCGGCGGTCTCGCCGCCGATCAGGGCGCAGCCCGCCTGCACGCAGCCTTCCGCCACGCCGCTGACGATCGCCGCGACCCGCTCCGGCACATTTTTTCCGAGAGCCACATAGTCGAGGAAAAAGAGCGGTTCCGCACCGCAGCAGACGACGTCGTTGACGCACATCGCAACGCAGTCGATGCCGACCGTGTCGTGCTTGTCCATCAAAAACGCGATCTTGAGTTTGGTGCCGACGCCGTCGGTGCCGGACACCAGCACCGGTTTCGTCATCCCCTGCACATTCGGTGCAAATAGGCCGCCAAAGCCGCCGAGCCCCGAGAGCACCCCCTCGCGGTCGGTGCGGGCGACGTGGGATTTCATCAGCTGCACCGCTTTATACCCGGCGGTGATGTCCACTCCCGCTTGTTTATAGCTTTCGCTGTAGCTTTTTTCCATAATCGGGAAAAGCCCCTTTCTTATTTTTTACCGTTCCAGCAATAGGTGCACAGCTTGCACGGCTCGATGCCGATCGCCTCGGTGAGTCCTTCGAGCGACTGGAATTCGAGCGACGCAAACTGGAATTTGTCGCAGATCGCCTGCCGCAGCTTTCGGCCGCGCTCGGTGTCGCCTCGGCTGTATTCCTCGAGATGCTCCATCCCCTCTTCACCTTCGAGCTCCATGATGGCGCTGCGGGTGATCAGCTCCATCTCGCTCGTCGCGCGGGAGAAATTGAGGTACCGGCAGCCGTACATGATGGGCGGGCAGGCGGAGCGCATGTGCACTTCTTTCGCGCCGCTTTCATAAAGGAATTCCACCGTCTCGCGCAGCTGAGTACCGCGCACGATCGAGTCGTCCACAAACAGCAGTTTTTTGTCCTCGATCAGTTCCTTGACGGGGATCTGCTTCATCTTGGCGACCCGGTTGCGTTCGTTTTGATTCGTCGGCATAAAGCTGCGCGGCCAGGTGGGGGTATATTTGATGAACGGGCGAGCAAACGGGATATGGCTCTCGTTCGCATAGCCGATCGCATGCGGGGTGCCGGAATCGGGCACGCCGCTGACATAATCGATGTCGTGGACGGTTCCCGCTTCCTGGTCGTGCCGCGCCATGCTGATGCCGTTGCGATAGCGCATCACTTCCACATTCACGCCCTCATAGTTCGACGTGGGATAACCATAGTAGGTCCAAAGGAACGAGCAGATGCGCATCTCATCGCCGGGCGGCACGAGCTGCGTCACGCCGTCCGTCGTGATCTTCACGATCTCGCCGGGGCCGAGCTCCCGCTCGTCCTCATAGTCGATCTTTTGATAGGCGAACGACTCAAAGCTGACGCAGTAGCCGCGCTCGCTTTTGCCGATCAGCACCGGCAGCCGTCCGAGGCGGTCGCGCGCCGCGATCAGCGCGCCGTCCCCGGTCAAAATGAGGATGGAGGCGGTGCCGTCGATCGCCTGTTGCGCAAAGCGGATACCCTCTTCAAAGCTGCTTTTTTGCCCGATCAGCGCCGCGATCAGGTCGGTGCCGTTGACACGGCCGCCGGTCATGCCGCCGAAGTGGCCGCCCGCCGCCAAATACATGTCAATCAGCTCGTCCGCGTTGTTGATGATGCCGATGGTCGTGATCGCATACACGCCGAGTGACGAGCGGATGATGAGCGGCTGCGGGTCGGAATCGCTGATGCAGCCGATCGCCGCCGTGCCGCGCATCTCGTCGAACACATCCTCAAACTTGGTGCGAAACGGCGAATTCTCAATGTTATGAATCTCCCGCTGCAGCCCCCGTTCGGGGTCGAAGGCGGCGAGTCCCCCGCGGCGGGTGCCGAGGTGGGAATGATAGTCGGTCCCGAAAAATACGTCGCCGATCACGTCGGTTTTACCGACGGCTCCGAAAAATCCACCCATCGCTTTACTCCCCGAACACGCGGCGCATCATTTCCTGATACGCGTCTTCCACGCCGCCGAGATCCCGGCGGAACCGGTCTTTGTCGAGCTTCTCGTTGGTTTCGGCGTCCCAGAAGCGGCAGGTGTCGGGCGATATCTCGTCCGCCAGCACGATGGCGCCGTCCGGCAGCCGCCCGAATTCGAGCTTGAAGTCGATCAGCTTGACGCCAAGGGTGAGGAAATAGGCCTTCAGCACGTCGTTGACCTTGAACGCCATCATTTTGATCATGTCGATCTCTTCTTCGGTCGCGAGCTTCAACGCCAGCGCGTGATAGCTGTTCATCAGCGGATCGTGCAGGTCGTCATTTTTATAGGAAAACTCGATGGTGGGACGATCGAACACGATCCCCTCCTCACCGCCGAAGCGTATCGCGAACGACCCGGCGGACACGTAGCGGCTGATGACCTCGAGCGGCACGATGGACACCTTTTTGACCACTGTGTCGCGATCGCTCAGTTCTTCGACATAATGGGTCGGCACACCGTTCTTTTCCAGCAGCTGCATCAGCAGGTTGGACATGCGGTTGTTCACCACGCCCTTGCCGACGATGGTGCCGCGCTTGGTGCCGTCGAACGCCGTCGCGTCGTCCTTATAGGACACGATGCAATAAGCCGGATCGTCGGTCGCAAAGACTTTTTTGGCTTTGCCATCATACAGTTGTTCGCGTTTTTCCATGATACTTGACCCTCCCGAAAATATAGAAAAGTGATTTGATTAACTCAATTGACTTTGCAGCGCCGCGTCCTTTTTGAGCACCGCTTCGGTCATCTCGCGGCGCATGGTATCGAGCTTTTCTGCGAGCGCATCGTCCGACAGAGCGAGCATTTGCATCGCGAGGATCGCCGCGTTTTCCGCGCCGTCGATCGCCACCGTCGCGACCGGCATGCCGCTTGGCATCTGCACGGTGGACAGCAGGGCGTCGAGCCCGTCGAGCGTACTCGATTTGATGGGGATGCCGATCACCGGCAACGTCGTCTGCGCGGCGAGCGCCCCCGCGAGGTGCGCCGCCTTGCCCGCCGCCGCGATCAGCACGCCGAAGCCGTTTTCCTTCGCCGACGCGGCGAACGCCGCCGCGGCCGCCGGAGTGCGGTGTGCGGAAAAGACGTGCGCCTCCGTCTCGACGCCGAACGCTTTTAGTTTGTCGATCGCTTTTTGTACCACCGGCAGGTCGCTGTCGCTGCCCATGATGATCGCTATCTTTTTGCTCATGTTTCGTATCCTCCTGAAAAAGTGAAAAGCGCCGTGCAGAGGCTGCACGACGCTCCTATTTCGTTTTTACCTGCACCTCGGCGGACGCACCCGCACCTGTCTTGCAGTTTTCCCCCGGGTAAGAAGGCGCTTTGCCGCGATGACAGAATTGTCCCGAAAAATCGACGGTTCGCCGCCCGCTCATCACGACCCCTCCTTACCGAAAAATCTGTTTCTATTGTACCTTTTTTCGACGACAAAATCAAGATGTTTTTTTGTCAATCTTTCAATTCTTTATTTGTATACAAGAAAACATACCGGAAGCGGTCACGGGTTTGTACAAATTAGAGATTAGAAAAGGGCAGAGGTTAGAGGTTAGAAAAGACCCGCCGCCATGCCTCGCTCCATTTTCCGTCGCCTGCGTAGGGGCGGAAGGTGTGCGGCAACGAAATTCCTATTGCGTGTCACCCGCGAGGAGCGTCAGCCGACGAAGCAATCTTTTGTGGTGGTAACCACAAGGCAAAGCGCGACACAGAAGTAAAGATTGCGTCGCTGTCGCTCGCAATGACGGTCAATACGAGGGTGCCCCCCGGTGTCATCCTGAGTGAAACGAAGGATCTCGCGCACAGCCACAGGGGATCCTTCACTACGCTCAGGATGACAGTGCTTAGATGGTCTGTGCCTTATGGCGCGATGTGAGGGCTGCGGCAACTTTGTAGGGGACGATTCCATATCGTCCCGCAAGAGTATCGCCATCTCCCGGCGGCAACGTAGGGCGCGATGCCCTCATCGCGCCGTTTCGCACACATTAAATGCGTGTCATTGCGAGACCGCGAAGCGGTCGAAGCAATCTTTTGCAGCGATCCCCGCATAGCAAAGTGCGTGCGGCACAGGAGTAGAGATTGCTTCGCTGTCGCTCGCAATGACAAAAAACAAGAGGGTGCGCCCCCGGTGTCATCCTGAGTGAAACGAAGGATCTCGCGC
>JAFTBJ010000036.1 GCA_017455295.1 Clostridia bacterium
CATAATTTTCATTCCTCCGATGAGATTCAAAGGCAACAAATAGCCCAATTGTTTTAGATATGCATTAGTATATCATAAAAACTTCTGTTTGAGAAGAGCGTAAGCATGAATTTTTTGAAAATAAATTAAAAAGAGGGATCCACAGGATCCCTCTTTTTCTCCGGTTTTTACAGGCGCTCTTTGACTTTTGCCGCTTTACCGACGCGGTTGCGCAGATAATACAGCTTGCTGCGGCGAACCTTGCCGCGACGAACGACTGTCACAGAGTCGACATTCGGGGAATGCAGCGGGAAAACGCGTTCCACACCGACGCCGTAAGAAATGCGGCGAACAGTAAAGGTTTCAGCCACACCGCTTCCGCGCTTGGCAATAACCGTTCCCTCAAAAGCCTGCAGTCTCTCGCGCTCGCCTTCGCGGATCTTAACCTGCACGCGAACCGTATCGCCGATCGCAAATGTTGGCACGGACTCTTTCAGGCTGTCAGCCGCAATCAGTTTTAATGCATCCATGGTTTTTCCTCCTGTTTTTCAGACGTTCTTGCAAAAATTCTTTTGCAGAGGACCGCCCGCTTTCATGTCGTAAGCTTTCGCTTTGGCAATCATCCCCAATGCGGCGTGAAACCGCACGGACGCCAGATACCGATATATCTTACCACAGGTTTTTCAAATATGCAAGTGTTTTTTTCAAAATAGTGCATTTTTCAAAAAGAATCCGGCATCATAATCAAGAAAACTGGGTACCGTTTTCCGCAAGCAAGCCCGTTCGCACAACGGAGCAAGGCACCGCCTCCCCGCCTTTCCGGAGAGCTGAAAGCAGAAGAGCCGGGTTTAATGCAAGATTGCCAAGCGGCAAATCCAGTGTCAAAACGGTTTTCTCAGAATCGGTATCCACATGCACATTTTGTATATGCGGCTTGATATCCACCGTTTTGGTTCCGCCTTTTTTCGTTCGTTTCTCCACCGGAATCGTGTCGAGAGCAAGCAGTTCGCGGATGCGATCCGCAAACTCAGGTGGAAAAGTCAATCTCCAAGATGCAAAGGCAATCTCTCCGACCTTCATCTGTGCGGGAGCGGCCGACAATACGGTGATACCGTCCGGCATCGTGGCGTTCAGCCGATTGACGATCTCATCCGAATCCATCGGTTCTTCCAGGCGAAAATCCATATACTCGGCTAACCCTTCATAGCCGAGCGACAGCGGTGCTGCAAAGGTGATGTATGGATGGCGGTTGAATCCTTCGGTATACCAAAGCGGGATGTTGGCGCGACGCAGAACCCGTGTCATCGTGCGATTCAGATCCAAATGCGAGATATACTTTGCACGACCGGTCTTTGTAAATTTTACGCGGACCGTTTCAACGAGATTCAAAGCAAACACCTCCTCCGAAATCGGACGCACCGCATCCGGAACATTGCAGTCGACAATGCGGTGTCGTGCAGCTTTTGTGCGCTTTTTGGTTCTCTCGCCACAAAAAGCGTTTCGTCACACCGTAGTCGAGATGATCCCACGGGAAAAGTTCGTTTTCATCCCGGCGACGGTTGGCATAAAAGGCAGGATCAAGGCCGTATTCGCGGATCGTATCCATCCACACATCAAAATGGAAATGCTCCGACCAGGCATCCAGCTTACAACCTTTTTTGTAGGCAGATTCGATCACGGCGCAAAGTCGACGATCACCGCGTGCCAACACCCCTTCCAAGAAACTGGTTTGAGCATCATGCCAGCTCAGTGAAATTTTGCGTGTTGTCACGCTGGAAGAGAGCAAGCGTTGCTTTTCATGCAGTTGTTCCATCGTATCTTGTGGTTCCCATTGAAACGGTGTAAACGGCTTTGGAACAAAACAAGACGCGGAAACCGAAACCGTAACGCCTCTCCCCTTCGGCCTGTCCGGAATTTGATAGTAAACATCTACCACCCGGTGTGCCAACCGAGCAATCCCGACGACATCCTCTTCTGTTTCGGTAGGAAGCCCAAGCATAAAGTATAGTTTTACAGCCGACCAACCGCCATGGAAAGCTTTGGAGACCGTTTCCATGATCTCGTTTTCCGTCACATTTTTATTGATTGCATCGCGCAGACGCTGCGTTCCCGCTTCCGGAGCAAACGTGAGGCCGCTTCGGCGCAAAACATTCAGCTGATTGGCGAGCTCCTCAGAAAAGCCGTCTACCCGCAAAGACGGCAGCGACATATTGGTGTGCTGCGGTTCCGCCCATTCCAAGAGGCGTGGCAACAGCGTTTCAAGCTGTGTATAATCACTTGTTGAAAGCGATGAAAGTGAAAATTCTTCATAACCGGTGCTGTCGCAAAGCGCTCGGCTTTGTCGATCAATGGTATCCACCGATTTTTCACGGACCGGGCGATAAATGAATCCCGCTTGACAAAAGCGGCAGCCGCGAATACAGCCGCGAAAGATCTCGCTCATCGCACGATCATGCACAATTCCCATGTAAGGCACGACAAAGTATTCCGGGAAATACATTGAGTCGAGGTCCTTGACGATACGTTTGCGCACAACGGCAGGAGCACCGTCTTTAGCTGTGACCGCCGCAACGGTGCCGTCTTCATGATACGTTACATCATACAGCGACGGTACATACACGCCACCGATCTGTGCCGCTTCCCGCAAAAATGCCGCTTTGCAATACCCAGCGTTTTTATGTTTTTTGTAAAGCTCGTTGACTTCGAGATTCACCTCTTCCCCTTCTCCTAAAATGAAGAAGTCAAAGAAGTCGGCCATCGGTTCCGGATTACAGGCGCAAGGGCCGCCGCCGACTACCAATGGGTATCGTTCGTCCCGCTCGCTCGATCGCAGCGGCACACCTGCCAGATCCAGCATATTCAACACGCCGGTAAAACTCAGTTCGTACTGCAGCGTAAACCCAATAAAATCAAAATCCGCAATCGGATCGCGGCTTTCGAGTCCAAAGAGCGGAATTTCGTTTTTCCGCATCAATGTTTCCATATCCGTATCCGGCTGAAAAACCCGCTCGCACCATACATCATCCTGCGCATTGTACAAGCCATACAAGATCTTCATGCCGAGATGGGACATGCCGACTTCATACAGATCCGGGAAGCAAAACGCAAATCGCACCGCCATGTCGGCGGCATTCTTTTGCACGCTGTTCCATTCGCCGCCGGTATAACGCGCCGGTTTTTGCACCTGCAAAAAAAGCGACTCCAGCTTTTTTTTATCCATTTTCATGTTTTATGTGTTTCCTCTCTTATGTATGGGCAATTTCAAATAGCCTTCCGGAAAAATCCAAACCGTTTGTGATATACTGTTCGTCTACGTCGCCAAGAAACCCGGCGGCAATTTCGGCGCTGAGCGTCTCCGCCTGTTGGCACAATGCAAAAAAGTCATCGGTCGATTCGGTATTGTCCGACCGCTTCCAAGTATGATGACCCCGATTGATATAATCGTATCCATCCGGCCTATTCGAACGGATCAAAGACGATAACAGCGCGGTGCGGCAAAGAAGTTCGCCGGCTACGAACAGCCTTCTTTTGATTCCGTTTGGATCGTTCATATAATAAAGTGTTTGGCGAAAATCTTCTGTTAAATACTGCAAGCTCTTTTTTGAAATCGTTTTTCCAAGTGTTAAAAACAACAGCGAATGCCATATATCGGCAATCACACGATCGCGCTCATGATCGGCGGGCGGCATAATCGAACAAAGCGAAAATCCTTTGATTGATCGCCCAGTATACGCTTTGAGCAGTTCGACGTCGAGAGCGCTTTCAACGCGGTAGTGGTAAGGGTTATGAAATTTTGCATATGCAGGATCCCGCTTGCGCAAATCCTGCTGCCGATTGCAAACAAATGGATGGATCACCCGATCCGCTGCATAATGACATAAAAAGCCGAGAATATAGCTTTCGGCAATCGGGCGATCACACATGGGCGTATATTGCAAAACATGGCGAAGGATCCTGATCAACCGGGTGGGATTCATGATGTGGATTGCATTGCCTTTTTGAAAAGACGGGATCCCCGGCTGCCAGGGATATACCCGGTGAAAATACAAAAGATCCGGGCCTTGTGCACCGATCAAAAATGCATCCGGCCGTTTGACCGACGGCATATCCGCGCGGTGCAGAACATGCCTGGCAATTAGATAATGCGTAATCATAGCTGGCATTCACTCGTCCCCCTTCCAACCTTTTTCTAATAAAAATGCACGCATATCCTCCGCGATCGGCGCGATAAACATCCTATTCTCACCACAGATCGGATGCAAAAAGCGAAGTTCGCCGCAATGCAGCGCGTGACGATTCAGTGTTTCATCGACGCCGTACATGGTATCGCCGACAAGCGGATGTCCGAGATAGGCCATATGCACACGGATCTGGTGCGTGCGACCGGTTTCCAGCGTCAGCCGCAACAGAGTATAGCATCCATCTGTCCAAATCGGTTCATAATGCGTGATGCTCTCTTTGCCGCCGTCCCCCACTTCGCGGGTGATTGTGCATCCTTCCTTGATGCGGATCGGGGCATTGACCGTGCCGCTTTCGGACACTTCACCGAGCACGATGGCATAATACGTCTTTCGGCAATCACACCGTTCTCGAAGCAAATAGGTGATGTGGGCACTTTTGGCGGCAAGCAAGAGGCCGCTTGTGTTGCGATCCAGCCGATAAAGCGGGCGAAAGCTATGCGCCTCGCCGGTTTGCTGAAAATAGGCAACAACGGCATTGGCAAGCGTCGGATCGGTTTTTCCCGCCGACGGATGTACTGCCAAAAAAGGTGGTTTATCAATCACGATCAAATCGTCGTCTTCATAGATGATATCAAGCGGAAGCGGCATCCCGTCGATTTTGACAGCGTCTTCCGGCATCGTAACGGTCAACGTTTGGCCGACAGCAACACGATCGATCGTCCGCACATGAACGCCGTCGAGCATCATCCCGCTTGCCACTCGTTTTAACCGCACAACTGTGCGGGAACTCATACCGATCCGGCGGCGCAGAAACTGCTCCACCGTCTGTCCGTCTGCTTCCGGAGGAATGCTGTATGCGATCGTGCGCGGCATAACTCATTCCTCCTTTCAAGCTTCTGTGCACCAGTATACCATAATTTTTTATAAAGCACAAGAACAGCCGATCGGTTTTTTGATCGGCTGTTCTTATCCTAATTCTATTGTGTTTATCAGGTGCCGGACACCGCACGATACAGGGCAAACGCATCGGACATATTGATTACATCATTGCCATCCATATTGGCATACGCTTTTTGCTCGTCGGTCAGAGTGATCTGTCCGGATACCGCGCGATACAGGGCAAATGCGTCCGCCATATTCACGACGCCGTTGTTATCCAAATCACCAACCGGACGCGGCATTTTCAGGCAAACCGGGAACGAACCGGTGACATCTTCCTTATAACATTTGGCTTTCAGCACATAGGTGATACCGGCTTTCAACGTGAGCTCTACTTTGAAGTTGCGATAGCTGCCGCTGTCGTCGTTGCCGGATAGGTGGGACCAGCTGCCGTCGGTGTTGATTTCATACACATAGCCATATGTATCGATCGACTCATCTTCCAGCAAGGATTCAAAAATATAGGTGCCGGTTGTCGCCGGGGTAAAGACATAACACGCCGATGTCTCTGGCGTGGATATCGTCGCCGTCTTGGTCTCTCCGACTGCGAGCGTTTCAAACGGTTTGATCGTAACCTGGCAGGTGGTCGTCAAGCCGCTTGCCGACGTCGCCGTAACGGTTGTTGAACCGGGCGCTACGCCGGTTAAATACCCGTTGCTGACTTTCACGATGCTGGGATCGGCGGATTCCCATGAAATGCTCTGAGCTTCCGCTTCTTCCGGTGTGTACAAGATCGGAAGTTGTTTGCTCTCTTCGCCGACATAACCTTCCCAGCTTTCCTTTGTGCTGATCGCCGTGGCGGTCGGACGGGTGGAAACGGTGACGGTGCAAGTATCCGACAAGCCGCTTGCTGTGGTGGCGGTCACGACGGAAGTGCCGTTCGCCAGAAAATACATTTTCCCGGAAGGGTCAATGGTCAGCGCCGTCTCGTTGCTGGATGTCCAGGTGATCTCTTCGGTGCTGGAACCATCCGGCAAAAAGGTTACGTCCAGATAATCGGTTTCGCCGACGTAGCCAGAGACGGTCTCCGGCAGTTCGATGGCTGTTGCCGCCGCCGCTTTTTCCAACGTGATCGGGAACGAACCGGTCGCTTCGTTGCTGTAACATTTTGCTTTCAGAATGTAGGTTGTTCCACCTATCAAATCTTGTTCAATGCGGAAATTGCGATTCTCGCCGCTGTCGTCGTTGCTGGTAATGCTGGACCAGCTGCCGTCGTCTTGCAGCTCATAGATATAGCCGTAAGGATCGATTTCATCGCCTGTCACAGCGGAATAGAAATAATAGGTAGCGGTAACTGTGGGTGTAAAGAGATAGCAGGCAGACTCTCTGGGAATGGAAACAACTGCCGTTTTGGTCTCTCCAAGCGAAATCGTTTCCAGCGCTTTGACCATGAGCGTGCAAGTTGCCGTCAGTCCGCGCGTACTGGTAGCGGTGATGGTCGCCGTGCCGGGCGCCACACAGATGACTTTTCCGTATTGATCGACTGTGGCAACCGTCAACTTATCGGATTGAAAGGTGATCTCCTCTACTGCGGCGCCTTTCGGCTGCAATTCGCACGACACATAAAACACTTCGCCCGGATAAGCGCGCACCTCGGCCGGATATACCGTCAATGCTGTGGCAAGCGGCGATTTTCCGACGGTCACCGAAAAGGAGCCGGTTTCCTGCGGATCGTTAAAGTTTGCGCGCAAATAATAGGTTTCCCCGGCAGCCATCACATACACAGCGCGGAAGTTGTCGCCTTCGCCACTGTCATAATCTGTGTTGAGCACTTGCCAGGTACTATCAAGAATCGTACCGTCTATATTGCTGCTTGAGGTTGACGTGAAATAGTATTCACCGTCTTCCGAAGGCGTGAACACAAAGCAGGCGTCATCTCCTGCTTCGGTAATCGAAACCGTTTTGTCCTCTCCAAGCGCAATATCGACAGGAGCTTTGACCTTGACAGCGCAGGTCGTGCTCAACCCGTTTTTGGAGGAAACGGTAATTGTGGCCGTACCGGGCGCCAAATAGTACACGATCGCCTCGTCGTCATCGTATTTTTCCACTTTGGCAATGGCGCCACTGCTCGAAGTCCAGGTGAGCTCTTCGGGGATGCAATCATCCGGTCCAAGCGTTGCATCCAGCCAAGCAGTATCACCGACATATCCATGCAAGGTGCTGTCGGATATTGTCAAAACATCTGCCGCTGGATGCTCTTTGACGGTGACGATGCAAGTATCCGTCAAGCCACTTTCGGAAGTGGCCGTGACCGTCGCCGTGCCGGCAGCGAGGAACGACAGACTTCCGTCGTTAACTGCAACGACCGTCGGGGCATTCGACGTCCAGGTGATGGCTTCCGTCACCGCATATTCCGGCACATAGGTCACGCCGAGGCTGGCGTTTTCTCCGACATACCCTTCATACGTTTCGGGGATCTCAATCGCCGTTGCAGGCGGCAATTTGAAGATAACAACTTTGAAAGAGCCGGTCTTTTCCTCGTTGTAAAGCCGCGCGCGGAGAAC
>JAFTBJ010000037.1 GCA_017455295.1 Clostridia bacterium
CGCACTTTTCCGCTTTTTGTGAACACAGCGCACGGCAAAACATCCACGCCCGACTGCGCCACACACAGTGAAGCTCCCGATTTGGCGCGGCCGAGCGTACCGTCTTTCGAACGCGTTCCTTCCGGGAAGATTCCCATCATATCCCCGTTTCGAACAATGGAAAGTGCCTGTTCAATCACACTTTTGTCCCCGCTGCCACGCGTCACGGCAAACACGCCGAATAGTTTTTTCAAAAACCAAGCCGCCAGCGGATTCTTGAACAGTTCCTCTTTGCCCATAAAAAAAATCGGGCGGCGGCAGCCGTACAGCAAAAAGAGCGGATCCAGCGCCGAAATATGATTACAGCAAACGACCACCGGACGGTCGGCAGGAATATTTTCCCGACCGATCAATTTGAATGGAAACAAGAACCAGGCAAGCGGTCGGGCAATTACCAGCAATATCCGGCCAAATGTTATGCCCATGCCAACCGCTCCTTCACGAGCGCTGCCAAAGCATCTTTGGATTCTTCCAGCGTCAACTCGCTGGTATCCACCAATACCGCATCCTCCGCCGCTTTGAGCGGTGCCGTTTCGCGCTGTGAATCCCGCGCATCCCGCTCCACCATGTCGGCCAGAACCGATTCATAGGTGACGTCCTGTCCTTTTTCGATGAGTTCTTTATATCGTCTTTGTGCGCGTTTCTCCGCCGACGCCGTCAAAAAGATCTTGACATCCGCCCACGGCAGCACGACGGTGCCGATGTCGCGGCCATCCATGACCACCGATTGAGTCTTGGCGATATCCTGCTGCAGCGCAAACAGGAAATCCCGCACGGCGGGGATCGCCGACACGGTCGACGCAGCAGCCGACACCTCCGGCGTACGGATGTATCCGCCGATGTCTTCCCCGTTCAGCAGCACCTTTTGTTCCCCGTCCACATAAGCGAGTTCCACACGAACGGCCGGCAGCATGGCAATCACGGCATCGGTATCCGAAGGGTCGATCCCGCTTTGCAGCGCAGCATAGCCGACCGCCCGATACAAGGCGCCCGTGTCCACATAGATCAAGCCGAATTCTTTGGCCAGCATTTTGGCAAGCGTGCTTTTCCCCGCGCCGCTCGGCCCGTCGATCGCAATCGCGATCGGTTTTTGAGTAAGATTCATCGTGATTCTCTCCTTCACACAATATCGTTTTGCGCCATCGCGCGACCGGTTGCCGCGCCGGTCGACCACGCGATTTGCAGATTGAAGCCGCCGGTATAGGCGTCCACGTCCAGCACTTCCCCTGCAAAATACAAGCCGCGCAGGCGCTTGGATCCCATGGTTTTGGCGTCAACCTCTTTCACGTTCACCCCACCGGCGGTGATCACCGCTTCCTCTACCGGGCGAAATCCTTCCACGGTGAGGCAAAACTCCTTCAAACGAGTCAGCAGCATCCGGCGCTGCTCCCGCGTGACCGATGCGGCGGTCATTTCGGGTGAAAACCCGCAGCGCGCCGCCATCACCGGTACCATGGAACGCGGCAAAAGCGTTGCCAGCACTGTCGTGATCGAAGCGGCATGATGCGCCGACAATTCCCGCAGCAGCCGCTCGTCGAGCTGCTGCTCCGACAGGGCCGGTTTCAAATCGATCTGCAGGCGATACCGTCCCGGCGTCATGTCCCGCATCCAGGCAGAAGCGCTGAGCACCAGCGGGCCGGACACGCCGTAATGGGTAAAGAGCATCTCGCCCTGTTCGTCATAGATTGTTTTGCCGGTTTGCCCATCGATCGCGCGCAGCCGCACATTTTTGAGTGACAGCCCCTGCATGCTGACTGCGTCGTATTCCCGTGTAATGAGCGAAACAAGCGAAGGTCGCCGTTCGGTCAGCGTATGACCAGCCTGCTCGGCGAGCCGATATCCGTCGCCGGTGGAACCAGTCGCCGGATAGGACAGCCCACCGGTACATACGGCGACGGCGTCCGCCGAAAAACGGCGGCCATCTTCCGTCATCACGCCGCAGCAGCGATCCTCTTCGATCAGCAAGTCCGTCACCCGCGCCGTCTCAAATCGCACGCCGCTCTTTTTGGCGAACCGCACCAGCGCATCCACCACATCTACCGCTTTGTCGGATACGGGAAACACCCGGTTTCCGCGCTCCACCTTCGTTTCCACGCCTTCTTTCAGCAACAGCGCCCGAATATCCTCCGGGGTAAAAGCAGAAAACGCGCTATATAAAAACCGGCCGTTGGTCGGCACGGCGGCGATCAGTGTTTGCAGATCCGCTTGATTGGTCACGTTGCAACGGCCTTTGCCGGTAATCATCAGTTTACGCGCAGGCCGGGCATTGCGTTCAAGCAGCGTTACCTGTGCGCCGCCTTTGGCGGCAAAACCGGCGGCCAGCAAGCCGGCTGCGCCGCCGCCGATAATCAGGACGCGCTTCATAGCAGTCCCGTCTCCTCGTCTTCGTTTTCGCCGTCTTTTTCATAGACGCGATAGGTATCCCACAAGTTTTCAAGTTCGGTGAGCTTTTCTCGATTTTGATCCAGCGTTTTGACCGATACCGCCACGATCAATGCATTGATGATGCTCAGCGGCGCCACCAGCGAATCGACAATGGAGGCCATGTCGCTGTGCGCGAGCAGCAAATAATCCGCATACCCGGCGATCGGCGAGAGCACGCTGTCGGTGATGGTCACGATCTTCGCCTTGCGCGAATGGGCAAAGTGCACCGTTTTGGCCGTCTTGCTGGAATACCGTGGAAAGCTTAGGCCGATCAGTACATCCTGCTCATTGATCGCGAACATCTCTTCAAAAATCTCACATTGGCTGGACGTATAGACCAGGTGGATCTCCCCCAGCAGCATCTTGAGATAATAGGCCGCAAAATTGGCCAGCGACCGACAGCTTCCCGCGCCGAAGATATACACTTTGCGCGCGTGGATAATCGCATCGACCGCTTCATAAAACGTATCGCGCGGCAGCTCGTCGAGCGTTTGGCGAATGTTGCTCATATCGTATGCCAGCACGTTATCCGCCACCTCGCGGTCGCTCATTCTGTCCCGCGTCAGCTCGATGCGACGGATGGTATCAAGCTTACTGCGGATCATTTCCTGCACCGCTTTTTGCATCTCGGGATATCCTTCGAATCCCAGCTCCGCCGCAAAGCGAACAACCGTTGATTCGCTGACCCCCACCGTGTCGCCCAACCGCAGCGCCGTCATAAACGCCGCCTCATCATAATGCTCCAAAATGTATTGCGCGATCCGTTTTTGCCCTTTGGAAAACGTGGCCATTCTCGACAGGATCAACGTCGTCAAATTGGATTTCATGCAGATCGTCTCCTCATGTTATTTCTGCCTGTTATCATATCAAAATCCGCCGCAAAATGCAAGAGAAAAGCGTGCATCCGTCAAAATCCTTCCATTTCCGTCAAAAAGCGCCCCCGCCGTTTTCAGGATTGGCGGGGGCGCTTCGCGTATTCTTTTGCTGTACCCTTATCAAAAATACCGCAGCAGCGACACCACGCGGCCGAGCACGACGACTTCGTCGACGATGATCGGTTCAAAGGCGTCGTTCTCCGGCTGCAGGCGGATGTAGCCGTTTTCCATATAGATCCGTTTGACGGTCGCCTCATCGCCGAGCAAGGCGACGACGATATCGCCGTTTTCCGCGACAGGCGTACGATGCACGATCACGACGTCGCGATCGAGGATCCCGGCGCCCATCATACTCATGCCCTGCACCCGCAGCGCAAACAGTTCGCTTGCCGGGTATCCGCCGCCGGAATAGGGCACATAGTCCTCGATGTTCTCCACAGCCAGGATCGGCAAACCGGCTGTGACTTTACCGATCAGCGGCACGCGGGTTACGTTCTCACCCGGCAGCCGGATCGCGCGGTTGAGTCCGCTTTGGCGCGAGATATAGCCTTCATCCTCCAGCATTTTCAAATACGTATGGACGGTGGAGGTGGATTTGATGCCGGCGGCCGTGCAGATCTCCCGCACGGTCGGCGGTAATCCATCTTGCGCCCGCTCCCGCAAAAATTCCAGAATCTTTTGTTGTTTGGCGTTGAGCGATTTCAATCCAAACCCCTCCTATTTTCAAAAAATGGTCTATCTTTCTCTTAAAAAGTTCATTTGTTCGCGAATACTTTTCAAAAAAATATGAAAATATCCCTGTTTTCAAAGGTATTATAGCACACTCTTTTTCAAAAAGCAAACATTTGTTTGCTTTTTGAAAAAATTTTTTTGCTTGTCGTATAACGATTTTCAAAATCGGGCATAGTAAAGGCGACAAGCAAAAAGGAGGTCGATCAGCATTGCGCATCTGGAACAAAGATAATCCGTCAGCGAAAATATCCGACGAAGCATGGGAAGACGAAGACGAACAGCAAATGTCCATATATGATGAACCGCAAAGCCGCACCGGGCGGATTTTGGGGAAAAGCGTTTATGCGGTGTTGGCGATCTGTCTGCTGGCAGTCGCCGGAGTAGCTGCCGCCACCTGGGCGGATAACGCGGAGCTGGCCGTGACAGACACCGAAAGCAGCACAACGGCGATTACGGCGGCAAGCAGGCAGACAACCACCGTCACCGAAGTAAAAACGACGACCGCCGCCATGCAGGAAGCGGCCGCAACAGCGGCGGCCTCCGCAGAAAGTGAAGAGACAACCACCGTCAAAACCACTCTGTTCATCCGGCCGTTCGGCAACCATGTCCTCACCGCATTCAGCCGCGAGCCACTTTTTAACGCCACAATGGGCGATTATCGCGTACACCTTGGCACCGATTATGCCGGAGATCGCGGCGACACAGTCAAGGCGCTGGCGGACGGCACGGTCAACGCGGTGCTGAAAGACACGCTGTGGGGATATGTGATCGAGCTCGATCACGAGAACGGGATCATTTCCCGTTATTGCGGGGTCAAAAGCGATCTCGCGGTCGGCGATGCCGTTGCGCTCGGCGACGAGATTGGCACGCTGGATGAAATCCCCTGTGAAGCGGACAGTCAGCCGCACCTGCATTTGGAACTGTTTCAAAACGGCGAAGCAGTCGACCCCACCTCCCTGCTCGGCGGACAGGTCGAATCGTAACCGTGCCGCCACTCTCGGCAAAAACGGCGACTTCTCCGACAAAGCAAAGATACGCGCCCTCGGAACACGGCAGCAGCCGCGCGGCAAGAAGGGCAAGAAACCGGCGCACCATTCGGTGCGTCGGTTTCTTTTGAATCATCTCAAATATTATCGAGCAGCGATTTATAAAACTCGCAATAATCGTGCCGGTCCTCTGCCTCAAACGCCATCGCTTCGCGCGGGTGAAGATTGAGCTGCCCGGTGAACATATACGGAAGATCAAATCCCCAGCGGATGCCCTGATTTTTCAGTGGGATCATGTATTTTTCAATGAATGTAAGGAGACTGTACAGGTTATATTTCGGATTGCGCAGAAAACCGAGCAGCAGCTCCATCGAGCAGTTGCCGGCGCCGCGCCCCATCCCCTGCGCCGATGCGTCGAGATAGGAGATGCCGTAAGACAGCGTTTCGATCGTATTGGCAAAGGCAAGGTTCTGATTGTTGTGCGCGTGAAAGCCGACCTTTTTGCCCGCCGCGTCTGCAATCGCATAGTAGACCTGCGCAAAATCGCCCGCGTTTTCGGGGAACAGCGATCCGTAGCTGTCCACCACATAGATCACATCCACCGACGAGGTTGCGAGCATCCGCACCGCTTCCTCCACTTCTCCCGCACTCGATTGCGAAATGGCCATGATGTTGCCGGACGTCTCATATCCGAGCGCATGAAAATGCTCGATCATTTCGATCGCCGCCGGGATCTGGTGGATATAGCAAGCGACGCGCACCATATCGATCACGCTGTCCTTTTTTGGCAGAAAATCATGTTTATAGTCGCAGCGGCCGACGTCCGCCATGACCGCGATCTTCATATCGGAAATGTTTTCCCCCACGATGGCGCGCAGATCCTCTTCCTTGCAGAATTTCCACTTACCGAACGCCGTTTTATCAAACATCTCCCGGCTCGCTTTATAGCCGAATTCCATATAATCAACGCCGCTGCGGATATTCGTTTTATACAGTTCCCGCACAAACTCATCCGTGAATCGAAAATCGTTGCACAGTCCACCGTCGCGGATGGTCACATCCACCACTTTGATGTCGTCGCGAACGCTCATCAAATTGCCTTTTCTGGCACCCATATCATCAACCCCTTTGTCTTTGTCACTTTATCGCTTTAAAGCAAGTTCGTTGAGTATTATAGCACCGCTTCCGCCGTTTGTCAACGAAAAATTGAGGATATCTTTACACAAGCAGCATCATCAGCGGGACGGTGAACACGCTGAGCAGCGTGCCGAGCAGCACGAGATGCGCCGCCGTTTTCTGTCCTTCGCCAAGCATCTCAGCAAAGTTGAGCACCATGCTGGCGACCGGGCAACAAATGAGAATGTATACCGTCACTCGTAGCGTCGGATCGACCGATAGCAGCGTCAGCACGCCGAGCACAGCGAGTGGGAACAGCAGTTGCTTGACGGCGACGGCGGCGTATTGCCCGAGACTGCCGAACACGCCGCGCAGCGAACAGGTTGCAAGCCGCATGCCCATGATGATCATACACAGCGGCGTGGCCATTTTGGCAAGCAGCGTGACCATGTCATCGAGCAGCGTCGGCAGTTTGACGCCACACAAAAAGAGCGGCAACGCGACGAACATGGCGAGCACAGCGGGATTGAGAATCACTTCTTTGAAGCGGATATATCGTTTGTCGCCGGTGATGATCGCACAGCCGAGCGTCCACGAAAGAATATGCAGGGCAAGCGATGCGACCACCGAATAGGCGATTGCTTCCGGATGATCGGGCAACAGCGCTTGTAAAAGCGGCACCCCCATAAAGCCGCAGTTGCCAAGCGCCGCAGCCAGCGGGAAGATCCGCGCCGCCACACGGGAGGCGCGCTTTTTCAGAAGAAAATAGCCGCCGACCATCACACCGCCCTGCGCCAACAGAAAAAAGACGAGCGCAAGCCCCATGTTGCCGAGAAGCTCCGGTGTGCAATCGGTGTGCAAAAACGAATAGATGATCAGCGCAGGCTGCGCGATGTACATCAGCAGCTTCACGACAGGGGCAATCCCCGCCTCGGGGACCAGCCGCGTCTTGACCAGCAAAAAGCCGGGCAACGCATAGAGGAGCATCACCGCCACCGTCGGCAGAGCGACCAGCATCATGCTCATACGTCCGCCTCCTGATCCACCGCGACAACGGTCAGCAGATCGTCCGCCACACGAAAGCGGATATCCCACGCCGCAAACCGCATGCTGTAGAGCCGTTCAGGATCATCCTGATAGGATGGACGGGGATCTTCGGCAAGGCACTCCGATGCGGCGGCATACGCTTCATCGGAGAGTGCCGCCGCAAGATTGCGCGGGAACTCTACATGCAGGCGGTGGCGCGGCACTTCGTCTGTATAACCGCCGGTTGCATGCTCTTTGCAGTCGGCATACGGCAGATAGGGCTTGATATCGTAGATCGGCGTGCCGTCAAGCAGATCGGCACCGCCGACAAGCAGCGTCATCCCCTGCCCGTTATCCGGTTCCACGCCAATCAGCTCCACGCAGGACAGGCCCAGTGAGTTGGGGCGAAACGGCGAACGGGAGGCAAACACTCCCACCCGCCGGTTGCCGCCAAGCCGCGGCGGCCGCACGGTCGGCGACCACTCATCGCGGTGCGCCTTAGAAAAATCGAAGATCAGCCACAGATGCGAAAAGCCTTCGATCCCGCGCAGCGCGTCCGGCTGACGATAGGCTGGTTCCAACACGATACGCCCCCGCAAAGACGGCGCTTGTCCGCTTTGCCGGGGAATGCCGAATTTTTCTTTAAAATCGGTATAAATATACGCAATAGGTTCGATCGTCATGGGAATATCCCGCCTTTTACTTATTGTCGGTCATCAAATCACTCAGCTTTTTTGAGAAGAAATAGTCGTGCACCATGCGGTCAAATTCATTCCACAGCGGCAACGTTTTGCAATGCGTCGCCCGCGGGCAGGCCTCAGCGTTTTCCGCGAGGCACGCAATCACGGCGAGCGTCCCTTCTGTGAGCTCCAAAATCTCCCCGATGGTGTATTCTTCCGGCTTGCGGCACAGTACATAACCGCCGCCTTTGCCGCTCGATCCTTTGACCAGACCGCCCTTGACCAAATCCCGTACAATGATCTCCAGATATTTTTTGGAGATCTCCTGCCGCGCCGCAATATCCTTGAGCGGCACGAACTCCTCTCCTCCGTTTTCTGCCAGATCCAGCATCACGCGCAGCGCATACCGCCCTTTTGTCGAGATCACCGGGCATCCCTCCTGTCATTTTATACGCCTATTGTACTACAAGGTGAATAGGTAATCAAGAGAAATTGTGGAAAATGTGAAATTTTCTATTTACCTATTGACATAGTAGGCGAATCACGGTATAATACCGTCAACGACACCGAAAGGAGCGCTGTATATGATCTATGCGGACAACGCCGCCACCACCAAAATGAGTCAGACGGCAATCGAGGCGATGCTGCCGTATATGCAGGATTGCTATGCGAATCCGTCGTCGCTGTATACCGCCGGTCAGGAAGCCCGCGACGCGGTGGAAGCCGCGCGGGAAACGGTCGCGCGATGTATTGGCGCCGAACCGCGTGAGATCATCTTCACCTCCGGCGGGTCGGAAGCGGACAATCAGGCGCTCCTGACGGCGGCCGCAATCGGCAAAAAGGCCGGGAAGCGGCACATCGTATCCGATGCCATCGAGCATCACGCGGTGCTGCACACACTCAAGAAGCTGGAACAGGACGGATTTGACGTGACCTATCTGCCGGTGGACGGCAGCGGGATCGTCAAGGCCGAGGATGTGTCCGCCGCTTTGCGGGACGACACTTGTCTTGTGACCATCATGTATGCGAACAACGAGATCGGCACCATTCAGCCGATCGCCGAGATCGGGCGACTTTGCCGCGAGCGCGGCGTGCTGTTCCACACCGACGCGGTGCAGGCGATCGGGCATCTGTCGATCGATGTGCAGGATACGCAGATCGATATGCTGTCCGCCTCGGCGCACAAATTTCGCGGGCCGAAAGGCGTCGGGTTCTTATATGTCAAAAAAGGCATCCGCCCGGCGGTGCTGATCGAAGGCGGCGCGCAGGAACGCGGACGGCGGGCAGGAACAGAAAATGTCCCCGGTATCGTCGCGACAGCAGCGGCTTTGGAAGAAGCGGTGTCCGCGATCGCGACCACCGCGCCTGCCATCACCGCGATGCGCGACCGCATCATCGACGGGCTTTCTGCGATCCCCCACTCCGCTTTGAGCGGCGATCGAATGTGCCGGCTGCCCGGCAATATTCATCTTTGTTTTGAAGGGATCGAGGGGGAAGCGCTGCTTCTCCTGCTCGACCAAAAAGGCATCGCCGCTTCTTCCGGTTCGGCCTGCACATCCGGGTCGCTCGACCCGAGTCATGTGCTGCTGGCCATCGGGCGGCCGCACGACGTGGCACACGGCTCGCTGCGGCTGACCATCGACGAGACGCTGACCGAAAAAGAAGCCGACTGCATCGTGCAGGCGGTCAAGGATACGGTATCGTACTTACGCGGGTTCTCCCCGATCTGGCGCGATCTTTGCGAAGGCAAAGCCGCGTTTATCCTATAAAGGAGGCACAACCATGGCATTATACAGTGAAACCGTGATGGATCATTTTCTCAATCCCCGCAACGTCGGCACGATCGAGGACGCGGACGGCGTCGGCCAAGTCGGCAACGCCCGCTGTGGCGATATCATGAAGATGTATTTGAAAATCGACGACGACGGCATCATCACCGACGTCAAATTCGAGACCTTCGGCTGCGGCAGCGCGATCGCGTCCAGTTCGATGGCCACCACCATGATCAAAGGGCGGCCGGTCGCCGAAGCGGCGGCGCTGACTAACAAAGCCGTCGCGGAAGCGCTCGACGGTTTGCCGGACTACAAAATGCATTGTTCGGTTTTAGCCGAAGAGGCAATCAAAAGCGCCCTGGAAGACTATTACGCGAAACACCCCGATAAGCGAAAGGAGTAACTCTTTATGAGCAACTATAGATTTGAAACTCTGCAGCTGCATGTAGGACAGGAAACCGCGGATCCCGTGACCGATTCCCGCGCGGTGCCGATCTATCAAACCACATCCTATGTGTTTCACGACAGCGCCCACGCCGCCGCCCGGTTCGGGCTCGCGGACGCCGGCAACATCTATGGCCGTTTGACCAACACCACGCAGGACGTCCTCGAGCGGCGTATAGCGGCGCTGGAAGGCGGCGTGGCGGCACTCGCCGTCGCGTCGGGTGCCGCGGCCATTTCCTACACGATCGAAGCACTCGCCCAAAAAGGCGAACACATTGTCGCACAAAAGACCATCTACGGCGGCACCTATAACCTGCTCGCCCACACGCTCCCGCAATACGGTATCGACACCACCTTTGTGGACATCCACAATTTGGATGAGGTTGCCGCCGCGATCACGCCGAAAACCAAGGCGATCTTCATTGAGACGCTCGGCAACCCGAACAGCGATATTCCCGACATTGATGCGCTTTCCGCGCTCACGCACCAAAACGGCATCCCGCTGGTGATCGACAACACCTTCGGTACGCCGTACCTGATCCGTCCAATCGAGCACGGCGCGGATATCGTCGTGCATTCCGCCACCAAATTCCTCGGTGGACACGGCACCACACTCGGCGGCGTGATTATCGACAGCGGCAAGTTTAGCTGGTCGTCCGAAAAATACCCGAATATCGCCGCACCCAACCCGAGCTATCACGGCGTATCCTTTACGGCCGCGGCCGGAGCCGCCGCGTTTGTAACCTACATCCGCGCCATCCTTCTGCGCGATACCGGCGCGGCCATCTCCCCCTTCAACGCTTTCTTGTTGCTACAGGGGGTGGAAACGCTCTCGCTGCGGCTTGAACGGCACGCAGAAAACACAAAGAAGGTCGTTGAATACCTCGCTTCTCACCCGCTGGTGGAGAAGGTCAATCACCCGTCGCTCCCCTCTCACCCACAGCATGCACTCTACCAAAAGTACTTTCCGCAGGGCGGCGGCTCCATCTTCACCTTTGACATCAAGGGTGGGCAGGACGAAGCCTGGGCGTTTATCGATCATCTCAAGATCTTCTCGTTGCTGGCGAACGTCGCCGATGTGAAATCGCTGGTGATCCATCCGGCGTCGACGACCCATTCGCAGCTGTCCCCCGAAGAACTGGATGGCCAGGACATCCACCCGAACACCATCCGCCTCTCGATCGGCACGGAGCACATCGACGACATCATCGCCGATCTGGAAAACGGCTTTGCCGCTTTGAAATGATTCAAATCCACATAATAAAAAGGAGATTACAATTATGGCTATCTATAAAAGCACGCTCGAGCTGATCGGCAATACTCCGCTGGTGGAAGCGGTACATCTCGAAAAGGAATGGAATCTGGCCGCCACCCTGCTGCTCAAGCTCGAATACTTCAAC
>JAFTBJ010000038.1 GCA_017455295.1 Clostridia bacterium
CGTGTTTGAAGAAGAAGCGAGAAAGCTCGACGACATCGAGTTTTTGGCGCAGGGCACCATCTATCCCGACATTCTGGAAAGCGTCGGCGTCAAAGCGCACCACAACGTCGGCGGCCTGCCGGAGGATTTGCAGTTTGAACTGGTCGAGCCGGTGAAGCTTCTCTATAAAGACGAAGTCCGCATGGTCGGCAAGGCGCTCGGACTCCCCGATAATATGGTTTACCGTCAGCCGTTCCCCGGCCCGGGGCTCGGCGTGCGCTGCGTCGGCGCCATCACGCGCGATCGTCTCGAGGCGCTGCGCGAAGCGGACGCGATCGTCCGCGAAGAGATCGGCAAGCTGCCTGAGACGCCCTGGCAGTACTTCTGCGCGATCCCCGATATCCAATCCACCGGCATCCGCTATGTGGACGGCGAAGGCAAACGCTATATGGGTTGGGCGGTCGTCATCCGCGCCGTCAATACCATCGACGCTGTGACCGCCACCGTCCCCGAAATCCCGTTTAGTGTCCTTTGCAAGATGCGGGATCAAATCATCCAGATCCCCGGCGTCAACCGTGTTCTCTGGGACATCAGTGAAAAACCCGTCGCTACTATCGAGTGGGAATGAGCCGTGTGTCGAAGGACACTCGTATGTAGTCCCAAAAGGACACCCTTTTGTATTCTCGTCATAAAACAAACAACCTGCCCTTTGCCAGCAAGCTTGCCAAGGGCAGGTTTATATTTACATTCAATCAACCGGCAGAGAAAATCAACTGGCCGTTCTTTACCGTGATCTCGCACATATCATAGCCGCCGAGGGCGCCGAGCGCCGAGGCGTATTCGCTGCCTTCGTGGCTGTTGAGCGACGCGGCAACCGCGGTCAGATCGTTGCTTTGTGTGCCGTAGGGCGACGATACCGGCGCGCCGTTTTGCGTGCGATAATAATACACGTTGTGGTATTTTGTGGAATTGTGATTGACCGCCACCGGCGACGCGGCGGCGCCCGCCGTATGGGTACCGGCAGCATACAGGTTATAGACATAGCCGTAATTGGAATAGATCGCCCCCGCCTCCTGCTCGGCGTGCAGATCCACCTCAAACACGCAGTTGATCAGTTGTCCGTAAAGCGCCCGCACAACCTGTGCGCACACGCCGCCTGCAATGCTGCCTTCTACCCGCAGATTGGCGATCACGCCATAGGAATACGGGAACACGGATTGCTGATTGCCGCTGTTTATGGCCACCTTGAGCGTGTGACCGTCGCCGTTATAATTGCCCGCAAAGGTATAGCGTGTGCTTCCGCTCGCGGTGGTGCCGGTATACCCCTGCACGCCCCGCATATCAATATCCGCCGTCTGTTTGAAATACATCCCGTAGCCGAACATCGCGGTCTGGTCGGTGGCCGTGGATTTTGCAAATTCATCGGTGAAGAGTTTGAAGTGTTCGGCCGTCTCGATCAAATAGGGATCCTCCGCCGTGCCCTGACCTTTGATCTCGTTAAACAGGTTTTTCCCGCCGGTGACGTCCCAGATGGTCGGGTCGATCACGTCCCCGCCCGAGCCGCCATAGGGCACGGTCGGGATCAGCAGACAACCGGCCGGAATGATGCGGCCTGTGGAGATGTTGTAGCCTGTGTAGAGAATGTAGTCCTTGTACACGTCCACAATATAGCCCTCGCTGCCGTAGGTGGTCGAGTTGTTGCAGCGTCCGTCGGTATCGCTGATCAAGGTAGTGCCGTGGTTGTAGGAGCTGGTCTGGGTACCGCTGCTGACATGCACCATACGGCAGAAGGTGTCGCATTGATCGGAATAGTTCTCGTTTTCATAGAAAGTCAGATGGGTGTGCCCGGTCATCATGATGACACTCTTATAGGTTGAAAGCAAGCGTTTAAGGCGCATCGTCTGGGTATAGGATTCCTTAAAGGTGATCATACGGGTATAATCGCCGCCCGGACGGTCGCCGGGGCTCCAGTTCAAAAACGGAGAATGCTCAATCAAAAAGATGTTCGTGTCGGGCTTGTTGAACAATGCGAGGGTCTCTTCCAGCCAGTCGATTTGCGCCTTGGAGAAGTTGTCGTAGATCGCGCTGTCGCTCGGCCCGGATAATTCCTGCGCCATAAAGATGAACACATTGTCACGGTCGCTTGCCGTCTTCCCCTTTTTGACCACATAATAATACGGGGAACCCGCAAAGGGATGCACTTCGTCATCGCCCGAGGTATACGCCGTAAACAAGGCGAGCTTTGAAGGCGTATTGCCGTGATTGCCGATCGCTTCATAGACGTTGGCCAGCGGGATATCGGAGGCGTTGATGGTATTGATATAATAGCTATAGTCATCGTCAAGGTTGGCGTCGCCCGTCATATCGCCCGGGATGATCACGCTGTCGACCTGATGATCCGAGAAGAAGTTTAGCGTGTTTTTCCACTTGGCCCGCGAGCCGAAGCCCAAACTTTCAAAGTTGATGTGAACATCCGACGTTGCACCGAACCGATACTGCAATTTGCCGAGCTCCAGTCGTTTTTCGGGGTTGAGATCGATGATATCCGCCGCCGTTTCCACGCTCGGATGATCGGCCAAAAACCGGCTGTCGCTTTCAAATACCGCGAGTTTGGTCGCTTGATATGGCAAATAGGCGCCGTCCTTCACCGTATACGACACGGCGCCGCCGGTGATGGCGATGCTCGCCACCTCATCATATTCCGTCAGCAGCCCGGATGCGTTAGCATAGTATACCAGATAATACCCACTGGTTTTGGTGCTTTTGGTGGGGGTCACGGTGATCGTGCCCTGCGCAAAGCCGGCCTTATCTTGTTCATCGCCCGTGAAGGTATAGGTCATGTCCACTTTTTTGTCAAACTCGATCATCGCAAGAGACGGAGCCGCGATATCGCACGTATTCTGATCGCTGAGCATCATGTGGCGGATGATCATGGTGCCTGCCGCTTTGAGTTCAATGTAGATCGTCTCAATATCCACCTTTTCGGGAAGCGCAGAACCGTCCCATGTGTAGCAGCCGTTGGTCCAAAGAGCCTTGTTCCCATATTCCCCTGCGGGAGCGGGATTGCCGAACACATCGGAAAAATCGCTGCCGGTATCCATCCTCTTGTCGTTCGTCTTGTCGTAAAACGCGATGACAAATGGAACGGTGGACGAGGCCGACACATGCGTCCATTGCAAAACAGACGCGTCGTATATGCCGGGGCCGCTGATCGCCACCTGCCCGGCGGCGGTTGAGGAAATCAGCCAACTGCCGTCGGCCTGCTCGGTCACGGTGGTATGATTCGTAGACAGGATATTATTGTAGACCAGCAGATCGATCTCCCCCGTAGGCTTTGGTATGGTTCCCACGATCATCATCAGCATTTGGCGCACATCGGAGGTGTTCAGATTTCCGTCACGGTTGATATCACCAAGAGAAATCTGCTGTTCATCAAAGCTGACCGTACCGAGCAGATACAAAAGGGCACTGCGTGCATCGGAAGTCGTCAATTGTCCGTCCCGGTTGACATCACCACTGACCGAAGGGTGAGCATTCTCTGCCGCTCCTGTCAACGCGGGACAAAATACCGCCGTCATGATCAACACAACCACCAGCAAAAGAGAGAAAAGCCGAATGTTGCCTGTGCGCATATATTCTCATTCCTTCCGTTCGATTCTTGTCGTAAGCAATCATCTAAACTTATTATAAAGCAATTCTGTAAAAAATGCTATATCTATTCTAAAAAATATTGAACTTTTTGTATTGATATACTATAATACAATCATAGTGTAAAAAATTAAGGAGGCGTGTGCACGATGTTCAAAAAAGTATTGACAATTCTGCTGGCCGTATCTATGCTGATGGCGGCGATTCCGTTTTCGGCCTCTGCCGATGTCCCGGCGGATGCCCGGGTGCTTGACGGCGCACGGTTTGTGACGCTCGGCGGCAGCATCGCGGCGCTCGGCGGCTGGAACGAAAAGGTCGCGCAGGATCTCAACATGGTGCTGATCAATTCGGGCATCGGCGGCGACACGACGGTGGACGCTTACAACCGGTTTGACCGCGACGTGCGACAAAAGGATCCCGATTTTGTCACGATCGCGCTCGGTACCAACGATTTCTCGCGCATCGGCACCACCAAGCCGAAGGTATCGCTCGCCGATTACCGCGCCAACATGGAATATTTTGTGGACGAAGTGCGCAAGCTGGACGCCGTGCCGATCCTGATCTCCCCGGCTTACGTCCGCGAGGGCGCCATCGGTGCTGTGGAAAACTATGCGGACGTCGGCAGCGCCAATGCGGCGCTGAATATGTATGCGCAGGTAGTACGCGATATCGCGGCGGAAAAGAACGTGCTGCTGGTCGACATGAACGCCGCCTGCCAGAGCTATCCGGTCGAGCAGTTCCTTGTCAGCGACGGCGTGCATCTCGGGGATCTCGGCAAACAAGTGTATGCCGAAGAAGTCGAAAAGGTGCTGCTTGCGAACTTTCGCACCGATCCGACGGCGCCGCGGGTGACCTACCCGCAGGCTCCCGAGGTGGAACCCGGTTACTGGACCAAGAGCATCCTGTCGTTCGATCCGAACGATTGGTTCATCTTAAAGCAGGGCACGCTGACCATCCGAAACGACAGCGGTGTGCTGAAGATCGCCAATACCAACGGCGCGTGGCCGGAGGCGCACTACTCCCCGACCATTGACAAAACGATCGCCGTGCCGGTGGAAAACAGCGTACTCAACGTGGATATCACGCTCAACTGCTCGACCAATCTGTATCTTTATTTCAACGGCTCCACGCCGACGACGCATTATGACAAATACTTTGTCAATATGGTGTCCTATTTCAAGCAGGCGATCCCGTCGCTGAATGTTTCCGGCGCCGGCGATATCCAGGCGGGACAACGGATCAAATGCACGTTGAAGCTCGCCGATTTCCTGCCGGACGACGCGCTCGCCGCCGGTGATACGGTGCTGATGTCCGGCGCAAAGTTCTACGCGGTCGGCGAAGCGGGCAAGAGTATTGATATCCATGAATTCAGCGTTTCCCATCTCAATCCCGCAAGCCTCTTACCCGAATCAACATCACAGCTCCAGCAGCTCGGCAGCAGCGTGGTGGATTATGCAATTGGCAGTGGCGGCGTATTCCGCATCGCCCGCGACGCGGCAAGCGAGGTCGCGTGGCCGTCCATCCAGATCACGGAGAATAAAACAGTCAACCTGACCGAGACGCCGTATCTGCATTTGTCGATGACGCCCGAAAACGGCGCGGCGAACGGCCGCATCTACTACACCGTAAACGGCAGTGAGGAAAGCATCCAACTGTCCGCGCTGGTGAACGGCAGCGTAAACGACATCACAGAGCCGCTCGATACCTACATCAACTTCTCGGACGCCATTGACAAAGTGGGGCCGATCACCATCACGAAGGTCATCCTCTCCGTCTATGGTGCGGTGGGCGACGCGGTGACCTGGAACACGTTCGGCTTTGAAGAGACATGCAGCAGCATTGTCATCGGCGACGTCACCGGCGACGGCAAATCCTCCACCACCGACGCCCGCGTGATCCTCAACAGCATCACCGGCGCAAAACCGCTGACAGACGCCCAGACAAAAGCGGCGGATATCAACGGCGACAGCAAAGTCAACACCTCCGATGTGCGCTTGCTGCTGAACACGATCGTCAGCGGTGGCGGCACAACCAGTGTGAAGGCGCTCGATGGCGCGACGCTCGTCACGTTTGGCGACAGCCTGACGGCATTCGGCGACTGGCCGACTGCCGTTGCCGAAGCCTGCAACATGTATGTATTCAACGGTGCGAAAGGCGGCATCACATCAAAGCAGGGACTCGACCGCTTTGACAAATATGTCGCCAATCGCAACCCCGATTTTGTGACGCTCAGCTTCGGCATGAACGACCTGATCATGGAAGGCAAAAACAACCCGCGCGTATCCCCGACCGCGTTCAAACAAAACATGAAAACGCTTTGCGAGCGGGTCAAAGCGCTGAACGCGACCCCGATCCTGTTGACCGTCAGCTATCTCGACGAAAACAAATTCTGGTCCACGCAAGGGCAAACCAAGTCGGATTATGCCGACGTCGGCTCCCCGCTCCAATGGCTCGATCAATATAACGCCAAGGTGCGGCAGCTTGCAATGGAAGGGGGCTATGACCTCGTCGATATCCGCCCCGCCTGCGATCAATATGCCACCTCTACGTTTTTGGTGTCCGACGGCATCCATCTGGCGGACGTGGGCAATCAGGTCTACACCACGCTGATTGCGACCTACCTGAAAAATCATTTTTATCAGAACGCGAATGCGGCAAAACTGAAGAGCACGCTCGATTATGTCGCGGTTCCCGCGGGCGGCGAGCTCTCCCTCATCACGCACGATCCCGCCGATTGGGATGTAGACAACAACAATAAGTCCGTGATGCAGATCAAGACCTCCGGCTCGGCACTGCAGTTCTGCAACACGAACGGTGCCTGGCCGGCCGCCATTCGCGCCTTGAACCATCCGGTGCTCGTCCCCTATCGTGCGGACACCAAGCTGAACTTTGATTTCACCACCGCAAACGTCCAAACCAGCATCTTGCTGTTCTTTGGCGGTGCATCCGCCGATTCTTATAAAGAGGGGCAGTATGCGGGGATCAACCAAGGGCTCGGCTTGAGACTCTCTTCCGGCGATATCGCCTCCAATCAGACCTGTACCGGTTCCGTTTCCATCACCAGCCTCGGCATTCCCGCTTCGGCGATCGACGCAAACGGCAACGTGATGATCTCCGGTATCAAGTTCTATGCCTCCGGCACGGCCTACCAGAACGTGACGCTGCGCACTCTCAGCGTATCCTCCGCGACCGCACCGGTGGAATAACAACGATAGTTAGCACAGGAAAGGAGGATTCTGACTATGCTGATTACAAATATGAATAGGCAAAAAGCTGAATGGAAACGAAAAGGCTGGTCAATTCCTGAACTAAGAGGAAAAAAGCAAGAATGGTATAATATAGTAGTAGAATTAATCCAACAAATTGGATCAAACTCTATTGTTGACCAAAACTCTACGCCTACTTTAACCACAACAAATACATATCCATGGCACACATACGCCCCTTTTTTAAAAGGAGTCGGGTTGGTAAGTAACCGTTCTGGGTTTTTAAGCTTAAGTGATATTGGACATGAGTTTTTTAAAATGCCCTCTAAAGGCGTATTGGCCACTTTATTACATGATAAATACCGTCTTTTTGGTGAGGTGTTAAGCTATCTTGTTTCTTCGCCTAAAACAGTTGAAGATGTTGATAAAGAGCTATGCCGCGATTATTGCTTAGATTGGGCTAATTTAAGTAATACGCGGCGAAGAATGGACTGGCTAGAAGTTCTCGAATTCATTGAAAGTGTCGGTAATAGAAAATGGGGATTAACCGAAAAAGGAAAAACCTTTTTTGAAAAGTGGGAATTGATCACTCCAGATGTGATGGATGCACAGGCAAATGGTGATGATGAGAGTACTATTGAACCTGCCCCTGCAGAAATTAATGATTTGCTTTTAAAGTTAAAAGAAAATCCCTTATTGCATAATAAAAGAAACACTTATAATATTTGGGTTCCTAGTCCAAATAGAATTGAAAATTTAAGAACGATTGTTCAATTCTCTCTTGAAAGAGTTTCTCGCGCAGATTTGTTTAAATTTATAGAAGATGAGTTCACTTTAAAGCCTAGTAGTGTTGAATCGATGATGCCGTTTTTAAGAGCTGATGGTTTGCTAGAGGAAGTCGGTAGAAATATATATGTGTCAACACCAGCTGCAAAAGCTTGGTGTAATAGCGGAAATGATCTTGACTTTATACGAATTCTTCATTCAAACAAGCGCTTTGTTGGAGAGATGATTGAATCAGCACAAACTGTTGTCACAAGAAATGATATTTATGCTGAAGCCAAAAAATACGGACTTAATGTTGAAAAATCAAGATGGATAATGGGCTTTTTACTTGAAGCAGGTTTGTTGGAGGAAACACAATACTTACATGTAAAGGCAACACCATTAGGCCTAAAATTTTTACAAGAATTACCTTTGATGAAACCTCCTGAGAAAAGCGAAGATGCTTCTTTAACGGCAGATAGCGATACAACAGTGATTGTGTCTAAACCTTCCGCCGATCTTTTGTTTGAAAAATTGAGCATTTCAGCAAGAGATCCTTTAGCTGAATCAAAAGCATCCGGAGTTGCTTTTGAAGAATCCATTGCGGCCATATTTTTATATATGGGTTTTGATTCAAAAAGAGTTGGTGGGGCCGGAAATACAGATGTCATTGTCCGCTGGAAAGATACTGATGGAAAAACAATAACGGCTATTGTGGATGGAAAATCTAAATCAAGTGGAACTGTAACTCATACTGATATAAGTGACGTTGCAATAGAAACCCATAAAGAAAAAAATAATGCTGAGTATGTAGCAATCATTGGCCCTGGATTTAGTGGCGACACCATCAAAAATCACGCAAGAAAAAAAGGATTTGCACTGATAACTGATGCCGAATTAATTGATATAGCAAAAAATTCGCAGATTCTGGGACTTTCTTTGTCCGAAATATCAACATTATTTAAAGTTCCAAATGGTCTTGCACAGTTGAATGAATTAATTTCTACAAAAAAGCGAGAACAAGATATACTAACCTTAGTCATCTCTACTTTCAAACAAGAACAAGATGCTATGGAAAGCCTTTCTGCGCGCGATTTATATTTTCTTTTGCGCGGAATCGATCTTTCTCCATCTCTTGAAGAATTGATCAATGCTTTTGAAACGCTATCAAAAGATGAAATTGGTATTCTAACTCAAGTCAAAAAAGCATCTTCAACAGAAAACACAACATATGAGATCCAAGGAGAGATACATTGTGTTAATAGGCTCCGCGCATTAGCAAATGCAATTGAAAAAGGGCTTTCCTAAACTAAGCAAATGCTCTCCAAATAGGTACTGCACACAAAACCGCCCGCTGCAGAAAATCTGCAGCGGGCGGTTATTCTTATATTCTTTTATACCAATGCCCATAAGAAGCCGTAAGGTTTCAAA
>JAFTBJ010000005.1 GCA_017455295.1 Clostridia bacterium
AAAGGGAGAGGGCCGCTTATGCTCCAATTTGAAGAACTGAAACTGAAATTGACCGCACTCGAGCCGGATTTGGCCGATCTTGCGAATGCGGTGGGGCTTGCCGCCATGAAACGGGAGTTGGCCGAGCTGGAGCAGCGCGCTGCGGCAGACGGCTTTTGGGATAACATGGAAAAAGCGCAGCAAACGACCCAGCGTGCCGCAAACCTGCGCAGCAAGATCGAAGCCTATGAAAAGTTGGTGGCGGACTATCACGACGCCCTGACATTGATTGAAATGGGCGACGAAGAGGAAGAACTGTCTCTGTTACCCGAATGCGAAGAAGCGATAGAAGCGGTGCAAACCGAGCTCGAAAAACAGCGGCTTGCCACCCTGTTCACCGGTGAATATGATGACAGCAACGCGATCGTCACGTTTCACGCGGGAGCCGGCGGCACCGAAGCGCAGGACTGGGCGGAGATGCTCTATCGCATGTATACTCGCTGGGCAGAAAACCACGGGTTCCAATACCAGATTCTCGATTACCTCGACGGAGACGAAGCGGGCATCAAAAGCGCCTCCATCCTTGTTAAAGGCGAAAACGCCTATGGCTATCTCAAAGGCGAAGCGGGGGTACATCGTTTGGTGCGCATCTCCCCCTTTGACGCATCCGGTCGGCGGCACACCTCGTTCTCGGCGGTGGAAGTGATCCCCGAGATCGACGACAGCGTCGAGGTGGAGATCCGCCCGGAAGACATCAAAATGGACGTGTTCCGTTCCTCCGGCGCCGGCGGCCAGCACATCAACAAAACCTCGTCGGCGGTGCGCTTGACCCACATCCCGACCGGCATCGTCGTCGCCTGCCAGACCGAACGCAGCCAATTCCAAAACCGCGACACGGCGATGAAGATGCTGCGTTCCAAACTTGTGGAAATCAAGGAGCGCGAGCATCTCGAAAAAATTGAAGACATCAAAGGCGGCCAGGCGCAGATCGCCTGGGGCAGCCAGATCCGCTCGTATGTCTTCATGCCGTATACGCTTGCCAAAGACCATCGCACCGGCTTTGAAAGCGGCAATATCAGCGCGGTGATGGACGGCGAAATCGATGGCTTTATCAACGCGTATCTCAAAGCGGCGGCAAATGGCACCCTTTCCGGCGCTTCCAGCGAGGATATGTAACACCGAAGGGCGCGGGTTAAGGGTCGCAAAACAAAAAAATAAACCACACGGCTGTTTCGTTGCAAGAAGCAGCCGTGTGACTTTTGTATTTACGGTCAGGGGAATCGTTGATGGAAAATGAGAAATAAAGGGGCGCACTCACATAAAGATCTTTATGTGAGTGCGCCCTTGTCGCGCGACTTCGCTGCCATGACTTCGCAGAGCGTCCGGCAGGACGTGCAGACGTAGGATCTCCTGTGGCGGGAAATCATAGAGGATTCTTCGACTCCGTGCTGCGCGCTTCGCTCAGAATAACAAAGGGCGGCGGTTTTCCCTCTTGACGCGAAATCCGCACAAACCTGTGGCGTGCCGTAGGGCGGGGCACGGCATCGCCGTGGGATCACGCGCGATTTTGCGGCGTGTGATTGCCTTCTCCTTGAGGAACCGAGCAGCGAGCGCGAGAGGCTCAAGCCGCAACACGGCGATTGGCAACCAAGCGATGAGCGAGGGAAGGCAGAGCCGATGTTGCAAATGGAGAAGGTGGGTGAGCGTAAGCGAACCCGGATGAGGTGGAACCAATCATTATCGCAATCTGGCGGCGAACACCTCATCCGTCTCGGCCTTACCGCCTCGACAGCTTTTCCTCGTCGGAAACGGCCACCCTTTTGTCCGCTTCGCGGACATTTCCCCTGTTAGGGGAATCTTCCTCGAGGAGAAGCCATGAAAAAGCGCCGCCACAAATTTTCGGCAACACTCGCGGTAGGATCAAGGCGCGGCCCTACTCCGTGCTGCGCGCTCCGCTTAGAATAACAAAGGGAGGCGTGCCGTAGGATTATCGCACATTTTCCGGTAACCTTCGTTAAAAAAGCGGTTCCACACATCATATCCGGTGTGTGGAACCGCTTTTTGTAGGCAGGGCATTTACCTAGACGATCGTCATTAATATGATCCGCACATCTCCGGCGTCAAGAACGCCGTTATGGTTTAGATCCAGCGCCGCTTGCTGTTCGTCGGCGATCTCGGCGCCGCCGGTCAGCATCTGCAAAATCAAACGTGCCTCTCCTGTATCGTAGGTCACAATGTTATGCTCCGTGTAATGGATGGTGGCTTGCTGTAGCATATCGTTGCCATATTCGCTGATGGAGATCTGCGCCCACTCGCTTGCCGTTCCGCCGTAAAACACGTCGCGAAGGTTCTGGCAGTTATAAAACATATAATGTCCAAAGCGCGTGACGCCGACCGGAATGGCGACGGCCTTGAGTCCGCCGTCATAGGCAAACACATAGTCGCCGAGGCGCACCACATCTTTGCCGATCTCGACGGATTGCAGGCTGGTGCAATACGCAAAGGCGTTGTTTCCAATGTGCGTCACACCCGCAGGGACGATGATGGTTCGCAAACCGTTGCAGGAATAGAAGGCCTCGTCGGCGATGGTGAGGGTACCCTCTTTTACGGTGTAGTCATCGGGTACCGACCAATACTCTTTTGCCCGGATCAGGTGACGCCCGATGTACAGCACGCCTTCTTCCAAACGGGTATCGTCGTCATAATAGGCGGTGTCGGTAAACGCCGATCCGCCAATCTCCGTCACGCTGTCGGGAAGGACAATCGACGCCAGCATACGGCAGCGATAAAACGCGCGGACGCCGATCGCGGTCACACCGTCTTCGATGATGACCGCTTGCAAGGTCTCGTTGTCCTCGAAGGCTTCCTTGCCGATCTTGACCGGGTAGTCGGCGATCGTGCCGGGGATGGTGAGAGAGGTTTCGGATCCCGTATATCCGGTAATCACGGCGGCGCCGTCTTGAATCGAGTAAGTGAAATCTTCGAAAACGTCGGCCGAAGCGGTCAGCGTCGTGGTCGGCAGCGCGCCGATCAGCAGGGCGACCGCGCAAACAGCGGCCAGCATGTGCAGCAAGCGTTTGGTCATAGTGAACAGCCTCCTTTTTGAATGGATGACGATGGATTATACCGGTTCGGCTGTTTGAATATCAAACATGCCTTTTTTGTCCATATTCATGACGATCACAGCAATTTGGGCGCGGGAGGCGCCGGTCACCGGCGATACGGTACCATTCTGCATCCCGCTGATCACGCCGTTTTCAACCGCCCAGGCAACGGCGGTTTTGGCAAAATCGCTGATGCGGTCTTGATCGGGGAAACGGGCGAGCACGTCTTCATTGGCGGCAGGCGAACCCATAAACCGCCACAGGATGGTGCACACCTGCTCGCGGGTGATCGGGTCCCCGACGCCGAACTTGCCGTTTTGATAGCCGGCAACAATGCCGTTTTCCACCGCCCAGGCGACGGCGGGAGCGTAGTAGCTGCCCGCTTTTACATCCTTGAGTCCGCCGGTTTCATTTTGGTAGGGAGTCAGATCCGCTCCCGCGATGCGGGCGAGGATCGACACGAAATCCTGCCGCTGCAGGTTGTCGCCCGCGCCAAATTTACCGGACGCATAGCCGGTGACATAGCCTTTGTTGGAGACATATTTGGTCGCTTCAAAGAACCACGCGCTGTCCGGTACGTCGGGATAACGCACCTTCACATAACAGGTTGTACCGCGGCTGGTGCCTTGTACCGCGGCATTGACGACGGTGTCGCCGATATGTTCGCCGTAGATGCGCCCGCTGCGCAGAGAAACGACGTCTTCATATCCATATTGCGTGCTCATAATCAATCCACTTATGATTTGTCCGGTGATTTCCCGCTGGCCGAAATAGGAATAGTCGGCAGGGATGCGGATCGTAACGTTTACGCGTATACCGGAGGATTGCCCATAATAGATCGTGCGATCGGGAAAATCAAATTTGGTGATATACTTCGGTGAGATTCCGATCCCGCGCAGGCATTCCCCTTCGAAGCTGTCTTTGGTTTGATTGCACGCCGCGCTTGTTTTGCTGAATTCACCGGCGATCGCGATCCAGTTGCCGTTCAGCGCCCAAAAGGAGCCCATGCCGAAATAGGTGTTGGCCGGATTGATCATCTCGGCGTAATGCCCGTTTTCCTGTGTGGCGTTGCGCTTGAGCCAGGCTTCCTGTTCGCTGTACCATATAGCAAAGGCCGCCAAAAGCGAGGTACTGCCGGTATATTGCGTCAGGCAAAGCGCCAGCAGTTCACTTTCGGCACACATGCCGTTGAGGTTGATAGAATAGAAGGGCGTCTCATCTGGACGCGTATGAGACTCAAAGACGCAGGTTTCCGCCGCCCGGATGCGGGCGATCGCCTCCAGATCGCGCGACCATTTGACCGGGCGGTAATCCGACAGGGTGAGTGAGCGTTCGGGATTGCGAGGATCGGGCGCGCCGATTTGGCATGCTTCATAGCGAATCTCGTTGATGTAGCTCAAAAGCGTTTCGGCCGTATCGGTGTAATAGTATCCGTGCAGACCGATTACAACGCCGGAGCTCGTAAGTGATGCGTCGTTGATGGTGGTCAATGCCGAAGCCGGCAGCGCGCCGATCAGCAGCACGACAGCGCATACGGTAGCCAGCGCTTTCAGCAGGCGTTTGGTCATGGGACAACATCCTTTCCTGGTAAAATAAAAAAACACGAAGAATGAGAACACCCTATAAGCATTATACAAAAAAGAAGACGGCATATCAAGTGAATTGTTGCGAGATGGCAGAATATGGCCACTTGCGGCAAGTCGCATCGCCGGTGTCGCCACTCAAGTTCATTATAAGCATGCAGCATGAAAAAGTCAAGCATAATATGTAATGCA
>JAFTBJ010000039.1 GCA_017455295.1 Clostridia bacterium
GCACTTGCGAAAGCAAGTGCCTTTTGCAATGATATCCGTTCCCTGTGGTCACGGATGATATATGCTTCGCATATGATATACGCTTCGCGTATGAAGGGGAACGGATATCCTATCATGCGCGAAACGAAGCGGAGTGTATATCATATTGCACAGCGATATATCTTTTGATATCTTCAATGGTCCGAATCCATCTGTCAAACGTCCAAATCTTTTTTACGTAACTCCATAGACCAATCAAAAATCCCGTCGATGAATGTCGACGGGATTTTCGCTTTGTATTCTTTATTATTCCTTTTTCAGTATTTATTACGAATCACAGCGTCGAAATGATTTTGCGGTGCAAGCGGCGGTAGCACAGCAGCGTGACGGTGAGGCTCATGATTTCTGCAAACAGGAACGCCCACCAGATGTTGGTCACTTCGCCGCTCAGCGAGAGCAGCCACGCGGCCGGGATCAACACAACAAGCTGCCGCATGATAGAAACAATCAGCGAATAAACGCCTTTTGAAAACGCCTGGAAGGTCGAGCCCAGTACGATGCAGACCGCCGCGATGGGGAAGCTCAAACTGATGATGCGCAGTGCTGGGACGCCGATGCGCACCATCTCGGGCGAGGCGTTGAAGAAGGACAGCAGCAGGGTGGGGACGACATGGAAAATGATGGTGCCGACCACCATGATGGAGACTGCCAGGATCATCGCAAAGCGCATGGAGTCTTTGACACGCGCTTTGTTTTTGGCGCCGTAGTTGAACGCAATGATGGGAATTAGGCCGTTGTTCAGGCCAAAGAGTGGCATAAAGAAGAAGCTCTGCAGCTTGAAATATACCCCGAATACCGCCTGTGCCGAAGCAAACGCCGCCAGAATGCGGTTCATCATGTAGGTCATCACCGACCCGATGGACATCATCAAAATGGACGGTGCGCCCACCGCATAAATCCGCCCGATCGTCGCCGCGTGCGGCCGAAACACCGCTTTGAACGACAGGTGAATGTCGCGATTGTGCCGCAGATTCAAAACAAGGCCGATCGTGGCGGCGCAGCATTGGCCGATCACGGTGGCGATGGCGGCGCCCGCCACGCCGAGCGACGGCAAGCCGAGAAGGCCGAAGATCAAAATGGGATCGAGGATCATGTTGATGACCGCGCCGCTAATCTGGGAGATCATCGACAGCGTGGTGCGCCCGGTCGACTGTAGCAGCCGCTCGCACATAATTTGGAAAAAGAGGCCGAACGAGAAACAGCAGCACACTTGCAGATACGCCGTGCCGCCCGTTGTAATGGCGGCAATGTCGGTGGGATCGGTCACTGCGACGGGGTCGATCTGCCCGGCGATGAATGGCGTTGCAAAAAAGAGCCCGAATACCAGCATCAGGAGAAAGCCGGGAAGCGTGAGCAGCAACCCGGCGTTGGCCGCCCGGTCGGCGTTTGTTTGATCCCGTTCGCCGAGCGATTTCGAGAGCAGAGCATTCACACCGACAGCGGTGCCGCTGCCGATCGCGATCATCAGGTTTTGAATGGGGAAGGCCAGCGTGACGGCGGTCAACGCGTTTTCACTGACTTGCGCGACAAAGACGCTGTCGACGATGTTATAAAGCGCCTGCACCAGCATCGACGCGATCATCGGCAACGACATGGTGATCAGCAGCTTTCTGACGGGCATCACGCCCATTTTGTTTTCTCGCGGTTGATTCATAAATGTTCTTGATCCTTATGATTGAATTCATGAAAAACGCGGTATGCGGGGCGAACCGCATACCGCGTGTCCGAATAATCCTTACAGCGCTTCCACAATCTCTTTCGTGTCGCGGGCGATGACCAGTTCTTCGTTAGTCGGGATGACGTACGCCTTGATCTTGGAGTCCTTGCCGCTGATCTCAATTTCGGTGCGGCGGGACAGGATCGCTTCGTCGTTGATGGTCATGCCGAGATAGGAGAGCGACTCCAGAATGTCGCGGCGGATGATCGGCTGGTTCTCGCCGACGCCGGCCGTGAACACGATCGCGTCAAGGCCGCCCAGTGCGGAGATGTAGCCGCCGACCAGCTTGATGATCTGGTAGCTGCGCATATCCCACGCAAGCTTGGCGCGCGGATGGCCTTCTTCGACCGCTTTGGTGATGTCGCGGTCGTCGCTCGAGAGGCCGGAAATGCCGAGCAGGCCGGATTTCTTGTTCATCACGATATCCATCTCGGAGGGAGTGAAGCCTTCCTGCTGCATCACAAAGGTGATGGCGGAGGGATCGACCGCGCCGCAGCGGGTGCCCATCAGGAAGCCGTCGAGCGGGGTCAGACCCATCGTGGTGTCGATGACCTTGCCGTCTTTGATCGCGGCGAGCGAGGAGCCGTTGCCGAGGTGGCAGGTGATGATGCGGGTGCCTTCACCGCCCGGCTTGCCGAGCAGTTCGGCGGCACGCGCCGAGACATAACGATGGGAGGTACCGTGGAAGCCGTAGCGGCGCACGGCGTATTTCTCGTAGTATTCATACGGGATGCCGAACATATACGCTTTCGGGGGCATCGTCTGATGGAACGCGGTGTCAAACACAACGACCTGCGGGATCTCGGTGCCAAACGCTTCGCGGGCGGCAGTGATCGCCTGCGCGTGCGCGTGGTTGTGCAGCGGAGCGAGCGGAGCGAGGCCTTCGATGTCTTCGATGACTTTCGGGGTGACGAGCACCGAGTGATCGAAGATCGCGCCGCCTTGAACGATGCGGTGGCCGATCGCGGACACTTCGGACAGGTCGTCAAGCACCTTGCCTTCGCCTTCGGTGAGCGCCTTTTTGACTTCGGCAAACGCGGCGACATGATCCTTCATTTCGATGTCGTATTTGGTTTCATAGCCGCTTGCCGTCTTGTGCTCGAACTTGCCGTCGATGCCGATGCGCTCGCAGATGCCTTTGGCGATGCACAGCTCGTCTTCCATGTTGATGAGCTGATATTTCAGCGAGGAGCTGCCGGCGTTGATCACGAGAATTTTCATAATTTTTTCGTCCTTTCTGATGCGTGACTTGCTTTTTTGAACCGCATACACTATAATGGATTTATTATACTATGACTTGTCTCGTTTTTCAAGAGTTTCTTTTCAACGAAAGGGGAGGACTATGATGAAAATAGCCGGGATCGTGGCAGAATACAATCCTTTCCACAACGGACATGCCTATCACATCGAGCATACCCGCGCTGAGCGGGAGGGAGAGGCGACCCATGTGGTTGCTGTAATGAGTGGCTATTTCACCGAGCGGGGCGAACCGGCGCTGGCCGATCCGTTTCTGCGCGCGAAGGCGGCTTTGATGGGCGGCGTCGATCTGGTGATCGAATTGCCGCTGCCGTGGACGCTCTCTTCCGCCGAGCATTTTGCTCTTGGCGGCGTGCAGATTCTTGATGCACTGTCCTGCGTTGATATGCTCAGCTTCGGCAGCGAATGCGGCAGCATTGAGCCGCTGCAAAAGCTGGCGGCACTGCTTGAAAACGAGCGAGTCAATGCCCGGATGCGCGGCCTGCTCGACATGGGCATCAGCTATGCCGAAGCACGGCAGAAAGCGGTTTTGGAGATCGCCGGCGAGGCGATGGCAGCGCTGCTCGATTTTCCCAACAACACCCTCGCAATCGAATATCTGCGCGCCATCAAAAAGACCGGAAGTTCGATGACACCTTACACCGTCAAGCGCATGGGCGCCGGACATGACGACATGGCTCCTGTCGGTGGGATGGCGTCGGCTTCGCTGATCCGCGATATGGTGCGATCCGGCCGGTTGGTCAACACCGCGTCGTATCTGCCGCATGCTGTGTGCAACCTGTTGAGTACCGCTGTGCAGGATGGCGTGTGTCCTGCCGATGAAGCGCTCATCGAGCGGGCGGTGCTCGCCGTGCTGCGGCGGCGACCGAAGGAACAGCTCAGCACACTGCCGGGACTCAGCGAAGGCATCGAAAACCGCCTGCATAAAGCCATTGCCGAAGCGGGGAGCCTCGAAGAACTGTATGCGCTCATCAAGACCAAACGGTATCCCATGACGCGGGTGCGGCGGCTGGTGTGGAACGCGTTCCTCGGCGTGACCGCCGCTGCGTCGGAGGGCATGCCGCCTTATATCCGCGTACTGGCGGCAAACGAAAAAGGACTCGAGATCCTGCGTCGCGCCAAAGACAGCGACGCCAAACTCCCCATCGTCACACGCGCATCGCAGCTGGATGCGCTGGACGATCGCGCCAAACGATTCTTCACGCTCGAATGCCGCGCGGCAGATATGTATGCGCTCGCATTGCCGAAGCCCTATCCCTGCGGACACGAGATGACCAGCAAACTGGAACGCTCATAACCGTCAAAGCAAAGCCGAAATCTCCGGATAAAAACGGGGGTTCGGCTTTTTCTTTTGCGTTTTTTTTGCAAA
>JAFTBJ010000040.1 GCA_017455295.1 Clostridia bacterium
AGTTTTAAGCTCGTTCATACACAAATGTCCCCTTGTTCTTGCAGATCACACAAAGCGTGCGGGTTCTATTGTACCGTATAACAGCCCATTTTGCAAGTTCTTTTTGCATTTCTTGCAAAAATTGTTTTATTTTTTTGTTTGTCAGACATTCTCCCACTTGACAGATTCCAAAAACAGAGTATCATTATTTATGTTTATGTCTTCTATACGGATCGGTATTCCCTTTTTGAAAGGAACGATGGATTGTATGCGCCGCCTGTTGACTCTGCTTTTGAGTATCTCGCTCTTTATGCTTCTGTCGATCCCGACTCTCGCTGCGACGATCACGGCGCCGGGAAACGGCGATTACGTCTATGACGGTGCCAATGTGATCAGCGCAGAGACCGAAGCGATGCTGCGTTCGGAATGCGCGCGTATGGAAGCGCAATGCGGCCTACAATTCACCGTGGTCACCATGCCGACCGTTGACCGTTCGCTGTATGAATATACTGCCGCTTTGATCGCCGATTGGAAGATCGGCGGCAGCAGCGGCCGAGGCGTTGTGCTGCTGCTGGATATCGGCGGCGACGACTACTATATGCTGGCCGGCGACGGCGCGAAGTCCTACTTTACAAATCCGGTGCTGCAATCGCTGGTGAACACCAACATGGAGCCATCGTTCGCCGCGAAGCAATACGACAGCGGCGTAAAAAATTGTCTGTATGCCATGGCGGCGCTCGCCGATTCTTTTCGGCGGGAACAGGCGCTGACCACGGCCGGAACAACCGAAACGACCGTAGCGGCCGCGGCCGCAGCACAACCGGAAGAAGAAAGCGGTGTGATCAGCTTTTTGAAAGGCCTCGGCGTCGTGCTGCTTATCCTGCTCGGCATCGTTCTGCTCGGCATTGTGTTGCTGTTCCTATTGGCCGCCATTCGCCGGCAGCAGCGTCGAAAAAGGCGTCGGCGGCAACGGCCTCCCATGCGTGCCGTCAAGCGATATGACGAATAAACCGCTCTTGCTTCCCTCATAACATCATAGCCAAAAAGCCTCGAAGCGCCACGTTTCCGTGTCGTTTCGAGGCTTTTTATCAATCGGTATTCGGACGATTAGCGCGTGGCGCGTTCTTCCACAATGTCCGCCATTTCCCCGACGTTCTTCATCGTCGAGATCTCGCCCATTTTGAATTTCATGCCAAACTCCCGCTCCACAGCGGCAATCAAGGTGATATGCTCGAGGCTGTCCCAATCCTCCACATCGTCAGCGGTGGTGGTCGGTGTCAGATGAATTTTCTCATCAAACACATCCTCAAACACTTTTTCCAGTCTGGCATAGATCGCAGCACTTGCCATATTGCTCTCCTCCTCCGTTTTTTATGATGGAAACGTATCGTTATCGTATACGTCGATGACCCGGTTTTGCGGGACATATCCGGCCACCGGCAGTTCCCAAACCGTGTTGCCTTCGTCATCCTCGCGGATCTTTTCAAACCCGAATGTGCGGTACAATTCCCGCACCATGCCGTTTTTGGCGGTGGGATAATAATAGCCGCGGATCGTTCGGATGTCGGCGTCGCGGCAGCGTTCCACCAGACGATCGAGCATCGCCTGCTCCATATCCCGTTTGAGCACACGGCAACTCATCAGCCACAAGATCACATCCAGCACGTCGCCGTTCTTTTGACCGATCACCACCGACACGACGCCGTTGTCGCCGAATTTATCGACCAATTTTCCATAAAGGCGGATATATCGATCGTCGGCGGCGGTCTGCTCCATTTCGGCGAGGGTATACCGCTTGGTGGTCAAATTGAATTGATTGCTCTTATTGGTGAGCTGCGTGATGCGCGCCAGATATACCGACGGGAAATCGTCGATCACCGCCCGCATTTCCAGGCTTTCCAGATAGGCACCGTAGTCGGCAAAGGTCGCTTGTGCGGCAGAGCGGCGGGCGTTGCTTTTATACATTTCGCCCCGCTTGAGATCGTCTTCTCCAAACGACGTCACTTCAAAATAGGCATTGCGGTCGATCACGCGGATATAGTTTTCCACGCCGTCCATCGCCGGCACGGCGATCCCCGGAAGCTGCGCCTGCACGATCGCGCGCTCCGCCGGATTATCGTCTGCAAAGACAAATGCGTCGGGGAAAATATTGAGCTGCGCCGCCGTTTCGGCAATGTTGCGATCTTTCGGATCCCAATTGGCTTTGATCAGCACAAAATCGTCCGGCCGCAGCGCCCCTTCGGGATGCGACAGTCCCGCGATCGCGTTTTCATAGTCGTTTTTTGAACAGACGGTCAACAGGATCCCGAGCGAGCCGAGTTCCTTGACATACCGCTGAAACTCATAATAGGCCTGCGCGACGCCGGTTTCCTGTCCGATCTCGATTCCTTCGACGCCGTCGTCTCCCACGACACCGCCCCACAGGGTGTTGTCCAAGTCGAGCGCCAGCGCCTTCTTGTTTTTTCCGAACAGCGATTTGATGATGCCGGCCACGCTGAACGCCACCGTCGGGATGGCTTCATAGCTCATCGCATATTTGTACATCGTCCAGAATTCCGGATCGGTCCAGCGGCTGAGGCCATAGTCGCCCGCCAGATAGCAAAGATCATTCAGATACAGCGTGTCCATCTCGTTCGCCGCCTGCGCAAACGCTTGATTCAGCCGCCGGAGAAAATGCGTCTTGCCATGAATATCATAAGCATCGCGGTTGCCGAGCAGACGGTAAAACGGCATCTCAAAATTGTTTTGGATAATGGGGCAGCAAAACTGCGTCTGGATGCTCGTCCACATGGTGCGAAACCGCATCATCTCCGCTTCGAATTTCGCATCCACATCTGCCGGTGTATCAGTGATGCCCGGATAGGTTTCTACATTGCGATTGGTCGTGTGGATCCAGACAATGTCCGGTTGGAACGCTTTCAAGTCCTCTCCAGGAAAGCACGCATCCTGGAAATACTGCGCATATTCCGACTCATAAAACGTTGGTTCGATGCCCGCATTCAGCAAAAAGAGCTCCAGCATTTTGACAAGATCGCTCGTCGTCGATCCGCCGAGCACGGCGATCTTTTTCGGGGTGCGGGCGACCGGCTCTTGCAGCAGCGCTTTTTTCAGCGCTTTTTTCTTTTTTAAAATATAGGCGGCATCAAAAGGATATTGCAGTTCCGTCATATCCGAAAAGCCTCTCTTTATTCGGTGATTTTGGTGGGTTCGGTGGCGTCGGTCGTCGGCGGCAGCGTCGTGGTCGTCACAGCGGGCACGGTACCGGACTGCGACAGCAGCGCCGACAGGTGATCCGCGTTATCGCCCACCAGCGAGAACGCCGACATGGTAAACAGCACGTCGGTGACCTCCCGTTTGTTGATGAAATCGACCAGATTGCACTCGAAATACCGCATGTCCGCCACATAGATCGTTTCAAACGAACTGGTATAGAACGGGATCTCCGCGTTGCCGTAGCTGTCTTTGATCACCAGCAATGTGCGCCCGTTTTTGACGCCGGTATTCACCTGCACGACGCGGCTGTCGCCGCCCATGAACATCAAGTAGGAATTGTCGGTATCCACTTCGGCAAACAGGTCGTCGGTGTATTCATACAAAAAGCTCAGATCATAATAGTCGGCGGTATACGACGCTTTCGGGACATAGTACACGAAATCCTCGGGATCGTTCAAGATGCGAGAATCGTCCGTGAAGGCATACATAGTTCCCACAAAGCCGCTGTTTGCTCCCTGCGTATAAGCGCTCAGGTCGGCAAACGGCACCCCCGCCGCTTTCGCAAATTCCGCCGCGGCGTAATAGGCGCCGAGCGGCTGCCAGTGGTGGTCGGTACGGCAATAGATCGGTTCGCTCGCATGGGCGGACAGTGCCCCGCACACGTTGATCGCGGTGATGCCGCCATTCAATTTGGCCGCCACGCCGTTAAAGCAGTCGGACTGACTGACCGTATAGTCCTGCGCATTGAGCGGCGTATAGAATTCGCTTGCGAGCGGCGCCGGCATCGAATAGATGCGCACGTTGGCGCCGATCGACGCACGCAGCGCATTGAGTGCGTCGGCATACGCCGTTCCGCCTCCTCCGCCAAACAATTCCATCGCCCGATAATGGCCGTCCTGCTTGACAACGATCAGGCCGTTCGACCAGTTGGTCTCCGCTTCTTCTTTGGTATAGGGATTCACAGGGACGGTGGTGGTCGTCGCAGCGGCGGTCGTCGATTTCTGGCGGGAGGCCGCCCCTTCCACTGTCGTCGCGGCAGTGGTAGTCGCCGTGTCCGCCGTGGCATCGTTTTTCGGCTTGACGATCGCCGGGCTGTCGACGAATCTGATATCATCCTCCGAAGGCGCAAATCCAAACAGGCCTTTGAACTGGTTTCCCATATTTTTGAAGGCGTCGCGGAAGGGCACCGTATCATCATAAAATTCGGTTACGCCGCGTGTGAATTCGCCCGACAGCAGCGATTCCAGCGAAAGCGCCGGAAAAGTTGCAAGATCCCGCTTTTCAATCTGGGACACGGTCGAACGCGGGAACACCAGCAAAAAGAGCGTCAGCAGGCACAAAAACGGCACGACCACGATCAATGTGAGGGCGATCGTCTGGCGCTCAAGGCGTTTGCGCACTTTGGGATCCATCGGCTTTTTGCTGCCGCGAGATTCTGTTGTTGTATCACGTTGAGCCATACTGCTTTATCCTTTCTTTTTCTCCCGGCCCATGCGGGATCAGAACGCAAAATACAGATTGGGAGCACTGTTGGCGCTGGCAAGCAGGATGCAACAAATCACCAGCATTGCCACGCACGCAGCCGACGCGATCACTCGACCGCCTGTATAGACCAGCGTGTTGTTGCTGTTTTGCACCCGCTCTTTCAAAGCCGGCAGGATCGGCAGGCTGCACAGGATTGCCGCCGCCACCAGAAACAGATTGCCGGTCAGCGAAGACCAGGTCACCGGATCGGCGATCGGCGCGCCGTTGGTAATCAGGCTCAGCCCGGTGATATTGAGGAAAAATTGGCCGAGCTGTCCGAAATCTTTGAAGTAGAAAATACCGAAGCCGATGATGATCACGGCCTTGCTGTACAGATGCGTCAGCACGACCGGCCATTTTTTCAGTCGTTTTTTGCCGATCTGCTGTTCAAGCAGAATGAACGCGCCGAAATACAGGCCCCACAAAATATAGTTGAAGGTGGCACCGTGCCACATACCCGTGCAGAACCACACGAGGAACAGATTTAAATATTTATGCACCTTGCCGCCGATTGGCAGATACAGCAGATAGTCACGGAAGAAGGAGCCGAGCGAAATATGCCAGCGCTGCCAAAATTCCGAGATGGTCTTGCAGGCGAACGGATGCCGGAAGTTTTCATCGAACCGGAACCCGAATACGCGTCCCAGCCCTAGCGCCACATCGGTATAGCCGCTGAAATCGAAATAGACATACAGCGAATACACGATCACGACGTACCATGTACCGAGCACCGACATGCCCGCCACGTCTTTGCCGAAGAAGGAATCGACGATCGGCAGCAGCGAGTCGGCGATGATGACTTTTTTGGCAAGGCCGACCATCGCCCGCAGCGCGCCTTCATATAGATCGACTGCCGTTGTGCGGCGATCGGACAGCGCTTTCTCAACACTGCCATACCGCACGATCGGGCCGGCAGACATTTGCGGAAAAACCGTGATATACAGCAAAAACTTCGAAAAGTCCTCTTGCGGCTTGGATTTTTCCCAATAGCAGTCCAGCAGATAGGAGATCGACTGGAATGTGTAAAAACTCATGCCGACCGGCAAAAACGCGGACGGATCCGTTGTGCCGGGGATAAACACCCCCACATATTTGAACGACATCAGCAATGCCACATTGACCGCCACACCGACGCCGATCGCGATCTTTCCGGCGACAGCGCCTCGATTTTTCACAGCTGCTTTGGCGATCGCCCAGTTGAATACCGTGCTACCCAGCAGCGGGATCATTGTCCACCACGGGCATCCCCATGCATAAAAGACCAGTGAAAATGCGATCAGCACGACGTTTTTTGTCTGTATTTTTTTTGCCGCAAAGTAGCAGATCAAGCAAATCGGCAAGAAGAAAAACAAAAAGAACAGGCTTGAAAATTGCACGACGATTCTCCTCAGTCCATATTCGCGCGAACGCGCGGAAATTGCTCATGCACACAATTACACAATTTATATTTTAGTATATACCGCGAAAACAGTCAAGCGCCATTTCGCGGATTTTCGCACCTTTTTCGGAAAAATTTTTGACACTTTTGACGGACGCCTGCCAAAAGCAAATTCGCGCGTCAAAAACGCGCGAATTTGCATATAGCGTTTTATGCCGGATGGCTTTTCTTTTATTCCGAATCTTCCCAGTCCTCTAGGATCATATCGCGGATTGTCTGCAGCGTCATGTCGGTAGACGCCAGTTCATCCGAACAGCGCTTGAGCTCGCGGATCAGCAAATCGGTACGGCTGCCAACGTTCTTTTTATATTTCAAGTGGTGTTCCAGCGCCGCCCAGGTATCCATCGCAATGGTGCGGATCTGCACCTCGACATAATACTGCCCGTCCACCCGCAGAATTACATGATAACTGCGGTAACCGTTCGGTTTCGCGTGGCGGATATAGTCCTTCTCCTCGATCACTTCGACGCCGTCAAGCGACGCCAGATGATCACGCACCACCCGCACATCGTCGACAAATGCACACACGATGCGAATGCCGATCGCATCATGAATGTGCCGCAAAGCGGAATCGGTTGTCTCGGGCAGCCCTTTGCGTCGACATTTTTCCCGCATGCTGTCCTCGCTTTTGATGCGCGAGAGGCAGTGTTCCACCGGATCAAACCCCGTGCCCTGCGCAATCTGACGGCGCAGCTCCCCGATTTGCTCGAGCAGCCGCTGCATCACCGCCTGCATCGCCGGCAGATGACTACCGTAAATGCCGCCTTTCATGTCCTCCATCGCGCCGCACTCCTCCTTTTGTTTTCAACCAGTATAGCACAAATCGGCAAGCGGCACAACTCTCCGAACGCATCCGCCGCGAAAATCCCGCATTTCGGCGTCTTGTTTGCCAAATCGTGCAAATCCCATTCGGAAATGCTTGACATCCTCTTTTCTTTTTTGTATACTAAATTTTATCTGTAGACCGCTGTTTGAACGGCGGGAATAACGAAAGGATGATCACGATATGGCAAAAGAAACGATCCTGTCGAGCGAAGGCCTCCGGAAACTGGAACAGGAGCTGGAGGAACTCAAAGCCAAACGCACTGAAATTGCCGAAAAAATCAAAATCGCGCTGTCTTTCGGCGACCTGTCCGAAAACAGCGAATATGATGAAGCGAAAAACGAACAGGCGATCACCGAAGCCCGCATCAAAGAGTTGGAAGACCTTCTCAAACATGTGCGCGTTGTCGATGAAAGCCAGCTTTCAAGCGATGCCGTCGATGTTGGCCTGACCGTCAAAGTGAAAAACATGGACACCGGCGAAACCGTCACCTACAAGATCACCGGATCGACCGAAGCGGATCCGATCAACGGGTTGATCTCCGATGAATCGCCTGTCGGCAAAGCCCTGATGGGACAAAAAGTGGGCACCGTCGTGGAAGTGGAGATCCCCAGCGGCACGTTGAAACTCAAGATCACCAAGATTTCCAAATAACAAACTTCGAAATACAGAAAGGTTGAACAACCGATTATGAGCAAGCAACCATCCTCTGCGCAAGCAGACGCTTCTTCGGAACAGCAGCTCAGCGAGCTGCTGCAGATCCGCCGCGACAAGCTGTCTGCGCTGCAAGAAGCGGGCAACGATCCGTTTCAAATCACGAAATTCGATCAAACGCACCATGCCGCCGAGATTCTCGAGCAGTTTGAGGAGCTGGACGGACAGGACGTGTCCATCGCCGGCCGTCTGATGGTCAAGCGCGTGATGGGCAAAGCCTCTTTTTGCAAGCTTCAGGATCGCGATGGTACGATCCAATGTTATGTCGCACGCGACGCGATCGGCGAGGACGCATACGCCGCCTTCAAAAAGATGGATATCGGCGATATCGTCGGCATTGCCGGCTATGTATTTTTGACCAAAACCGGTGAGATCACCATTCACGCCAAAGAGGTCACACTGCTTACAAAATCGCTCAAACCTCTGCCTGAGAAATTCCATGGCCTGACTGATACAGACGCGCGTTACCGCCAGCGGTATGTGGATTTGATCGTCAATCCCGAAGTGCGCAAAACCTTTATTGCGCGCTCGAAGATCATCAGCGAGATCCGCCGTTTTCTGGATGAGCGCGGCTTCATGGAAGTCGAGACCCCCATGCTCGTCACCAATCCGGGCGGCGCGGCGGCGCGGCCGTTCGATACCCATTATAACGCGCTGGATCTGGACGTTTCGCTGCGCATTTCGCTGGAGCTGTATCTCAAGCGCCTGATTGTCGGCGGCCTTGAAAAGGTCTATGAGATCGGCCGCGTGTTCCGCAACGAAGGCGTCGATACCCGCCACAATCCGGAATTCACGCTGATGGAACTGTATCAGGCGTATACCGATTACAACGGCATGATGGAGCTGACCGAGGCGCTCTTCCGCCATCTGGCGAAAGAAGTGTGCGGCACCGAAATCATCACCTATCAAGGAACGCAGATTGATCTGTCGAAGCCGTTTGCACGCCTGACGATGAACGAAGCGATCAAGCAATACGCCGGCGTCGATTTTGAGACGATCAAAACCGATGAAGAAGCCAAAGCGATCGCCGATGAACATCATATTGCCTATGAAGAACATCACAAGCGCGGCGATATCATCAATCTCTTCTTCGAAACTTATTGTGAAGAGCAACTCATTCAGCCGACGTTTCTGATGGATCACCCGATTGAGATCAGCCCGCTGACCAAGAAAAAGCCGGACGACCCGTCGAAGGTTGAGCGATTTGAGCTCTTTATCTATGGCCGCGAAATGTGCAACGCTTATAGTGAGCTCAACGATCCGATCGATCAGCGTGCGCGCTTTGCCGAACAGGACGCCTTGGCGGACGCCGGCGATGAAGAAGCGAACCACACCGATGAGGACTTTCTCAACGCACTCGAGATCGGCATGCCCCCCACAGGCGGCATCGGCTACGGCATCGACCGTTTGGTGATGCTGCTCACCGACTCGGCCTCCATCCGCGACGTGTTGCTGTTCCCAACCATGAAGCCGCTCGATCAGCCGAAGAAGGCGGACACGGTGGTCGTCGAGGAAGCAGCGCCCGAAGTGATCGATTTCTCGAAAGTAAAGATTGAACCGCTGTTTGAGGAATTCGTTGATTTTGATACCTTCTCGAAATCCGATTTCCGCGCCGTCAAGGTAAAAGACTGCGTCGCGGTTCCGAAGTCGAAGAAACTCTTGCAGTTCACGCTCGACGACGGCACGGGTACCGATCGCACCATTCTCTCCGGCATCCATGCGTTTTATGAGCCGGAAGAGCTGATCGGCAAGACCTGCATCGCGATCACCAACCTGCCCCCGCGGGCGATGATGGGGATCGAAAGCTGCGGCATGCTGCTCTCCGCCGTCCACGAAGAAGAGGGCGAAGAAAAGCTGCATCTTCTGATGGTCGACCCGCACATCCCGGCCGGCGCAAAGCTGTATTGATTGGAGCATATTTGCCTGATCGGCAAAAGCCGCATCCATCAAGCAGCCCGTTGCCCTTCCTGATAAGACATCTCAACAAGCAACAACTCCCAAGCTCTTTTTGAGCTTGGAAGTTGTTTATTCGGCTATTTTTCTCATTTGGCTTCATTCCGTCGGCTGTGACTTTTGATAGAAGTAAATGTCACTGCCATCGATCAGCAGGAAGCCATAGGGATATGTATTGATAAAGTAAAAATTGCAATGCCCGTTTACATCAAAATCTGCCATGGCGCCGTTATATAGGCGCGTTTCCTTGGTCCATTTCAGATTCAAAGAAGAAATGGAGTCATACAGCGTTTCGATGACAGCGTCCTGCGTCTGTCCGCCATCCGCGAAATACAATGTGCAGGATTTTCCTGTGCGGATGGATTCGATCTCCACAGCATCGATCTCCCAGAAAACGGCGCTGTCCGCTGTACCGCGCAGAACCGCTTTGTCAACTGTGTAATTCATCGTCCTGCTTTGCGCGGTCGATTGGAGCTACACTTGGCCATAATATGTTGCAATCTTATAGGTCAGCGTTTCATCCAACACCCGTGCGTCGTCATAGGCTTTATCAGCGGGCGTGACGGTCAGCATACCGTTGCTGACGGAAAACGCTCCCTGCACGATATGCTCCGTACCCACCTTGTCCAAGAAGTACAGACGGAGAATTTCCGGCGCTTCGTCCGGACGCACCTCAATCGCATAGGGCAGCGCGGAAACATTCATCATGTTGCCGTCCATCTCGATGTCCACAAACACGGCGTGCGACAGGAAATCATCCTTTGCCGGATATGTCACCGAAGTCTTCAAGCCCCAGAGCAGTCGCCCGGCATAAGAACCGATTGTCAGAAAAGTCTCCTCGTTAACCGGCGCATCCGGTGCAGCCAGATCGTATTGACCCGGCGCATCCGTCGCCTCGGTCACCATTTCCGATTCTTGTGTCGGTGCCGAAGACGACTTTCCGATGACGCCGGCAATGGCACTGACGAGCACAGCAATCACCAACACAGCCACCGCGCCGAGCACGATCGGCAGGATGATCTTTTTGCCGCGACGAGCCGTCGTGGCCCTTGCCGGATTCGACAATTTGATCGGCGCTGCCGGTGCCTCAGGCGATATCTCCTGCACAGGCATCTTCGGCTGCAGCGGATGGATCGGCGCTGCCGGCGCCTCAGGCGGCATCTCCTGCACCGGCGTCTTCGGCTGCGGCAGCTCGCGCGCAGGCTGGAGACTCTTTGTGCCGTGTATCTTTCTCAAAAACAGCTCCTTCGAGGGCAGCTTGTATTTGAAAATGGCTTGGTTGGCGCTGAGCTGCATTTCCACGCCGGCGCTCATTTGCACCTCTTCGAGCAGGATCGAAAGATACGGAAGCTGCTTTTTGAGCGCAAAATTCATCTCTCGCCGGCAGTTGTCGGACGCCAGATAGTTGTTGGAAATCAGTCCGATACATGCGGCTGCACCGCCCAAATGCTCCGCGATCGTTTCCGGCCATTCCGAGCCGGGGTCGATTCCTTCATCATACCACAGCCGATAGCCCTCACTTGCGAGCTGCTCGATGATCGGGATCGCGATCGCCGCATCCCGGTGGCTGTAGCTGATAAACAGATAATCCCGCTCCCCTTCGTAGGGGGCGACTGTGCATCGCTCCATCTTCGGAATTTCTCCATCCAAGTTGAATTCTTAGCTATTTGCATTATACCATTTTTTCGCGTTTGTAAAGGATTTTTCGCGCTTTCTGTCCCCCATAAGAGTGCAGCCCGACATTTTTCGCCATATGCCTTTCAGGCAAAATGCCGCCTGTTCTCTCGCAGATTGTCGGCAAAAGCCTGCTGTACCGGCTGTTTGAGAAATTTATGGAAAAAGCTATTGATAACACGTCGGCAATGTGATACTATTGCACTCGACAATTTCATAATATTTGCATCACAAGCTGATGCTTTGAAAAAGCAAAAGATACTCCGCAGGAGTCGTGTACCCTTTTGCCATTTCAAAGCATCCGCTTTTTTGTTTTGAAAAACGCACCTTGACAACCGAATCCGCGCAAAAAACGGCTCGCCTTCCGGCGAAGCACGCATTTCCCCCGCCCAAGCGGCGCGTGCCAAGGAAGCCACGACATTTTTTAGCTGCGAGAAACAACAAATCATACATGAAGCAACAGACCATAAATAAGGAGGAATTCGTATGTCTTTTAGGCCCACTATATCGGTATATCTCAACGGGAGAATCATCGATTACGGCTATTATAGAAACTGGCGCACGAAATATCTGTTTTATGAAGCCGCGGCACTCGCGTCGTTTTTTGGAGATTGCCGAACAAGAGAAGAGTATTTCAACAGACGGTACGGAACACAAAGAGTCCTCTATGTATTCGAGCCGGAGAGCTTTGAATCCACCGAAGAAAACCTGATGTGGTTTGAGGAAAACTCGGAGTTCCCGATCATCGTCGATCTAACGGAAAAATGCATATATGTAAGAGATACCGAACAGCTATTATCCGCCCAGGATGTGCAGGAAAGAATAGCGCTGGCAGAAAGCAATCATATGCTGTGTCAAAAAGAGGTGTTGACGCCGATCGATGCAGAGCAGGAAGATGATGGAGAGCCTTGGCGACCCGGCAGTCTTTTCAGGCGCCGATATACCTATATAGATGTCCCGATCACCCAGATCAGCATCTTCTCGCCCGATGAGGATTTTTCCTCCATTCTAAATCGCGGCCTGTCGTTTGCACAATGGGATATGCGCGTCATAAAAGCCCTCTTTTTAGAATGTGATCCGGCAGAATCCCTTTTGTCGAGTGAATTGCAAAAAAGGATACTCCGCCTCTTTCCCGCAGTATCTGCCGAATAAAGCAGGCTGCCATCCGCTCGGGCATACCCGTTGACTTTATCGCTGTTTTTCGCTATAATTTGGATATATTCAGAGAATCCGGAGGAAACAGACATATGAGCACCATCCCATTTGATAAAAAGCAAGTCCGCGTTATCGCGCATCGAGGGCTTTCGGGCATAGAAGCGGAAAATACGAACGCCGCCTTTGTGGCGGCGGGTAACCGATCCTATTACGGTATCGAGACCGACGTGCGCCGCACCGCGGACGGTCAGTATGTGATCAATCACGACGGCAATCTAAGCCGTATCGCCGGCGTGGATATGACGGTCGAAACAAGCACCCTGCAAGAACTGCAAAATGTGGTGCTGTTGGACAAAGACGGCGCCAAAAGCCGCGCCGATCTGCGGGTACCGACGCTCAAAAACTATCTCGATATCTGCCAAAAATACGGCAAGCACAGTATCCTCGAACTAAAAGCGCCGTTTTCCGATGAGCAGCTCGGAGAGATCATCGATGAGGTGCGAAAGGCGGGACAGCTTGACGACACCACGTTTATCTCGTTTTATTACGAGAACCTGTTGAAGATCCGGCAAGCGTTGCCACAGCAATCGGTACAATTCCTATTTGGCGAGTTGACCGAGGAGATCGAAAAGCGGCTGATAGCGGATCATATCGACGTGGACGCGCAGTTCGGCACGCTGACGCCGGAGAATATCCGGCGGTTCCACGACGAGGGGCTGAAAGTGAATTGCTGGACGGTGGATCATCCGCTCGACGGCGAACGGCTCGCCTCCTGGGGGGTGGATCTCATCACATCGAATATACTGGAATAATTATGGATGTAAAATCTATCTTGCGGAGGTATGAAAATGAAAAAATTACTATCATCTGTCAGTGTGATCCTTGTGCTTGGTATGCTGCTGAGCATGGCGTCTCCGCTGACTGCGTTTGCAACCGGGGACGAGATCACCGCGAAAGACCTTACGGCGCATATCTACAGCATGGACAACACCGAAACGATACAATGCCTGTTCAAAAGCTCTATGCCCGATATGGCGTTCATCTCTACGGTCGATTATTTAAAGCACGTATATGTTGACGAACCGACCGAGGAAAAGAACGCGGACGGTACCTACACGATCACCAATCCCAAGGGAACAATGGTTATTGATCCCGAAAAGGATGACTTGCATTTCGATAGCTTTGAGGATTTCGTTTCA
>JAFTBJ010000006.1 GCA_017455295.1 Clostridia bacterium
ATATGCCGACAATTATTCGGATTCTCAATTATCCGGCGTTGTCAACACCGTGATCAGCAATTCCGACGCCTCGAACTATGTGAATGCGGCGATGCGGTACTATTTGCGGACAAACGATCGGGTCAAACGCAATTTGGACAACAACACCGCCGTCGTCTTTTTCTTTGACGGCTGCAGCGACAATGTGTTTTCCTCTTCGTTCAATTATAAGAGCAATCACATGTCGGCGTATGTTGCGGTTGTCAAGCTTAGAAACGGCGTGCCGACCATCATCTATGAAAACGAAAACGCCTCCACGATCCCCGACAATCCCCGCATGGTCAATAACACGACGGCGGGCAATGACGGCACCGACGTTCCCACAGTCACCGACGGGATCCACAATATTTCAACGACCAATCACCTGTCGAAATACGCCGCTTTGCATGTCCACGATTCCGACAGCGGCGTGAGCGTCGTGCGGTGCAACAGCTCCACCTACTATGCGTCCACCTCTTATGGCATCAACGCGCACGCGAGAAGCTGGGATTATGTCAGCACATCCACCTATAGCTCGACCGGCTGTTTCAACATCGGCAAATCGAGCCCCGCGACGGAATACAATAATTTTATGTACGCTGTCACCGGGATCTCGAACGCAAAGTCCAACACGTTTTCGTCCACCGGCGCCGACAAGGGAATCGTCATTGTGGATCGCTATATGTACAAATCGACGCTGACGAACATCTATGGCAGTGCGGCGCTGGTCAACCAGATCACGGCGTATTCCACCAATCTCGCGCCGACGATCCAACAGGAATTATACACGCCGCCGACCTTTGAGGAAATCGCCGACGTAGACGGCGACGGCAAGGTTTCCACCACGGACGTGCGGGTCACGCTTCGCCGCGTGGTCGGGAATAGCGACATCCCGCAAGGTTCCGCCGATTTTCTCCCCGGCGACGTCGATCTTGATGGTAGCCTTACCACGACCGACGTCCGCCAGATCCTCCGCTCCTGTGTCACCACGGGTTAAACCTATCTCCGCTATCTAACCCCCTCTTTTGTCTTCCAGGGCAAAAGAGGGGGTCTTTGTTTCTTTATTGATTTTTCAGCCGGGATTTGGTACAATGATCTTGAAAATCCGGATTTTGGGAGGGTATGCCATGAAAAAGCTGCGGACGCTGTTCTGCGTTTTGGCGTTGCTGTTGATCGCCGGATGTGCGAAAGACGTAACGGTGACAAAGACGCTTGACGATGGATTTCGAACCTATTATGAAATGAGCGACGGCACCTGGATGTGCGACGGCTACACCTATCAATACCGGCTGGAAATTCACGGCCGGATGCCGAACGCAGCCGTGGATTCCACCTTCGTTTATTTGAGCAACATCGAGGACATCCCATTTGAGCGCGCCTATATGGCGGCCGGACTCAGCAGCAATACCGACGATTATTTTGCGCCGAAAGACGCCGTGCTGGTGGAGATGCAATAAATGCATCTCGGTTGAACATCTCATAAAAATCTTAGGGAGACTTCTATGATTTCAAAAGGACAAGCGACCGATTTGCCCGGATACAAAAAAGCGTCGTTTCTGCTTTATTATAACGGCGGCGAAATATGGTTTGAGCATTTGGAAGACCTGTATGATCATGACGATTTGGTCGTGAAAAAGCTGCAGGCGGACACACCGTCTTTTATAAAGCCCTCTTCCCCTGCTTTTGTTTGCTTTGTGCTTTTTGAAACCGCGATCACGGACGCCGTTTTTCTGGCGGTAAAAAAGGCTGTTTTGGAATCCAATAAGCGGTTTTTAAAAATCGCCTTTTGCGGCTTGGGCAGAAAAGATCAACGGCGGTTCCAGAAAGCGCTCGTGAATCACGGGTTTGGCATCGCGTTTTTTGACGGACTGGAAGAGGCAAAAATGTGGCTGCTGCCATAAGGGCACACTTGCATAAAGAAGGTTGCGCTTTGTTCAAACTTGTGATACTATACCAATAGTCTTATTATTCTGATAGAAACGGAGGCAGTCTCATGCTTCTTTACATCATCCGCCATGCGGATCCCGATTATGAACACAACACCATCACCCCATTTGGTTGGGAGGAAGCGCACGCCCTCGCCGCATGGCTCAAGGACGTCCACCTCGATAAAATCTACACCTCCCCGCTCGGACGCGCCATCGACACCGCGAAGCCCACGCTGGAAGTAAAAGGCATGGAGGCGGAGATTCTGCCCTGGACAGAGGAAAGCATGGATTACATGCTCTCCTATCAGGTGACGCCCGAAACGGATTGTTCCTACTCCTGCTCGGTCAAAGACGGCGTGCACGATTTTGTTGACTTCACCGGCACCGAACGTATGGCGACCATTGAAACGATGATCAAAGAGTCGGACGCGTTTTTGGAAGCGCACGGATACCGCCGCCGCGGTCTGTTGTATGACATTGTGCGGCCGAACGACGACGCGATCGCCGTGTTTTGTCACGGCGGCTTCGGCTGCGCATGGATCACCCACCTGCTGGGGTGCGCGCCCGGCCTGATGTTTCCGGGGATCACGCTCGGCACGACGAGCGTCACGAAGGTACAGTTCCGCAACGAAGACAAAGGCTTCACCCGCCCGCGTATCTGGTGCATCGGCGGCATCGCGCACATCTATCAGGCCGGCATTCGGGTGAACGACCGGTAAAAAAATCCATACAAAAACGAGGTACTGTGAACACAGTACCTCGTTTTTATTGCAGACTGGATTTTACAGCTTGCGCACCCGGATCAGCAG
>JAFTBJ010000041.1 GCA_017455295.1 Clostridia bacterium
AAAAATGAGGGGAATCCGACAGGATTGCCCTCATTTTATCAGATTGCCCGGACAAAAAATTGCTCGTTCAAAACTGCCATGCACCGCCAAAAACAGAGATTTTTGCGCGAGATAAGGCAGAAAGCTCGGCAATCCTTGCCGTTTCGCAGCACACCAAGGATAACGATATGTAATGGACGCTGAAAAAGGATCGGCGAAGACAGCATACCGGATCCAAATTATAATAACCGCCCCCGCTTTTGGTCGAGTTCTCAAAAGTGGGGGCGGTTGTTTATAGAGGAAAACCCAGGTGTATATCCTATGTGAAGAATTGCATGTAATCAAGCCGTACGGCGTACATGCCAACAGCAAGAAGGGGGCCCTGCCTTTTTATTAGACGGTGTGCGTAAACGTGTCGTACAAAGGAGAAAATCTCTACTTCGTTTATTTGTACATGTAAAGTTACCGCTTGGTTTCAACTCCACACCCTAAAAATGTCCCCTGTTGCAACATCGGCCCAATTTCGCCGCAAAGAATTGCGGCTCATTTCACCGTGTTGCTGCCACTCCTTTTTGTTCGCTTTTTCCGCCCCTGGCGGCGCTCGCAAACGTCCTCATCGGCACGTTTTCTTTACGGGCTTTCGAGTCTGTACGCCTACAGACAAAAAGATCGGGATACCCTTTTGGGCATCCCGATCTTTTTGGTGCGCGTAAACGGACTCGAACCGCTGACCTCCTGCGTGTGAAGCAGGCGCTCTAACCAGCTGAGCTATACGCGCGTATGAGCGCCGCCGCAGCGATTGCCGCGATTGCGCTGTGATGGTGACCCGAACGGGACTCGAACCCGTGATACCGCCGTGAAAGGGCGGTGTCTTAACCGCTTGACCATCGGGCCAAAGTTGCCCGTCTTACGGCGGGGCTTTGGTAGCGGTAGTCGGATTCGAACCAACGACACTACGGGTATGAACCGTATGCTCTAGCCACCTGAGCTATACCGCCGTATAATAAAGCTTTTCTATTATAGCGAAAAGAATCCGGCTTGTCAAGCCTTTTTTGCCGGAATTCTTATTTTTTGGAATTCGTGGCCGGACAGGCGGGGAAGGATTGCTTTTTTTGGCAAGGCGGTGTATACTGAACGTGCCGGAACAAAACGCGAAAAGGAGTGTGGGCTATGTTTTGCGGACGATGCGGAGCGCCCCTGAGTGAGCACGACCGGTTTTGCGGTCGCTGCGGGGCGGCAATTGACCCGGCCGCTTTGGAAGCGCAAGCAACGGCCGCAAAGCAGGCGGCTGCCGAGAAAGAGGCAAAGCGCGCCTATCATTTGAGTACTCTTTCCACAGCGGTCACGTTTGGCGTGATGGAAGAGGCGATCATGCTGCCGCCGGCGCTGGGCGTGGTGCTGCTGATGTGTTCGGTTGTGGCAACCTGGTTTATGTACGGCGGACAGCCGATCGACGAGGAGCCGATCTTTTGGGCTTGGATCCCGGATAATTGGTATGAGCTGTTTATCGTGTTGGTCGTCGGCTATGCGGTGTTTTATATTATCGGCGCGGTGATTGGACTCAAGGTATCCGGTCTGATTCGCCGCCGCGTCCCGGCGGCGCCCATCGAGCAGCGACCGCTCAAGCTGCCTGAGTTGCTGATGGTCACGGCGATCGCGTTCGGCCTGTGGGGCGTGGGCGCCGCGATCGGCATCGCGCCGTTGTATGTCGCGCCGGTCGCATCGTGGGATTTCGGTTGGAACGAAGCGCCGATTTGGGTGCTTTCGGTGCTGTGGGCGCCGGTATTTGAAGAATACCTGTTTCGCAAGCTGCTGCTCGACCGGGTGGCGCCCTATGGACAGCGGATCGCCGTCTTGTTTTCGGCGCTGCTGTTTGGCATGGCGCACCAAAACGGAATGCAGTTTTACCTGGCGTTCGGGATCGGACTGCTCTTTGCCGTGATCTATCTGAAAACCGGGCGGCTGCGCTATACCATCGCCCTGCACTTTTTGATCAATCTGTTTGCAACGCTCGACTCGATCGGGGTGCTGGTGTTCGGCGAGGCCTTCGACATCGGCTGGCTGATCGCGGCGGGCGTGCTGACGCTGGCGGGCGTTGTGACCGCCGTGCTGTGCCGTCACCACCCGCTTTTCTCCCTCCCAAAAGAGGAGTCGCCCGCGATGTGGAAAGCGGCTTTCAGCGGATGGAGCGTCACACTTGTTCAAGTTATATCCATCGCGGCGATCGCGTTTATGGGCTTCTTTTATGCGGCGCTCGCGTGGGATGCCGACGGCGGCTTTGAAAGTCTGCTGCACCTCGTGCCGGCGGGCGGCGCCATCGCGGTGATATGCGTGCTGTTCCATTGGGCGCGGCACCGGAAAACCGCATAAAGCAAAACAAAAATCGCCGCGGCGCTTGGTTGCACCGCGGCGATTTCTTTTGTTTGTTCAACGGGTTTTCAGCAGATGGGTGAGTAGGTTGACGCATCCGTCGATGCCGAGCGCGCTGCTGCTGAGCAGCAGGTCATACGACGACGGAGCGCCCCACTTATCGTCCGCATAAAAATTGTGG
>JAFTBJ010000042.1 GCA_017455295.1 Clostridia bacterium
AAGATCCGGATAACAATACGATCAGCGCGACGCGGCATTGCTGGAGCTCGTCGAGCGGCTGGATCGATTATCCGCTTTCCTCGACGCAGCTTTCCAAGTATCACAAAGCGCGTGTGCGCAAACTGCTGCTGCTCAATTATATGATGCAGTACACCGCTTCCGGTTCGGCGTATTTCACGGTGGGCGTGGACGATTCCAGCCCGAGCGAAAACATCCAGACCAATGAGATCAACTTTATCAAAGCGCGTATGAACGTGCTCGGTCACGGCTATAATCTGGTCGGCGATACCGATTCCTGCGGGATGATGTCGGTGGCCAAATGTGTGGTCGATTATTACGATGCAAAGCCGAAGGTGAAAGTGCGCTATTACGGCGGCGGCGAGAATGAGCGCAGCGACGATTATGATGTCGGTACGCTGAAACAAAACGTGGACACCCATCTCGAAAGCCTCGATTGTCAAGTCGTGTCTTCCGATCCGGAGATCGAAGTGCTGGTGCTCACAAAACCGATCAGCGCCACCCTCGCCGACAGCATCACCGCTCTCGTCGATCAGGCGAATACGAATCTTGCCGCCAATGTGCCGACCGTCATCATCGACGCGGCGGACGGCCAAAAGGGACAGCTCGCGACCGAGATGCTCGCGAGCGTCGCGATTGGTAAGCTGATGGCGTACAGCAACTGGAACACGATCGGCAACTCGGTCGGCATCGCGCTCGGGCAGGGTCTCGCGCGGTATCTGTATCTTACGAACTGCGACGCGCCGACCGACGCGTCCCACATCGGGTTTCTCAAAGCGATGACCTACGCCTATGTCAAGGATATCGCTTATGTGGCGCGCACAAAAAGCATCGTCGCCGCGCAGGCCAAATCTGTGTTCGGCAGTAACGGCAACTTCTATCAGGGCATGCTTGCCTATACCGACGCCTATACCAATTATGAACCCTATGAGTGCTGCCGCGGCGAGCGGTATATCGACAACTACGCGCACTGGTATGTCCGCGCGGACGGCGGCGGGGACGCCATTCTCAGCTTACTTGCGGGCGGTGTGATCTATTCCACTCTTGGAAACGCCCTGCAAACGCGTGAGGTCGGTGCGGTGTCTTATAACAATTTCAAATTCCCGTGGTATCGCACCTTCGAGCTGACTTTTGAGATCACGGCGACGCTCGACAGCACGACGCACACCTATTATGCGGTGAACGACACGACCGGTTTTATCACGAAAGTGCCGTTCGGCACCACACTCTCGACCTTCCGCAGCAACGCGAACACGCAGTACGGCTCCACCTCGACGACCATCTACAACGCGAGCGGCACGACGGTCACGTCCTCTTCGCTCAAGATCGGCACCGGCTTTAAAATCAAGATGACCATTGGCGGGTCGAGCAAGACGTATTATGTTGTGATCCCACGGGACGTGACGGCGGACGGGCAGGCGTCGACCGATGACGTGCGCCAGACGATGAAGGCCATCACCGGCAACATCAGCTTCTCGGCGGCGCAGAACGCGGCGGCGGATGTGAACGGGGACAGCGACGTCGGCAGCACCGACGCCCGTATCATGCTGCAAAAATTGCTGTAAATCCATTCGATTTTGATAAAAAGGAAGCTGTGTTTTCGTGCAAAACGCAGCTTCCTTTTTTGCGGGATATATGATATACTGAAAGATAAGAAATACGATTTTGTCAGCAGGAGGTTTGGTATTTATGAAACATGCCATCAAACGGCTGATCGCGCTCACACTGTGCATGGCGCTGTGCGCCCTGCCGCTGCAGCTGTCGTCCGTCACCGCTTCGGCGGCGGATTCGTCGCTCGCGATCGTGTATGTGCCGATCGATGACCGCCCGGTGGGCGTTGACCGCGTGATCTATCAGGCGGAGTCGGCGGGCTTCGACATCATCATGCCGGACGCCGATCTCTATCGGACGCGGCTTGATAACCAGCCGAAGAACTCGAACGGCACGCAGTATGGCGATGGCACCGCCATCATGAATTGGATGAAGAGCATCAGCAGCCAGTACGATTACTATGTGATCTCGCTCGATCAGATGTTCTCGGGCGGCCTTGTCAATTCCCGCTATCCGAGCGACAACACGCTCTTAGTGACGGATATCACGTCGCAGGAAAAGGCGATCGCCGATTATTTGATCTCGCTCGCTAACTCGGGCAAACATGTGTATTTCTTCGATACGGTGATGCGCCTCGCGTCCACCACCGGCTATAAAGGCTACGAGATGGCGGAATACAACGCCCTGCGCAACTACGGTGAAGCGGAGCGGTTCCTGTTCACCACGAGCAACTTCCGCCAGACGAACTATGCGGCGTCCAAAGAGCGCATCAACTGGATCTATTCCTATTATCAAAAAGCGCCGGATGAGTCGACCATCTCCAACGTGCGCGGATCGTATACGCTGACCTCCACGCAGCTTGCGCGGTATCACAAAGCGCGCGCCAGAAAGCTGCAGCTCATCAACTATATGATGCAGTACATCAATCCCGGTGCGGCGTATTTCACGGTCGGTGTGGATGATTCCAGCCAGAATGACAACATCCAGCGCAACGAGATCAACTTCATCGAAGAGCGCATGAAGGTCATGGGGCACGGCTATAATCTGGTCGGGGACACCGATTCCTGTGCGCTGATGTCGGCGGCCAAATGCGTGATCGATTATTACGGCGTGGCGCCGAAGGTGCAGGTGCGGTATTACGGCGGCCGTGAGGACGACGCGACCGACGGATTTGATTTTTGCACCGTGCGCGAAAACCTGACCACGCATATTGAAAGTCTCGGTTGCTCGATCGTGAATTCCGGCGGGGATATCGACGTGCTGCTTTTAACCAAACCGACCAATACGAATAGTCGCAGCTCGTATATCAGCAACTTGATCGAACAGGCGAAATACAACATCAACCGGAACATGCCGACCATCATCATCGACGCGGCGGACGGCTACAAAGGCGAGCTGGCGACCTCCATGCTCGGCAGTTTTGATATCGACAAGCTGATGGCGTACAGCAACTGGAACACGGTGGGCAACTCCATCGGCATCGCGATCGGCCAGGGCATGGCGCGGTATGTATACCTCGCCAACTGCGACGCGCCGACCGACGCGTCCCACATTGGCTTTGTCAAGGCGCTGACCTATTCCTATATCAAGGACGTCGCGTATTTGGCGCGGCAAAAGAACAACATCGCCGCGCACGCCGCATCCGTCTTTGGCAGCAACCTGAACTTCTATCAGGCGATGCTGAACTTCAGCGATGGCGAATCCTATTATGATTCGTCCTATGAATGCTGCCGCGGCGAGCGGTATATCGACAACTATGCCCATTGGTACGTCCGGGCGGACGGCGGCGGGGACGCGATCCTTGAGAAGATCGCAAACGGCGCGATCTATACCAATCTCGGCAATGCGCTGCAAACGTGCGAGGTGGATTGGGTATATTATGATAAGTTCCGATTCCCGTGGTATCGCACCTTTGAGATGACTTTTGAAATCGGCGCGTCTCTTGAAAGTACGACACACAACTTCTATGCGACGAACGATTCGACCGGGTTTATCACGAAAGTGCCGTTTGGCACCACGCTTGCGGTGTTCAGCAGCACGGCGAAGGACCAGTTTGGCGCGTCGGCGGTGGGGATCTACAATGCGAGCGGCGCGAATGTCACGACCTCGGCGCTCAAGATCGGTACCGGCTTCAGCATTCGCATGACCATCAATGGTTCGACCAAGACGTATTATGTCGTCATCCCGCGGGATGTGACGGCGGACGGACAGGCGTCGACCGATGACGTGCGGCAGACGATGAAAGCCATCACCGGCAACATCAGTTTCTCGAGTGCACAAAACGCGGCGGCAGATATGACCGGCGACGGTATCATCGGCAGCACCGACGCTCGTATCATGCTGAAGAAGCTGCTGTAAACGGATATTTTTATAAAGCGTGAGGATATAAAAGCATAAAGAACGCCGTAGTCGTCGGATGGATGACTGCGGCGTTCTCTTGTTTTCGTTATTCCGTCATGCGGTTTGATCCATATCGTTTGATGTGAGATTTGATCGCTTCGAAGGTTTGCTCGCTGATATAATGCTCGATGCGGCAGGCATCCTCTTCGGCGGTTTGCCGATCCACGCCGAGATTGAAAAACAATTCCGTAAGGACGGTGTGGCGTTCGTAGATGATCCTGGCTTTGGCTTCGCCTGCTTCGGTGAGCTTGAGGTAGCCTTCGTTGTCGGTGACAACCAGCCCTTCTTTTTTTAAGAGCCCGATCGCGCGGCTGACCGATGGTTTGGAATACCCCATATGATCCCCGACGTCGATGCTGCGAACAGCGGGGGATTGCCGGGATAAAACATAGATGGTTTCGAGATACATTTCGCCGGATTCCTGCATAGACATTCGTGAGCATCTCCTTTCTGCGCTTAGCAACATCTTACCACAGAATGAAAAAAAAAGCAACAAAAACCTCTTGACAAACGACGGAGAGAGGCGTATACTGTATGTAGTTAGCGGAGGCTAACTACATACAGACATATTCTGAAGCTGCGTGACAAGGAGGGATACGATGATGCCGCTTATGTATGCCGAAGCTGGGCAGCCACATATCATCAAACGGATCGGCGGCAGTCCGGAGACCAAGCAGCATCTCGAGGATCTCGGACTCCATGTGGGTGGCGAGGTCTGTGTGATGAATGCGTTTGGCGGGAACTTGATTGTCAAGGTCAAGGATTGCCGTGTCGCTGTCAGCGAAAAGCTGGCGAGAAGTATTATGATATAAAAAGGAGAAAACGAGATGAAAACGCTCAAAGACGTCAAGATCGGCGAAACTGCTATTGTCGTGAAGCTTCATGGCGAGGGCGCTGTAAAACGACGCATCATGGATATGGGGATCACAAGACGTACCCCGGTCTATGTTCGCAAGGTGGCACCGCTCGGAGATCCGATCGAGGTTACTGTGAGAAATTATGAACTGTCGATCCGAAAAGCGGATGCGGATATGATCGAAGTGGAGTGATACAAAGGGAGAGAAGGCATTATTTTTTTAGCAAGAAGTTAGCGTCTGCTAACTATTAACGCACGAAGCGAAGAAAGGACAGGAGAGTATGAGTATCAAAATTGCTCTTGCGGGCAATCCAAACAGCGGTAAAACAACGCTGTTCAATGCGTTGACCGGCGCCAATCAGTTTGTGGGGAACTGGCCGGGCGTGACGGTCGAGAAAAAAGAAGGAAAGCTGAAAAAGCACGACGACGTTATAATTACCGATCTTCCCGGTATCTATTCACTTTCGCCCTATACATTGGAAGAAGTCGTAGCGAGAAACTACCTTATTGGCGAGAGACCTGACGCGATACTCAATATCGTTGACGGTACCAACCTTGAAAGAAATCTATATTTAACGACGCAGCTGACCGAGCTTGGCATCCCCGTGGTCGTCGCGATCAATATGATCGACCTCGTTAAAAAAGAGGGAGACAAAATCAATCTTGCCGAGTTGTCGCGGCAGATCGGATGTCCGGTTGTTGAAATATCGGCTTTGAAAGAAACCGGAATAACAGAAGCCGCCGAAGCGGCGATCAATGCTGCAAAGGGCGGAAAGACGATCCCTCAGCATAGTTTTTCCGGTCCTGTCGAACACGCGCTGGCGCACATCGAAGAAGCGGTCGTCCATGACCTTCCGGAAGAACAACAGAGATGGTACGCCGTCAAGATCTTTGAACGCGATGAAAAAGTGCTGGAGAAACTGGACATTCCCGCCGAAACGCTCGCGCACATCGAAGAAGATATCAAGGCGGCGGAAAAAGAGCTTGACGACGACGCGGAAAGCATCATCACAAACGAAAGATACGTTTACATAGCCGAAGTCATCAAGGCATGCTATAAAAAGAAACAAATCAAAAAACTGACAAAGAGCGACAAGATCGATAAAGTCGTGACCAACCGTTGGCTGGGGCTGCCGATCTTTGCCGTCGTGATGTTCCTCGTTTACTATATTTCAATGGTCACGGTCGGCTCTTGGGCTACCGACTGGGCAAACGACGGACTGTTTGGAGACGGGTATCATTTGTTCGGCATCGGTTCCGCCGCTTACGAAGAAAAAACCGGCGATTACGAAGCCGCTTCTAACGCACTTGCGGCTTTCGGCTTTGAATTCGACCTCGAAGATGAAGATTTCGACGACGCCGCGCTGCTCTCCGATATCAAGGGTTTCACAACTGACAAAACATCCGCAACAACCGACGTTACCGACGACGAAACACTTGAAGTCTCGACGGTCACGGTTTATTACGATACTGTTCCGGATGACGCAAACGAAGAAGAAACCAATGGAATGACTTTCAAAGAGGCGGTCGCTTACTTTGAAGAAAAAGGCTTTGACGAGCCGGATCCTGCCGATGATGGCGTATGGGTTCCCGGCGTTCCGGCGCTCGTTGACAAAGCGTTGCTTGATGCGGACGGAAGCGCGAGAGTTCCTGACTGGTTGTACGGACTCATTCAGGACGGCATAGTCGCAGGTGTGGGCGCGGTGCTCGGATTCGTCCCGCAGATGCTCGTGCTGTTCTTCCTGCTTGCGATACTCGAAGGCTGCGGTTATATGGCGCGTATCGCTTTCGTGCTCGATAGGATATTCCGGCGCTTCGGCCTCTCCGGCAAATCGTTTATCCCGATGCTCGTCGGCACCGGATGCGGTATCCCCGGTATCATGGCGTCGCGTACGATCGAAAACGAGCGTGACCGCCGTATGACGATCATGACGACGACCTTCATCCCGTGCGGAGCGAAGCTGCCGTTTATCGCCATGGTCGCCGGCGCGATCTTTGGCGGATCGCCATGGGTGTCTGTTTCCGCTTACTTTATCGGTATGGCAGCAATCATCATGTCCGGTGTAATGCTGAAAAAAACAAAGCGTTTCGCGGGAGACCCGGCTCCGTTCGTTATGGAACTTCCCGCTTACCACCTGCCGACACTGAAAAACGTGCTCCGCTCGACGTGGGAGCGCGGCTGGTCGTTCATCAAGAAGGCGGGCACGATCATCTTGCTTTCTACGATCGTAGTCTGGTTCACCTCTTTCTTCGGATGGGTCGACGGATCGTTCCGTATGCTTGCCGAAGAGGAAATGGAATTTGCGATTCTTGCCTATGTCGGGAAAGCCTTCGCATGGCTGTTCGCGCCTCTCGGTTGGGGCAACTGGAAAGCCGCTGTCGCGTCTGTTACCGGACTCGTTGCCAAGGAGAATATTGTCGGTACGATGGGGATTCTTTATGGCGATTGGGCAGGCATTGCCGGATCGTTTGCGACAAAGATCGCAGGCTTCTCCTTCCTCGTATTCAACCTGCTTTGCGCTCCGTGCTTTGCGGCGATCGGCGCTATCAAGCGCGAGATGAACAACGCGCGCTGGACGTGGTTCGCTATCGGTTATCAGTGCGGTTTCGCATACGCGATCGCGTTGATGATCAACCAGTTCGGCAACCTGTTCACCGGCAATCTTGCGACCGGTGCGGGACTTGTCGTAAACATCATCGGCCTTGTCGTCGCATTTGCACTGCTCGGACTGATGATCTATATGCTCTTCTTCAAGAAATATAAGGAAGCAACGAAGCTGACGCAGAATGTGAAAATATAAGAAAAAGAAAGGAGCAAATCGTTATGTTTGCGTGGATTGCAGAAAATGCGATAACGATCGTGGTAATTGCCGTGATCCTTGTTTTGATTGGCGTCGCTGTATTCTCTTTACTGAAAGATAAAAAGAACAAAAAAGGCGGATGCACGGGTAACTGCGCAAGCTGCGGTATGAGTTGCTCCTACAAGCAAAAAGCCAAATAATTCAGGAACCCGGGAACAAGTTTTTGATCTGTCATTGCAAATTGCTTGTTCCCGGGTTTTTACGGAGGCATATTATGTCCATTATTCAATTTGATAGTGTTTCAAGAATCTATACAACCGGCGATCACGAGCTGCGCGCGCTCGATCACGTCAGCTTCACGCTCGACGAGGGCAAATTCGTCGTCATCCTTGGTCCGTCCGGTGCGGGTAAAAGCACGCTTTTGAACTTGCTCGGAGGCCTTGACAGTCCGACCGAGGGGACGATCACTGTTTCCGGCGCGGATATATCGGAGCTGACCGACAACGAACTTGCCGATTACCGTGCCTCGACGGTCGGCTTTGTGTTCCAGTTTTACAACCTGATCCCGACGCTGACGGTTTATGAAAACGTCAAGCTCGTTTCGGAGATCTCCAAAAACGCGCTCGACGCAAAGGATATGATAGGAAAGGTCGGGCTTCTCGACCACCTGAATAACTTCCCGTCGGAGCTGTCGGGCGGTGAGCAGCAGCGCATCTCGATTGCCCGTGCGCTTTGTAAGAACCCGAAGATCCTTCTCTGCGACGAGCCGACAGGTGCTCTCGATTCTGAAACCGGCGTTATGGTGCTGAAGCTTCTGCTTGATATGGCGAAGAATTACGGCAAGACGATCGTCATCGTCACACACAACCAGAATATTGCAAAAATGGCGGACGTTGTGATCCGCGTCAAGAACGGAAAGATCCGCTCAATTGAGGAGCAGGAGAATCCGCTTTCCGCTGACGAGGTGGAGTGGTGATGCTTTTTCGTAAACTGCTCCGCACCGCGTGGAGCTACAAGGCGCAGTTCCTTTCGATGATCATAATGATGACGCTCGGGATCGGTATCTTCCTCGGCTTCAATATGGAATGGAAGACTATAGAGTTCGACGTCGGAAACTTCTTTGAAGAAACGAAATACGCGGACTACCGGATTTATTCCGAGACGGGATTCACAAAGGACGATCTTGAAGCGATCACCTCAATCGACGGTGTGGACACGGCGACACGGTATTTGTCGGTCAATCTTGAGATTAAGGGCAACAGTAAAAAATCCCTCGCACTCGATGTTTCGGAAAACTACACCGTCTCGACCTTTACGCTGATAGACGGCGCCGAATATGACGATAAGAGCGACGGCATCTGGCTGTCCGATAAGTTTGCAAATCTCAATAACATAAAGATCGGCGACACGCTGACGCTCGAATTTCAGGGTATGGAAATAAGCGGCAAAGTCGTCGGGCTTATCAAAGCCGGTGAGCATATGATCTGCCTTGCCGACAGCAATCAGGTCATGCCCGATTTCAATGTTTTCGGGTACGCCTACATCTCGCCCGCGAAGTTGACTTCGATCGTACGCGAAAAGACGCTGAACACCATAAAAGACGAACTGAAAAAAGCGGGCTTGCCCGACGATATGATAGACGAGCAGACGGAAGCGATGCTGACGGATGAAATGCTCGACGAGGCGCTCGCCAAAACTTTCCCGCAGATCAATCTGCGCTCGGGACTTGAAAAATCCGTGCTTGAAGACGATGTGAAAGACAAACTCGGCAGGACTCTGATGGTCGTATCAAAGGAAGACAGCGCCGTCTATAAAGAGGCGATGGGCGAAGCGACCGAAGGCAAGGCGATGGGCTCAATCCTGCCTGTGCTGTTCCTCGCTATCGCAATACTAACGATGGTCACGACGATGCACCGAATCGCTTCAAAAGAAAAAACGCAGATAGGCGTTCTGAAAGCGCTCGGTTTCAAGAACCGTACGATCCTGCTCCACTATTCGTTCTACGGGCTGTTCATCGGCATTGTCGGCTCCGCGCTCGGCGGTCTGCTCGGATATTTCGTATGCAAAGCGGTCATGAGCGAGAACGGCATGATGGGAACGTACTTCGATATGCCCGACTGGGCGGCGGCGACGCCGACGTTCTGCTATCCCGTGATCGCGGGTACGGTGCTGCTCCTCGCGCTCATCAGCTCCCTGTCGGTACGCGCACAGCTTCGCGGCACGGTGGCTGACGCGCTCCGTCCCTATACGCCGAAGAAGATGAAAAAATCGATCCTCGAAAAACTTCCACTCTTTTCGAAAATGAACTTTGCGACAAAATGGAATCTGCGCGACCTGATGCGCCATAAAAGCCGCTTTGCCATGACGCTCGTCGGCATTATTGGTTGCATGGTGCTGATGGTCGGAGGCTTAGGTATGCGCGACACGATGTCCGGCTTCCTCGATCTGCTCGATAACGGCGTTTCGCATTACGCGACGAAAGTCAATATCGTCGAGAATACCGATTACGAGAGTGCAAAGCCGTTAATAAAAGACCTTGACGGCGACTGGGAGAGCTATTCCGGTATCAGTATCGACGGCTACACTGCAACGCTTGATATAATAAACAACGAAAGCGGTAAAATCAGCATTATTGACGAAAACAACAAAGAAATCGATTTACAGGATGACGGCGCGTATCTCTGTCTGCGGCTTTCAGGCAGAGCAAAGATCGGCGAATATATAGAATTTTCGCCTTACGGCGGCGAGGAAACATACCGCATAAAGGTCGTCGGTTATAACCGCTCAATCATGACCGAAAGCATTACAATAACGAGTGCGTGTGCGGATGAACTTGGAATCCAATACAGCGTTTCCGCTGTTTATACGGATAAAGATTCAAGCGAAATTCCGGCGTCGGAACTGATCTCCGGCAAGCAGGACAAACGGCAGCTGATGGACAGTTTCCAGAGCTTTGTTTCAATTATGGACGGTATGGTGTTCATTCTCATCATCGCGGCAGTCGTTCTCGGTATCGTGGTGCTTTACAACTTAGGCGTGATGAGTTACGTCGAGCGCTCCCGCGAGCTTGCAACGCTCAAGGTACTCGGCTTCCGCAGCAAAAAGATCGGGCAGCTTTTGATCTCGCAGAACGTCTGGCTGACGGTCATCGGCGTGATCCTCGGTCTGCCTGCCGGACTCGGCACGCTCTACTGGATGCTTACCGCGCTCGCGGGCGAATACGAGATGAAGCTGATGTTAGGTCCCTTGACCTACTCGGTTTCAATCCTGCTGACTTTCGGCGTTTCGCTGCTCGTCGGCTGGATGGTCGCGCGCAAAAACAAAAAAATAGACATGGTAGAAGCGCTCAAAAACGCGGAATGAGAGGTTTTTATGAATAAGATCACGGTAAAAATCGACGGAATGATGTGCGGTATGTGCGAGTCGCATATCTGCGACACGATTCGTAAGGCGTTTCCCGACGCCAAGAAAGTTAAAGCGTCAAAATCAAACGGCGAAGCGACTTTTCTGACAGATAAGCAGATCGATAAAGACAGAATTGAAAAAGCGATCACCGAAACAGGCTATACGTTTATTTCCGTCACGGAGGAACAGTATAAGAAAAAAATGCCGTTCTTCGGCTGACAACATACTGATAATACCGAAAACGGGCGGTTTCCGCCCGTTTTCAAATTAGATATGCTAACCGCATATTGATTATCGTAATTGAACCGGCTCGCTTAGGGTAACAGGAGGCCGCATATTAAAAAAGAAAAAGTGGGGGATTATTACACGGGTGGTACATATGATCAGCGCCGCGCAGATAAGAAGCGATAAAAACACAAGACAGAATTAAAACAACGTCTTCGTCTATTTGTCCGCGTTTTTGGCGTGCGCCGCTTTGATAAACGAAGCGGTTTTTGCGCCGAGAAACGCGAACGCGGTCAGGATCGCGAGATTTTCAAGGAAGACGAGCGCCGCAGCTTTTTCATAATCGAAGAACGCGAACGGCGTGCGGAAAAATAT
>JAFTBJ010000043.1 GCA_017455295.1 Clostridia bacterium
GACATGCCGGAAGAATCGGTACGCGTGCCGCCGCTGCTGTTGTTTTGCGGCTTGGCCGTCCGGTCGACGTGGGCATACAGGAATTGATCGTCGCTTTGCAAAAGCTGCATACTGCCTTCTCGCAGGTAGTTGTTCGCCGCCGATTGGAAGCGGACGGTCTTGAGCTTGCCTTTCATCCTGTTTACAACAATCAGGGCAATCAGCAAGCCGGCGCCGAGTGATATCCCGATCGAGATCAGCAAGCTCTTTAAGCTGAACTGCCGCTGACTAAGCTCATTCCATTCCGTCTGATTGATCACGTCGCCGTCGCTGTCGGTCGCTTCCCCGCCTCTGGCTGCCGTCACGACCGTTTCGACGCTGTCGGCAAACGCCCAAAACGCTTCATAAAACCGGCCGGAGCTGAGTTTGCCGACAAAGCGATTTGCAAAATAGTTGTCGATCACATTGTCGTTGATGACGTTGATGCCCTCGCCCGCCGTCGAGATGAACCAGCCGCGCTCATCGGGATCTGCGCTCATATTGATGAGCAGCAGCACCCCGCTGCGCCGATCGCCGAGACCGTAGCCGTTGCGGGAATAATACTCGTCGGCATACCACGCCATATCCTCGTAGTCGAGCGTCGATGTGGTGACCACCACCACATCAAAGTCAAGACGTTTGCTGATCTCATCCAGCTTCGCACTCAACTCCGCTGCCTGCTGCTCGGTGAGCAGATTGGCCTCGTCGACCATCCGCACAGGGTGCGCCGATACCGAAAGCGTCAGGCAAAGAAACAGCGCTACACAAAGCGCCGACCATTTCAAAAAGGTTCGTTTCATCTTCGCCACCTCCTTTAGTACCAGCCGAGCAGCTTGGTAATGAGCATACCCGCTGCGGTCACGGCGCCGGCGATGATGCCGAACCACCGCCAATAGGCGGCTTTGTCCATCGGCAGGTCCCCGACGAATTTGCCGGTCTGCCCGTTCATCGCGAAGGTGTATTGCTTCCCGTTCCAGGTCGTATTGAGCAGCCAAACCGGATAGAGCGCATATTTGGCTTGGGCGTTTTTCAAATGCACATTGGCACTTTCGGTTTCCACCGACGAATATCCCTGCACCGTCTCGGCAAACGATTGCTCGACGCTGCGGCGCATCCGCGCGTTGGCGCGGTCAACGCTGGCCTCGGCGGTCACGTCATACCGATCGGCAAGGAAGCCGGACAGATACGCCGTTTGGAAATCCACCGCCTGAGAAAAGTCAAACGGTTCGATGGATTCCATCAAATCATCCGCCATCTTCTCCGATCCGTCGACCGGCACATGCTGATAGCCGATCTTGCCGACGCGGGTCGCGATGTACACCTTGCGTTCGGTATAGATATACTTGCTGTCGCTCCAGGTGCGCACCTGCGTCGCGCGATAACGCATATCGGCGTCGGCGTCGGCGTCAAACAGCCAGAACGGGACGTACACGCCCTTGATCTCATCAAGATGGTTTTGATCCTTGAACACTTTGGGAAGCAGACGTTTACCCTCGAGATGCTTCATCAGACCCGCTTTCGCCGCCGCTTTGTCCAGCTTGAACGGGATCACGTAGTCCGGCCGCAGCGTGCCGGACATCCGCGACATCAGCATGACCGGATTGCCGCAAAACGGGCAAGAGGTCGCTGCTGTGGTATTGTCGGTGATCAATTCGCCGCCGCAAGACTGGCAGGTGAAGGTCACCATTTGCTCTGCTTCATCCGCTCCCCACTCGCCGCCGACCGCCGCATCCAGTTTCAGTTCTTCCTCCGGTGCTTGCTCATTCAAGGCCGCGTCCCGACTTTTGAGCGTTTCCACATCAAACGTCGTGTCGCAATAAGGACATTTCATTTGCTGGATCCCACTGTCGAACTCGATCTTGCCGTCGCAGCAGGGACACTTATACTGCATCGTTTGTGCCATTGGGAGACTCCTCCTCTTATGAACGAAGGAGAGTCGAACTTGATGCGACTCCCCTTCTGTTGCTTGCTTAATCCTTATGCCTGCACGTCGCCATCATCAAAAGGATCACCGCATTCCGGGCAGAACTTCGGCGGATTCTTCGGATCCTCCGGCGTCCAGCCGCATTTGCTGCAGCGATAGAGGCGCTCTGCCGCCGGTTTTGGCTTGCCGCATTCGGCACAGAACTTGCCTTTGTTCACCGCTCCGCATTCACAGGTCCAACTTCCGTCGTCCGCCGGCTTCGGCTTGCCGCACTCCGAGCAGAATTTTGCCGTGTTGACCGCGCCGCATTCGCAAGTCCATCCACCTGCGGTGGGAGCAGCGGGAGCGGCAGGAGCCGCGTCCGGGCTTCCCGCCTGCTGCTGTCCCATCGCAAACAGGCTTTGTGCGCTGCCGCCGGCGGCTCCGGCCGCCATTCCTAGGCCCATAAAGCCGGTCATAGCGCCGCCAGAGTTGGCCGCCGCCGCTTTCATCGCATCCGCCTGCGCGCCGACGATTGTCGCCGCCGCCATCGTGGGATCGCGCATGATCGCGTTTCTCTGCGCTTGTTTGATGAGTTCCGCGTCTTCTTCCGGCAGCGAAATGGGGTTCATCGCCACCGACACGACCGACAGGCCGCGTTGCTCCGCCCATTTGGAGGTGAGCGCTTCGTTCATCGCCGCCGCCATTTCTTCCGCATGCGCCGGCAGATCGCTCGGGCGCACCTGCATCGCCGAGATCTTGGCAAACGCCGGCTGCAGCGCGCTGACAAACTCGGTTTTCAGCTGGCTGTCGATCTCACTGCGGGTGTATTCCTGCGAGACATTGCCGCAGACGTTCGTATAGAACAGGAGCGGGTTCGAGATCCTATAAGAATACACGCCGTTGCAGCGCACGGACACGTCGATGTCGAGGCCGATATTGCGATCCACAACACGGAACGGGATGGGGGTCGCCGTGCCGAATTTATTGTCGAGGATCTCTTTCGTATTGAAATAGTACACACGCTGATCCTTCGCGGTGTCGCCGCCATACGTAAAACGACGGCCGAGCGTTTTGAATGTTTCGATGATGCTTTGGCCGAGCGAACCCGCAAAAATACTGGGTTCGGTCGAGCTGTCAAAGGTGTATTCGCCCGGCTCGGCGCACACCTCAACGATCTTGCCCTGTTCCACGATCATCATGCACTGGCCGTCCGCCACCGCGATGCCGGAACCATTCGAAATGATATTGTCGCTTCCCTTGGTATTGGAAGACCGACTGCCGATCTGTTTTTGCCCTTTGGTCACCAGCACATCTTTATCCAGCGCCTCACAATAGAAAAACTCTTTCCATTGATCCGCCAGTGTGCCGCCGAGAGCGCCGATACCGGCTTTGATAAGTCCCATATGTCTTGTTCTCCTTTCAGAATATGCATTAATTATACCATATACGGTATCTGTTTTTTATTATACACGTCTCCACACCCTATTTCACGGGTTTTTGCGCCCCTTCTACAAAAAAAGACTGCTGCAGCCAAATATGACTGCAGCAGTCTTTGCGCAAAGACAATCTTATTTAAGTTCGACTTTCGCGCCGCCCTCTTCGAGCTTCGCTTTGATCGCTTCCGCATCGTCCTTGGAAACGCCTTCTTTGACGGTCTTCGGAGCGCCGTCGACCAGTTCCTTCGCCTCTTTCAGGCCAAGACCGGTGATCTCTTTGACGATTTTCACAACGCCCAGTTTGCTCGCGCCGGCATCCACCAGAACCAC
>JAFTBJ010000044.1 GCA_017455295.1 Clostridia bacterium
CATTTCGGCGTCGAGACACAGGGTGCCGTCAAAAAGCTGCAATCCCGTGCGGGCATCGCTGTCGATGGTGTGATCGGCCTTGACACATGGAAGGTTCTGTTAGGGGTGAACGGGTAATATGAGATATCCGCAAATGAGCAGAGCAAGCGTTCACACATTTGCACTGCCTCCTTTGTCCGGCGGGATCGATTATGAAAAACCGCCGGACAGGATCGAGGACGATACGCTTGCGGCGGCCGAAAACGTATGGTGGCATAACGGGCAGTTGAAAATGCGTCCGGCATTTTCGATTGTATCGAACGGCAACCGCTGCGAAGAAAGTTGGAATTCGTATATCCACGGTTCCGACTTTTGTGGGCGAAAACCGGTACGCATTACCTGGGAAGGCGAAGACGCCTTCGCTGTCATGGTGCAAAAGCGCAAGAGTACCCGCACCGAGAAATTCTTTGTGTATGTATTTGCATCGGACGGCGTACTGCGACGAACATGGACACTGGAGAACGATCTCTACACCATTCTTGATGCTGCCTACGCGTTGCTGCTGCCGGGCGGCGCGAGCCGCTATCCGTTTTTGGTATACACGCGTAACGGCGACATCTATTGCCCCGGTACGGAAGAAACGGCGGTCGCTTCCGGCGTGTATGCGCTGGTGCCGGTTCCGGAGGAGGAGATCTACGTCCCCACCATTTTCTTAAACGGCGCCGCCTACCATACGGGCGACAATGTTGATGTGCCGACCGGGACGATGGTCGAAGGGTTCAACCTGTTTTCCGACCGGTTCCGCTGTTGCTATACGACAACAGCGTCCGACAGCGGCAATGCGTATCAGTTGTTTAAACTGCCGGTGAAGCTGCAGTCGGGAAAGCCGGTGACGGTCACCTATACGGCGAACGACGGCAAGGTGTATACCGGCACCGCCGACGGGGAACATATCGAGAATGGAATCCAATATTTTGATCTATGTGACGCCGCCGGAGCGAGGTATATGAGTCTTTTGGTCAATTATACCTACTCCCATATTTCGGTCAATATACAAAGCGGCAACCCCTATTTTCCGACGTCCACGATCTCCGACAATCTGGAGGTGGTCGCATACCGGGAGCATAGAGTGCGAGCGGCGTTTTTTCAAAATGCGGCCATCGCCGACGGCTGTTATTTCGGCGGAACGGGCGGGAGTCGGCTGTTCCTCTTGCTGCGGCAGAATATAGGCGGGGAGGATCCCTTCCACGACCGGGTGCTGTGGAGTGAGCCGGGGATGCCGTTTTATGTTTCCGAGAACAGCTATGCGTATGTCGGCAACAGCAGCGACCGCATCACGGCCTTGGAAGTGCAGGCGCAGTTTTTGACGGTTTTCAAGGAGCACTCGACCTATGTGCTGACCTGCCAAAACGAGGAGATCGACGCGGACAGCGTGACACAGGGAAGCAACGTAGATATTGCATCCAAGGGGATCGCCATGTCCATCCGGCTGCTGTCGGATCGGATTGGTTGCGGCAGCCCCGGCACGATCGTGCGCTGCCTCGATCGACTGACCTGGATGACGAGCGACGGAAGCATCTGCACGCTGATGGCTGCCACGGCGTACAACGATCATAACATCGTGGAGATCGGCCGGGCGATCGGCAATCGGCTGCGGGCGACGTCTACGTCGGCCGAGCGCAGAAAAGCGGTGGCGTGTGTGGCGGACGGACGGTATTTTCTGGCGATCGGGTCGCGAATGTATCTGTTTGATATCCGTGATCAGGGGTTTGCCAATCTGTCCTATTTCTCCAAGCCGGAGACCATCGACCGGCATATTGCGTGGTATGAATGGCGGCTGCCGGAGGATGAGGCGGTAGATAAGTACCTTTTTGGTGAGGACAAGCTTGTTTTGCTGAAACTGTTTGACTTTTACGAGCAGTCGCAGGCGGGATCGTCGACGCAGTGTGCCGTGGCGGCAATGCGGCTTGAGAGCGATACGGCGGATGCGCCGATCGACCGGGTGGCGAGGCGGCTGCAAGGCGGGACGATTGAGATGACGACAGAGCCGGTGATGGCGTATTTCGAGACCAAGCGGTTTCTGTTTGGCAGCATTGTCGCGTTCAAGCGGATCAAAGCGCTGTTCTTGAAGCTTGACGGGACAAGCTGCCGCATTCGTCCCATCGTGGATGGGACGATGTTGGATCCGATCACGATCGAGATCCATCCAAACGGGCAGATGTTGCCGCTGTCCGTCGCCCGCTGCCGCAGTTTCGGACTGCGGGTGGAAAGCGACCGTGCCGTTGCGGCCGGGTCGCTGGCTGTGGAATATTCGCGATTTGGCGCGGTGAGATAGGGAGGATATACGCAACATGGCAAAAAGCTATGACGAATACGAAGTGGATCAACTTGCCAAGGCAAGAAAACAACAGCAGGAATATGAACAAACAGCGCGTGCGCAGGCGGGGACGCGAGCGGGAGAGATCCAGAGCATCTACGACGGCCTGATCGCTGCCGCCGACCGGCAGTACCGGCAGCGTGCCGGCGACACGGCGGCGTCCTATCGCGGGCTGTATGACGCCAACGCGGTCAAC
>JAFTBJ010000045.1 GCA_017455295.1 Clostridia bacterium
AGAACCACGTCAAACTCGGTCTTCTCTTCTGCAGCAGGAGCCGCAGCGCCAGCCGCCGGAGCCGCCGCGACAGCAACAGGAGCCGCCGCAGAAACGCCGAATTCCTCTTCCAGAGCCTTCACGAGCTCGGACAGTTCCAGAACGGTAAGAGCTTTGACATCTTCGATCAATTTGGTAACTTTCTCAGACATGATAATTTCCTCCAATTTTTTAAAATTATTGTTAGTTTGGTTGATGAGGTCAAGCGGTTTTCAGGCCGCCGACCGATATAGCACACGATCGGGATTTAAGCACCTTGCTTTTCGGCGATCGCATTGAGCGCGCACACCAGTCCGCGCAGATTGGCGTTGAGCACGCCCACAAAGCCGGCGATCGGCGCATTGAGTCCGCCAAGAGCTTTGGCGACCAACACATCTTTCGGGGGCATTTGCGCGAGTTCCTTGACAGCCGCCTGGTCAATTACGACGCCTTCCACAAAGCCCGCTTTCAATGCAAAACCGGTCTTCGTGCCATCCGCATATTTTGCCAGGATCTTGGCTGCCGCCACATGATCGGAATCGCTGATGGCCAAAGCCGTCGGGCCTTCGAGCACGCTCTCCAGTCCAGCCAAGCCGACCTTTTCCGCCGCACGGCCAAGCATCGTGTTCTTGACAACAAAATACTCGACACCCGCCTCACGCAGCTCTTTACGGAGCTTGGTGTCATCCGCCACCGTGATGCCTTTATAATCCACCACAACGCCGGCGACCGCTTTTTGCAGTTTCTCAACCAGAGTTTCGACCAGTTCCTGCTTTTGTTTTAAGATCTGTTCACTTGCCAAATCATTCACCTCCTCAAAAGAAAACGTTGGCAATAGAAAACGCCCTCGCTGCTTAAGGCAGAGAGGGCGAATTGTTCTTTGATTGCGCAAAGATAGACTGCACGCAGTCTGTCTTTGTTATACGCTTCAAAGCCATCCCTCGGCAGGCCGATCTTGACGATCATTTCAGTCGAAAACGCATCGACACCTGCTGTCTGCGGAAAACAGCATAGCATACTATAGCATACTTTTTTGGGTTTGGCAAGTCCTTTTGCCAAATTTTTTCAAAATCAGCCGCCGATCTTCGCGGGATTGATCTTGACGCCCGGGCCCATCGTCGACGCTACGACGCAGGAGCGGATGTACTGACCTTTGGCCGCCGCCGGTTTGGCACGGACAATCGCGCCCAGCAGCGCTTCGAAGTTCTCGCGCAGCTTATCGGTGCCGAACGATACCTTACCGATCGGGCAATGGATGATGTTCGTCTTGTCGAGACGATACTCGATCTTACCGGCTTTTGCCTCGGTGACCGCTTTTGCCACATCCGGGGTAACCGTACCGGCCTTCGGGTTCGGCATCAAGCCACGCGGGCCGAGCACTTTACCGAGGCGACCGACAACGCCCATCATATCGGGGCTCGCAATCACGACGTCGAAATCCATCCAACCGCCGTTGATCTTCGCGATCAGATCGTCGTCGCCGACGAATTCCGCACCGGCTTCCTGCGCCGCTGTAGCTTTATCGCCTTTGGCAAAAACGAGGACGCGCACCTGTTTGCCGGTGCCGTGCGGTAGCACGATCGCACCGCGAACCTGCTGGTCGGCGTGACGGCTGTCGACGCCGAGGCGGACATGCACTTCGACGGTTTCGTCGAACTTCGCTTTGCCCGTCTTGACGGCGAGATCCAGCGCATCCGAAATATCGTAAAGCGTGCTGCTGTCGACCAGCTTGGCGCTGTCGACATATTTCTTACCATGTTTCATTTGGTTTTCCTCCCTGTTGTGTCCGTACCGCATTGCGGCAGCGCAATCGGACGGATGAGTGGTAAAATCGGAATGTTGAGGGGTTCCTCCCACCCGAAAAATCAGTCGACAACTTCCACGCCCATGCTGCGCGCCGTACCGGCGATCATGCTCATCGCCGCTTCAATGCTGGCGGCGTTGAGGTCGGGCATTTTGGTTTCGGCGATCTTTTTGATCTGTTCTTTCGTGATCTTGGCGACCTTCGTCTTGTTCGGGACGCCGGACGCCTTGTCAATGCCGCAGGCTTTTTTGATCAGAACCGCTGCGGGCGGCGTCTTGGTGATGAACGTAAACGAACGATCGGCATAGACCGTGATCACAACAGGGATCACGAGGCCTGCGTCGTTCTTCGTACGCTCGTTGAATTCCTTGGTAAACGCCACAATATTGACGCCGTGCTGACCGAGAGCCGGTCCGACAGGGGGCGCCGGGGTGGCTTTGCCTGCAGGAATTTGCAGTTTGATGTACCCGGTAATTTTCTGAGCCATTTTTACTTGCACCTCCAAAGTTCGTGGTCGATGGCGGAACAGCTCTACCGTTTGGCGGCCGTCCCTCCCACAGCCGGAAAAGTGTCCGGCGCACAGGTATACGCCGCAGTTCACGGCGTGTACGGTCTACAGTTTGTTTGAGGATCGCTCCTCATTCGGTCGGGCTGTCAGTCGTCCAGCAGCTCGGCCTGGTCGGGTTCGAGCTCGACCGGCGTTTCACGCCCGAACATCGAGATCGTGACCTTCACCTTGTTCTTGTCCATGTCGATCTCATCCACACGGCCGGTGAAGTTCTCCAGCGGGCCGTCGATGATGCGCACCATATCGCCGACCGCGTAGTTGATCTCCACCACACGTTTTTCGACGCCCAGCGCCGCGACCTCTTCATCGGTCAGCGGGACGGGTCTGCCGTTCGGCCCGACAAAGCCGGTACAGCCGCGCGTGTTGCGCACGACAAACCAGGATTCGTCATTCATCACCATTTTCACCAGCACATAGCCGGGAAAAAGCTTGCGCTCGACTTCTTTCTTTTTGTCGTCCTTCACTTCAACAACGATTTCCGTCGGGACGCGGATCTCATGGATCCAATGTTGAAGCTTTCGGTTTTCGACGATCGTCTCCAAGTTCGTTGCCACCTTGTTCTCATAGCCGGAATAAGTGTGTACAACGTACCATTTTGCTTCGTCCATCTTGTCGGATCCTCCTTGCCGATCGCTTAAATGCGATTACCCTTTGAGCATCATCGCCAAATTGATCAGAGCTCCCAAACCGCTGTCAACAGCTATGATCAACACGCCGAGTACCAGACAAAGCGCCAACGTCACAAGTGTGTTTCGCACGACACTCGGAAACGTCGGCCAAACAATCTTTTTGAATTCGCCTTTCGTGTCACGAAAATATTTCGCGATACGCTTGAAAATATTCGGCTTTTTTGCCTTGCCGGTCTTGGACGACTTCGCGCCGTCTTTTTCGGCAGACTTCACAACTTTTTTCTCGTCAGCCATTGCGCCTGCTCCTTTCTTTTGCGTCAAACAAGACCACTCTTACTTGGTTTCTCTGTGAAGAGTGTGCTTCCGGCAGAAACGGCAGTATTTTTTCATTTCCAGTCTGTCCGGATCGTTTTTCTTGTTCTTCATTGTGTTGTAGTTTCTTTGCTTACATTCCGTGCAGGCCAACGTGATTTTCACTCTCATAACGGCACCTCCATATTGATAGGAAATTGATAAGCCTCCCTCGCCGGGACACACGCAAAAATGCGCGCAAAAAAATAAGCCCCTTTTGAGGTACTATCTACTATATCACAGCATCCGGCCGCCGTCAAGACTTTTTTTATTTTTTTCGGCGAAAAAAGGATATTTTTCTAAAAAACCTTGACATCGCCCCAAACATTCGCTATAATATTGTTCGTCTCAAATATTCGGACGATTAGCTCAGCTGGTAGAGCATCCGCTTGACGTGCGGAGGGTCAGCGGTTCGAGTCCGTTATCGTCCACCAAAGCAAAAATCCTGTCGACAAAGTCGGCGGGATTTTTGCTTTGTATTCTTTCATCCCTTCATTGTTGATGGCATATACGCCTTGCAGCGTGATGGATAAAGCCATCCATGCTAAATCTTTTCTTCCTGCCGTCAAACGCAAAACGATGCCGCCCGAATGGGACGGCATCGTTTTTTATAATGCGGTAGATCAATTAGCGCTACCAAGAGTTGCAACGATAACGATAATATAGATTGCAATGATGCCGATGGCGATGATGCTGAGAATCATGCCA
>JAFTBJ010000046.1 GCA_017455295.1 Clostridia bacterium
ACAGGCAGGCAACATACGCTTGCTTGAATTACGGCGAAGCGTATTGCCCAAGAGAAATTGAGAAACAGGCTATTTGCCTCGATGGCGACACTGCAGAAGTACTGGACGAGATTCAATAAAAATGTACCTTTTCGCTTTTCTTTCTATAGTTTCGTACCTTGTTGCACGTCTTTCACATGAAAAAAGCGCTTTTGTCTACCGACAAAAGCGCTTTTTTCAGTTATATTCGCCTGCGGCGAGTTATATTGCGCTTCGCGCAGTTTTAGGACGAATAGGACGATATAATATAACTGCGACCATCGGGAGCAATATAACTATGCCGAATGGCATAATATAACTGCCGCCAACGGCGGCAATATAACTTATAATTCGGGCACTCGCCCGATTTTTTCATTTTCAGAGCTGAAAACCGTATATCTTTTAGGCGCTTTTAGCTTGAAAATGTATCTTTTGGGCGCTCTTAGACATGAAAGGAACCACTTTTGTCCGGAAGACAAAAGTGGTTCCTTTGTTTTGTTTGCGCCCGTATACGAGGCTGCCTTTTTTGAAACTTGATTTATACATAAGAGCGTGCTACAATTTATGCATATTTTTATATTCAAACCAAGGAGAAACCGCTATGGCAAAAAGCAAAAGCAGGATGCAACCGCAGAAGAATAATAAAATATTGCGTTTTGCCCTTGCCATCGTGATGGCCGTGGCGATGGTTATGGCTGCGCCGACAGCGGCGGGTGCAGAGGAAGCGGCTGCCAGTGGAGGGTGCAGCGCCAATGGCAGCAATGTCACATGGGCGCTGGACAATGAAGGGACACTGACCATAAGCGGCGAGGGCGAGATGAAAAATTATCGGTTTTTCTTTTATTTTGGTTCAGGGTCGCCTTGGTCAAAAAGTTCATATATAAAAGAGATTGTTATAAATGAGGGCGTGACAAGTATAGGAACGGGAGCTTTTCCCTATTGCAGCGCTCTTACAAGTGTAAAACTCCCCCATAGTTTGACGAGTATAGGGCAGTTTGCGTTTTATGATTGCAGCAGTCTTGAAGATGTATACTACAACGGAACAAAAGAAGAGTGGGAAAAGATCTCAAGTAACGATCACCTCAATGATGCCACCATCCACTTTAATAGCACCGGATCGGATGACGAACCCAATGTTAAGAGCATCCCTTACCTCGATATGCTCACGGGGACAGATCCTACAGTATATAACAACGAATTGGCCATCATTGCCGCCAATCTGTCGAAAAAGACGTATGACAATGATTTTGCCAATGATGAAAGTGTCAGAGGCTATCTGCAGTATAATCTAGGCTTTGACGAGGCCCATCACGCAACGTTTTTTTCCAACAACTATGGCGGATCCCTTGCCTACACAGTGGCCACCAAAGATTATGGCGGAAGCGGCGCCGACAAGCTGCTGGTGATCGCCTGTCAGGGTACTACCAATCTGTATGAGATGACAAAGGACGCGACTGCCGGAACAAAGTCCTCATACAAAGGTTACCAAGTCTACGATATTATCCACGATTTCTACACGGACATTGTAGAGACAGGTCTTCCCCATGTCATGGAATCGGATAAAACCTATAAGGTTTTGCTGACCGGGCACAGTCTGGGCGGCGCAGCGGCAAATTTGCTAGGCGCGAGCATGACCGATTCCGCCACAGATAAGAGCAATATATTCTGCTATACTTTCGGATCCGTCAATTGTATTCGCTCGGATTACAGAATCGAAACGGGATATGAGAACATACACAACATATACAACTGGCTGGATACTTTTTCGCCAAAGCAATATGGCGGCTGGCTTTTGACGGGCATGGGAACCGGCAACGGCAAGTTCGGAAGGTTGGAAGCTTTCTATCATGAATACAGAAGCGCCGCAAATATTTATTTTGTTTCCGATCCAATGAAGCAAATATTGGCACATATTAACCATGATATGGACAATTATCTTGATGCCGTTGAAAACGGGTATGTATCCGGACCAACGACCGTAGACGGTGAAACGGATCTTATCGATACTTACGCCATGATTGCCTGTCCGGTCGATATCGAAATCGTGAACAGCAGACAGGTTGCCGCGCGTGTAGTCAACAATGATGTGGAGACAGCCGCTTCAAACATACACATTTGGGTGCAGGATGATGTAAAGTATATCATGCTTCCTTCAACTGAGCGTTTTGACATAACGATCCTCTCGACCGGTGATGGGTCGATGAATTATTTTGTTGAACGCTTTCATGGCGATCAGGTAACCTATCGTGCGTTTACCGCCGTTCAGCTTGTCGCCGGGAAAATCATGACCAGCACAATCGGCGGTGACATTGAAACAGAAGATGTGAAACTGTATGTCATGGACGAGGACAACACGCCCCATGCCGAGGTCCAAACAGACGGCACGGAAACGCCGATTGCGTACGCGGCCACCGCGGTCGACGGTACCGTGACGCCGATTGAGTACACTGTCACCGTGGTCGACGGTACAGCCACTCCGATCAAAGCAAAACCCGGTGATACCATCACCGTCACAGCAAATGACAAGAGCGGTTTCACGTTTAAGGAGTGGGGAACGATAGGAACGGTTACCCTTGTTGACAAGACAAAATCAACAACCACTTTTACCATGCCCTCCGAGGACGTGACCATCATAGCATCGTATACGAAAAACCTCGATGTTTCAGCCTTGATTACGCCTTTAATAATCGTGATTGGATCAAGGATATTGATAGGCTGCTTTATTCTTGCCTTTTTGCTCTGGAAACGACAAAAGCACAATGCCTATTGACAAGAATGGACGTAGTCTGAATCCGATTTATGCCACAAATTTTCCATTTGTTGATAAAAAAGACGTGCGTGTACCTTTTGGACGCTATTAGACATGAAAAAGCACTTGGCGATTGCCAAGTGCTTTTTCATGTCTTAATCGCTTTACAGCGCTTTCAGTGCGTCGCGAGCGTCGGAATTGCCCTGTGCGGCGGCTTTTTTGTACCATTCCGCCGCTTTTTTGCGGCTGCGTTTGACGCCGATGCCGTGTTCATAACACCGCCCGAGATTGTTTTGCGCCACGGCGTGTCCCTGCTCGGCGGCCAAGGTGTACCAATAGATCGCCTGCAGCGGATCTACGTCCACCCCATCGCCATTTTCATAGCAGACACCCAAATTATTCTGCGCCCGCACATGTCCCTGCGCCGCCGCCATGGTGTACCAATGCGCGGCGGTGGCAGCGTCCGCTTTCACGCCAATGCCGTTTTTGTAGCACACGCCCAAATTGTACTGCGCCACGGCGTGTCCCTGCTGCGCCGCCGATCGATACCAACACACCGCTTTGTCCGCATCCGGCTCCACGCCGACGCCGTTTTGATAGCACACGCCCAGATTGCACTGGGCAACCGCGTCGCCCTGCTCGGCCGCCCGGTTATACCAATAAACCGCTTTGAAAACATCCTGTTCCACGCCGACGCCTTTGTCGTAGCATACACCCAGATAGCACTGTGCCGATGCCAACCCCTGCTGCGCGGCCTGACCATACCAGAACGCCGCTTTCGCGTCGTCCTGGTCCACGCCGTCGCCCTGGCGATACCGCCGCCCGAGCTGCAGCTGTTCCTCCGGGTCCTTCGGCCCGTTGCTCATCTCATCCGGCGTGACCGGTGCGGCCGGTGCGGCCGGTGCGACCGGTGCGATCGATGCATCCGCCGCCTCCAATACATCCGGTGCGACCGGTGCGACCGGTGCGACCGGTGCGGCCGGTGCGACCGATGCGATCGGCTCCTCCCGTTCGGTATACAGCCGGATGGTCGCAAGCAGCCGCACAACCGCCGGCGATTGTTCATCCACCCGGCTGACCGCAACCACATGGTCGGGGTTTGTTTGAAAATCAAAGTCGTCGGTCGGCATGACATCGTCCAGCCGGATCGGCAGGATCACGCGATGATATCGCGCCGCCCGCTCGATCTCTTTGGCTACCCAAAACGCGTTTTGCGCATCGCCGGTCAACAGCAGCAGCATACAGCTGCTGCCTTTGATCGCCCGATTGATTACTTTGGCGTCCCGGCGCTCTGCAGGAATATCGTTCGGCGCCATCCAAGTGGCGATCCCGTTTTTCTTCAGCAGATCCCGCAGCACATCTGCTTGCGCCTGGTTTTTGCTGCTGTAACTGATAAACGCATAGCCCATGATCGACGTCTCCTTTTTTGCGTAAACCTTTATGACAACCGCGCGAGTGCCTCTTGCGCAGAACGATTGCCCTGTTCGGCCGCTTTGCGATACCAAAAGATCGCCTGATTGATATCCCGTATTACGCCTTTTCCGTATTCATAACAACTGCCAAGATTGTACTGCCCGCGCGCATGACCATGCTGAGCCGCTTGTTGATACCAATAGACGGCTTTGGCAATATCATTTCCCACGCCGTTGCCATATTCATAGCATACACCGAGACAGCATTGGCCGTTTGCATAGCCTTGTTCCGCCGATTTCTGTACCAATAGACCGCTCTGGCAAGATCTTTTGCCACACCCGTTCCAAGCTCGTACGACAGGCCAAGATTGCACTGTGCCCGCGCATAGCCTTGTTCCGCCGATTTTTGATACCAATAGACAGCCTGAGCTTTGTCCTGGCCTACGCCGTTGCCGAAATCGTAGCACACGCCGAGGCAGCACTGTGCCCGCGCATGTCCCCGCTGAGCCGCCTGTTGATACCAATAGACGGCTTTGGCTTTGTCTACTTCTACGCCGGTACCGCATTCGTAGCATAAGCCGAGATTGCATTGCCCGTTCAAATGGCCCTGATCGGCCGCTTGCTGATACCAATAGACCGCTTTGGCCTCGTCCTTTGCCACGCCGGTGCCATATTCGTAACACACGCCGAGATTGCACTGCGCGCGTGCATATCCCCGATCGGCCGCCTGTTGGTACCAGTACACGGCTTTGACTTCGTCTTTTGCCACACCTCTGCCATATTCGTAACACACGCCAAGGCAGCATTGGCCGTTCACATAGCCTTGATCGGCCGCTTTTTGATACCAATAGACCGCTTTGGCCTCGTCCTTTGCCACACCGGTGCCAAATTCATATGAAATGCCGAGATTGCACTGTGCCCGCGCGTAGCCCTGCTCGGCTGATTTCTGATACCAATAAACGGCTTTGGCTTCGTCTTTTGCCACCCCGATGCCGTTGTCATAACAGGAGGCGAGACAGCACTGCGCCCGCGCATAGCCCTGATCGGCCGCCTGCTGATACCAATAGACCGCTTTGGCTTCGTCTTTTTCCACGCCGGTAGCACACTCGTAGCACAAGCCGAGATTGCACTGTGCCCGCTCATGTCCCTGCTGAGCCGCCTGTTGATACCAATAGACCGCTTTGGCTTCATCTTTTACTACACCGGTGCCGAACTCATAACACACAGCGAGACAGCATTGACCGTTCGGATACCCTTGATCGGCCGCTTTTTGATACCAATAAACAGCTTTCGCTTCGTCTTTTGCCACGCCGGTAGCACACTCGTAGCACAAGCCGAGATTGCACTGTCCCCGTGGATAGCCCTGCTCGGCCGCTTTTTGATACCACTCGACCGCTTTGGCTTCGTCTTTTTCTACGCCGGTACCATATTCATAACACACGCCGAGATTGCACTGTGCCCGCGCATGTCCCTGTCCGGCAGCCTGGCGATACCACTCGGCGGCTTTGGCTTCATCTTTCGCCACGCCGATGCCGTTGTCATAACATACACCGAGGCAGCATTGGGCGCCCGCATGGCCCTGCGACGCCGCTTTTTGATACCACTCGACCGCTTTCACAGGATCTTTCTCTACGCCGTATCCACATTCATAACACACGCCGAGATTGCATTGAGCGGACGCATGCCCCTGCTCGGCTGCCTGCCGAAAATAGGTGGCCGCTTTCTCATAATTTTGCGGCACGCCATCCCCGTCGAAGTGCTGAATGCCAAGCGAATAGAGCTGCTCCGCATCCGAGGAGACAAAGGATGTTTCGGATTGGATGATCGCTTTGGGCACATTTACGGTAGCCGAAAAATCCGCCGTTTCTCCCTGTTTATGCTGCCGGATTGCCGACAAAAACTGAGCGATATCCGGGGTAGATTGAGCCGTCTCTGCGGTTGAAGAGCCGGATGCGCTGCTCGCAGTCCCGGCGTCTTCCGTTTTTATATATTGCCGGGTCACCACCAGTAGCCGGGTGATCCCCGGCGAGCGTTCGGTGATCGTGCCCGCTTGCATCGCATCTTCTATGCAAAGCGGCAGGATAGCGTGCCCGGACTGCGCCGCCTGCCGAGCGGCCTGTGCCACCCAATCCGCCTTCTGCTCATATGCTGCCGACAGCAGCACGCAGCAGTCGCTCTCCCGGATCACGGGATCGTTTTCATCGCTCGATGATCCACTGTACGGCGCCATCCGCGTATCAATCCCGTTTTTCTTCAGCAGATCCCGCAGCATGTCCGCCTGCGGCTGATGACTGCCGCTGTAACCAATGCATACATAGCCCATCGTTTAAAAACTCCTCTCTCGATATGGTTGCTTCGGTATTTATGATAGATTTTTCAGCGCCATAACAGCAGGTTCATATCCCTGCTGAGCTGCTTTTTGGTACCAACGAATCGCTTCGGCCCTATCTTTCTGCACGCCGCTGCCGATTTCATAACACATGCCGAGATTGTACTGCGCTCGCGCATAGCCCTTCTCGGCGGCTTGTCGATACCAATAGACGGCTTTTTCGGCATCTTTGGCTATGCCAGCACCGTTATCATAACACACGCCGAGATTGCATTGCGCTTGCGCATAGCCCCCTTCGGCCGATTTTTGATACCAATAGACGGCTTTGGCCTCATCCTTTTCCACGCCGTCGCCGTATTCATATGCCATGCCGAGATAACACTGGGCACGCGCATAGCCCTGCTCCGCCGATTTTCGATACAGCTCGACCGCTTTTTGGATATCTTTCGCCACGCCGGTGCCGTTTTCATAACAGACGCCAAGACTGCACTGCGCGCGTGCATATCCCCGATCGGCTGCTTGTTGATACCAATAGACGGCTTTGGCCTCATCCTTTTCCACGCCGTTGCCATATTCATAACACACGCCAAGGCAGCATTGGCCGTTCGCATAGCCTTGATCGGCCGCTTGCTGATACCAATAGGCCGCTTTTGCAAGATCCTTTTCCACACCCGTTCCATATTCATATGAAATGCCGAGATTGCACTGCGCACGCGCATAGCCCTGTTCGGCCGATTTCTGATACCACTCGACCGCTTTGGCTTCATCTTTTTCTACGCCGGTGCCGTTGTCATAACAAGTGGCGAGGCAGCACTGCGACCGCGCGTGGCCCTGTTCGGCCGCTTTGCGATACCATTCGACCGCTTTGGCTTCGTCTTTTTCTACGCCGGTGCCGAATTCATAGCACACGCCAAGGCAGCATTGGCCGCCTGCATGGCCTTGATCCGCCGCTTTGCGGTACCATTCCACCGCTTTGGCTTCGTCTTTCTCCACACCGTCGCCATATTCATAACACACACCGAGATTGCATTGAGCGGACGCATGGCCTTGATCCGCCGCCTGCCGGAAATAGACGGCCGCTTTCTCATAATTCTGCGGCACGCCGTCCCCGTTATAATGCCTCATGCCCAGCATATATAACTCGCTCGCATCCGTATCGCCGTCCGAAGAAGGGGCGCTCGTATCGGGCGCAGGCGGCGGCTCTTCCCCGCTGTCTGTCGTCTCCGGCAAAGAGCTCTCTTTGCTTTTTTTTCGATGCTGCCGGATCGCCTCCAACAGCCGAGAAATATCCTGCGGCTTGTCGTCGCTTTTGCCGGTTGGAGCCGCGGAAACAGCGGGTGTCGAAGCAGCAGAAGGTGTTTCGGAAACCGGCGCATCCACGCTGATCGATTCCTCGCGCGTCGCAGCCGAATCCGTTTTTGACGAATCGTTTTTCTCTTCCATCTCCGTGTATTGCCGAATGCTGTCAAGCAGCTGGATGATCTCCGGCGCCTGCTCATCGATCCGTCGAATATCCACAATGTGCGGTGTACTGAGGTAAAAATCGAATTCGTCGTTGAGCACGATGTCTTCGAGCCGCACCGACACGATCGGCCTTCGATAGCTCACCGCCCGCTCCACTTCTCTTCCTACCCAAACCGATTGCTGGGCCGCATCTGTCAGCATCAGTACCAAGCAACTGCTGTTTCGAATCGCTCGGTTGATCACGCCGGCATACTGGCTTCCGGGCGGGATGTCAAACGGCGCCATCCAGACATTGATCCCGCTTTTTATCAGCAGTTCCCGCATGGCCTCCGCCTGTTTATGATGTTTGCTGCTGTAGCTGATAACCGCATATCCCATGTTTTCGTCTCCTTTGGGTTTTCTATTGCTTCCTTTGCAATAACCGTGCAAGCGCATTCATGGCGTTTTTGTTTCCGAGTGCCGCGGATTTTTTATACCACCAGATCGCGCGCACTCTATTTTTTGCTACGCCGACTCCGCGTTCATAACAAGCGCCGAGATTGCATTGTGCCGCTGCATCTTCCTGCTCCGCGGCTCGCTTCCACCAATAAACCGCTTTGACCGGATCTTTTTGTGTGCCGATGCCGTTCGCATAATATATGCCAAGCCGATATTGTGCCGCTGCACATCCTTGCGCCGCCGCCTGGTGCCACCAGTAGATCGCTCTCGCCGCATGCCGTTCCACGCCGATGCCGTTCGCATAACAAAGGCCGAGATTGTATTGCGCATCTTCGTCGCCTTGTTCGGCCGCCTGACGCCACCAATAGGCCGCTTGCGCGTCGTCTTGTTCTATGCCGGCGCCATTGCTGTAGCAAACGCCGAGGTTATACTGCGCCAAGGCATGCCCTTGCTCGGCTGCCTGCTTAAAATACGTCGCCGCTTTTTCGTAATCCTGCGGCACGTCAGTGCCTTCATAATACTGCAGCCCCAGCAAAAATATCTGTTCCCTGTCTTTTATCGACGCTTGTTTTCTTTTGAGATCGGGCAAGGCGAGCTGTGCACTCTCGTCCCCCTGCGCAGCCGCTTGTTCACACCAATACACGGCTTTTTCTATATCCTGTTCCACGCCTAAGCCGTTCACATAACAAATGCTCAGTTCGTATTGCGCTTCCCAATCGCCCTGCTGAGCCGCTTGTTGAAACCAATAGACCGCTTTTTCGGCATCGCGCCCCTCACCGGCGCTATACCAAATGCCGAGGCTGTATTGCGCCTCCCTATTGCCCTGTTCGGCCGCCTGAGTCAACCAATACAACGCTTTTTCGTCGTCTTTTTTCACACCGAGGCCATTGCTGTAGCAAGCGCTGAGGCTGCATTGCGCTCCGCTGTCGCCTTGTTCGGCCGCTTGTTGATACCAATAGGCTGCTTTTTCGACATCTTGTTCCACCCCGGTGCCGAAGCTATACCACAGGCCGAGACTGCGTTGTGCGCCCGGATGTCCCTGCTGAGCTGCTTGGCTCCACCAATAGACCGCCTGGACAAGGTCTTTTGCCACGCCCTGCCCACCGGCATAGCACATGCCCAGATGAAACTGTGCGCTCGCGTGTCCCTGCTGGGCCGCCTGCTTAAAACATGTCGCGGCTTTTTCATAATCCCGCGGAACGCCGTCGCCTTGATAGTACTGCACGCCGCAAGAAAACGCGGCCTCTGCATTCCCCGACGTTTTTGTCACAGAAAGCACCGGCTCCGCCTCGGTATACGACCGAATGGCGGTTAGCAGCGTTTGAATATCCGGCGACTGCTCCTCGATCTGTTGAACGACGAAAATTGGCTGGCTGCTCATGTACAACTCAAATTTATCGGACGGCGTTAGCGCTTCCAACTGCACCGGAATGATCGGCAGCTGACAGCGCAGCGCATACTCCAGTTCCTTTTTCACATACATAGAGCGCTGCGCATCATGGGTGAGCAACAGCACAAAACAGCTGCCGTCCCGAATCGCCTGCATGATTACATGGATATATTGTTCGCCGGGCGGGATATCGTTCGGCGCCATCCAAACGTCGATTCCATTTTTCTTCAGCAGTTCCCGCATCGCATCCGCATGCGCTCGGTTTTTGCTGCTGTAACTGATAAATGCATATCCCATATCCGTACGATCCTTTTCTTCCGGTCTTTCGACTTTTTATGCCAATATGCCAGTATATATACTTAGATTTATTATATCGGAAATAGAATCGTTTGTAAACACTTCTTTGCAAAAACAGTTGCAAAAATTATGCCAAGCAGCCTACAAAAAAACAAAACCCGGCGATCCCAATGAACCGCCGAGTTCTGATATCTCTTATCTTATCGTTTCTTATCGTTTCAACACCGTTTCGATCTCCCCGACAAATACGCGGTGCAGGTCTCCGCTTCCGTAATTCTTGTCGATCAGATCCCGGTCGACAAATCCGTCGAGCGTCATATCCTGCACATACAATTTGCGGCAGATGAGCACCAGTTCCGCTTCCTCATAATAGGGCGCTTTTTGGTCGTGACACACATGCAGTCCCGCCGCCGCGGCCTTGTCGAGATCACGCCCCGACCGACTGCCGCAGATCTTGTGTGCATCCCGGTGCTCCTCCGGCAAGAAGGACAGCGCGTAGTAGTCCTCTTTTTCCAGAAACTCCAGCGTATACCGCGACGGGCGGATATAGATCGTGCTGACCGGTTTATTCCACAACACGCCGAGCCCGCCCCACGAAGCGGTCATCATGTTGCTCGCCTGATCGTCCCCCGCGCTGACCAGCATCCATTGCTTGCCGATGCGGGTAAAGACGTCGCCGCCCAATTCCTCCGGCCGGATCGTTTGAAAATGTGCCATGTTGTATCACCTCTCTACCAGTTTATGATCGTCTTCCTGTTTCATGCCGGTATGTTCAATCGCCGCCGAACGCCTTGCGCAGCTTATCGAAAAAGCTGCTGCGTTTTTGATAGTTCTTATCGCTCGAAAGGCTGTCGAATTTGCGCAGCAAATCTTTTTGCTCACCCGACAGATTGCGCGGCACCTCGATGACGACGCGGAACACGAGATCGCCCGGCTTGCGCCCGCGCAGGTCGGGGAATCCTTTGCCTTTGATGCGTAAAGTGTCGCCCGGCTGGGTACCTTCTTTGATCGTATAGGGGATCTTGCCGTCCAGCGTCGGCACCTGTATCTCGGCTCCAAGCGCCGCCTGCACAAATGTCAGCGGCAAATCGCAGGTGATGTCGTTCCCCTCCCGCTCAAAAAACGGATGGGGCCGCACCGCGATCTGCACTTCGAGATCGCCCGGCATCCCGCCGTTTTGCCCGGCGTTGCCTTTGCCCCGGATGGTGATGACCTGGCCGTTCGCGATGCCGGCAGGGATGTTGACGCCGACGGTGCGGCGCACGCTGACGCGTCCGCTCCCCCGGCAGACGCTGCACGGGGTTTGGATGATCCGCCCGCTGCCGTGACAGCGCATGCAGGGCGTTTGCGTCTGCATCACACCAAACGGCGTGCGCTGCTGCCGCGCGACCTGCCCGCGGCCGCCGCAATCGGGACAGCGGGTCGGAGCCGTCCCTTTGGCTGCGCCGCTGCCTCCGCATTCCGTGCACAGCTCCACCAGCGTGACTTCCACCTGCTTTTTGCAGCCGCGCGCCGACTCCTCAAACGACAGGAAAAGGGAGGCCGACGCGTCGCTTCCACGGCGCGGCGCATTCGGATTGGCGCGGCGTCCGCCGCCGAAAAAGGTGGAAAAAATATCCCCGAGGTCGATGTCCATATCCTGGAACCCGCCGCCATAAGCGCTGCCGCCCGCACCGAAGTTCGGATCGACGCCCGCGTGGCCGTATTGATCGTACCGCGCTTTTTTGGCGCTGTCGGACAGCACTTCATATGCCTCGTTGACCTCTTTAAAACGCGCTTCCGCCTCTTTATCACCGGGGTTTAAGTCCGGGTGATACTGTTTGGCAAGTTTGCGATAGGCCTTTTTGATCTCGTCGTCCGAGGCGGTCCGGCTGACGCCCAGCACCTCGTAATAGTCACGTTTATCAGCCATGGTTCACAAAAACTCCTAACAGCATCATACAGAGGGTGCGGATGCGCCCTCTGTATGATGGAATAAATTGCTCGTCAATGCACGTCGAATAAATTGCTCGTCAATGCACGTCGCCGTCGTAGTACCCGCCGGCGCCGTCCGCTCCGCCTTCGGGAGGCGGCGTCTGATCGCCCGGCGTGCCCTGCGGCGCACTTTGCTGATACACCTTCGTCGCCACGTCGCCGAAGGCTTTCATCAGCTCGTCTTTTCTCGCTTTGATCGCTTCGATATCGTCGCCTTTGAGCGCCTCTTTGAGCGCGTCGATCTTCGCCTGCACGGCGGCCTTGTCGTCGGCAGAGACCTTATCGCCGAAGTCGGAGAGCGCCTTCTCGCATTGATAGACCGCCTGGTCTGCTTCGTTGCGTGCCTCGACGTCCTCGCGGCGTTTTTTGTCCTCTGCCGCATATTGCTCGGCGTCCCGAACCGCTTTTTCCACGTCCTCTTTGGACATGTTGGTGTTGGAGGTTATGGTGATCTTCTGTTCGCGGCCGGTCGCCATATCCTTCGCGCTGACGTTCACAATGCCGTTCGCATCGATGTCAAAGGTGACTTCGATCTGCGGGACGCCACGGGGAGCCGGCGCGATGCCGTCCAGATGGAACATGCCCAGCGATTTGTTGTCGCGGGCAAATTCGCGTTCACCCTGCAGCACGTTGATCTCCACCGACGGCTGATTGTCCGCCGCGGTCGAGAAGATCTGGCTCTTTTTAGTCGGGATAGTGGTGGTGCGCTCGATGACGCGCGTCATAATGCCGCCCATCGTCTCGACGCCGAGCGACAGCGGGGTAACATCGAGCAGCAAAAGGCCCTTGACCTCGCCGCCGAGCACGCCGCCCTGCAGCGCGGCACCCATCGCAACGCATTCGTCCGGGTTGATGCCTTTGAACGGCTCTTTGCCCATAAAGCTCTTGACCGCTTCCTGCACCGCCGGGATGCGGGTGGAACCGCCCACAAGCAGCACCTTATCGATCTGCGCCGCCGCCAGGCCGCTGTCCGCAAGAGCCTGCTTGACAGGGCCCATCGTCGCCTGCACAAGGTCTTCGGTCAGGCGGTTGAAGTCGGCGCGGGACAGGGTGAGGTCGAGGTGCTTCGGGCCGTTTGCGTCCGCCGTAATGAACGGCAGGTTGATGCTCGCGGTCACGCCGCCGGACAACTCGATCTTGGCTTTTTCCGCCGCTTCGCGCAGCCGCTGCATCGCCATTTTATCGCCGGACAGATCGATGCCTTCCGCTTTTTTGAATTCCGCGATCATCCATTCGACGATCTTCTGGTCGAAGTCGTCGCCGCCGAGGCGGTTGTTGCCCGCCGTCGCGAGCACTTCCTGCACGCCGTCGCCCATTTCGATGATGGACACATCAAATGTGCCGCCGCCGAGGTCATAGACCATGATCTTTTGGTCGCTTTC
>JAFTBJ010000047.1 GCA_017455295.1 Clostridia bacterium
TAAGGACAAACGGTTTTGGAAGACAAAATTTCCCGCAGCCTTTGCCGCAAAGCCTTGACATACGGCAGTATGCCTACGTTTTGCGGCTTCGACTGCAAAAAATTTTAGTGTCTTACAAAACTGCTTCGCACCTGAAAAAGAAAAAAATTCGAGAAATTTTCGGTGCGAAGGACGACGCAAGGCTGACGCCTTGCGAGGACAACAAGCCGAAAAGTGCCGAATTTAGCCTTTTTCAGGCGTGTTGTCCTTATCGACAGTCAGCCATATATTGCCTGTCGGCAATTCGATATATTGGCCCTGTCGGGCAAATGCGATATGCCGCAGGACACGCGGCGCGATATGTTTGCCCGGACGGGTAAACGAGAAAAGGAGAACCACCACACCATGTCCAGCATCACGCTTTTGCCGGCCTCGGCACACGGCGCCCTCGCGGCGCCGCCCTCCAAATCGGCGGCGCATCGCGCGCTGATCGTGGCGGCGCTGTCGGGCAGCGGCTGTGTTCACCCCATCCTTCCTTCCGAAGATATGGAGGCGACGCTGCGCTGCCTTTGCTCGCTCGGGCTTCGCTTTGAGCGGGAAGGGGACGCGGTGACCTTTATCGGCCAAGGAGGCCCGCAGCCGCTTGCTGACTGCGGCGAAAGCGGCTCGACCCTGCGCTTTTTCATTCCGCTGTTTGCGGCGTTCGGACAGCCGGTCACGTTCCAATGTCACGGGCGGCTTGCCGAAAGGCCGCTTTCGGTTTACGCTTCCTGCCTGCCGCCTCACGGCGTCACCCTCATCCGCGATGAAGCGGCGGGGACGATCGCCGTGTCGGGACAGCTCCGAAGCGGCCGGTTCGAGGTCGCGGGAGACGTGTCCAGTCAATTTGTAACAGGGCTTTTGTTTTCGCTGCCGCTGGTGCCGGGGGACAGCGCGATCGTGTTTACCTCGCCGCTGCAGTCGGGCGCCTATGTGGATATGACCCTAACGGCGCTGAACGCCGCGGGGATCGTCGTCCGAAAGACGCCGGACGGCTTTGCTGTGCCCGGCGGACAAACCTATCGTCCCGGCATATTCCATGTGGGGGGCGACTGGTCGCAGGCGGCGTTTTTGCTGGGGGCCGGAGCGCTTGGCGGCGAGATCACGCTGTCGGGGCTGGATTCTGAAAGCATGCAAGGGGATAAGGCAATCGCGCCAATTCTGTCCCGCTTCGGCGCATCGATCACACAGGAAAACGATACGGTTAGCTGCCGCAAAGCGCCGCTTCGCGGCTGTGACATCGATATGGCGGATATTCCCGATTTGCTGCCGGTGCTGGCGATTATCGCGGGCGCGGCGACAGGGGACAGCCTATTTTATAACGCCGCGCGGCTGCGGCTCAAAGAAAGCGACCGTCTTTCGGGTGCGGCCGCGATGCTCCGCGCACTCGGCGTCTCCTGCGAAGAAACCGCCGATACCCTGCTGGTGCACGGGCGGGGGCGGTTCTCAGGCGGCACGGTGGACGGCAAACATGACCACCGTCTCGTGATGGCGGCGGCCATAGCCGCGTTTGCCGCGAAAGGCGATATCACCGTGACCGACAAAGATAGCGTGAACAAGAGCTGGCCGTCGTTTTGGCAGGACTATGCGGCGATTGGCGGACAATATAAAATAGGATAAAAGGAGATAACCCGATGGCGGTCATTCTGGTAAGCGCGTGCCTTCTTGGCGAGAATTGCCGATATAAAGGAGACGGATGCCGCTGCGATGCGCTCGTGCGGCTGCTCGAGCTGCACACGGTTATAGGCGTTTGCCCCGAACAGCTTGGCGGACTCTCCACCCCGCGCGAACCGGCGGAGATTGTGGGGGAGCGGGTTCTGAGTCGCTCCGGACGGGACGTGACGGCAGAATATCAACAAGGCGCCGCCGCGGCGCTGGCGCTCGCTCAAAAGCATGGCGCGGTGTGCGCTGTGCTGAAAGCGCGCAGCCCATCCTGCGGCAAAGGCCGTATCCATGACGGTACGTTTACAGGCGGCATGGCGGACGGCAACGGCGTGACTGCCGAGCGGCTGCTGCGGCACGGCATCCCGGTATTCACCGAAGACGAGTTGCCGCTGCTGGAAGCATTTTTGAAAGCATAAAAAAGGATCGCAAGAGCTTTCGCTCTCACGATCCTTTTTTATACAGTTGTTTTTTATTTGCCGACCGTTTCCTGCGCCAGCCCTTTGATGCCGGTGAGCACCCAGTCGAACGTATCGACGGTGAGGATGCTGTCGCAATAGGGGCACTGCGCGCTGTGGTTGACGTCGAGTGCTGCGCCGCAGTTCGGGCAGTTGTGGACGGTGGTGCCGGTGGAGGCGCCGGTTTGCACGCCGCTTGTGCGTTCCAGTTGCCACTCGTAGGTCATAAATTTTTCGGCGGTTTGACTGCCGCGCACCAGACGGCCGCTTGCGTCGTCGACCACATAATCGACGAGGCGAGTGCGCAGCCGCGCGATCATGATATCATGGCCGCCTGCCTGCTTCCAGCCTACTAGCCGCACATCGAGCACGGCGATGCGTTCCATCCGATTGGTCTGTCGGGATTGACGATAGTGCTCGAGCTGCCGATCCATCTGTGCATAAAACGCGTCGGACAGATAGGGACGCAGGGGAGCGAGGTTTTTGCCCTCCCACGAATTTTGAAGCTGTACATAAAGATTGGCGAGCTTCTCGCGGAAGGCGGCATCGTCAAATTGCGGATCGACGGTTTTGTAATCCGCAACCGAGCGCAACGTCGCGGGATCGGTCGCTTTGCCGCCGGCGATGGTCGTGGTGCGCGGTGCTTTTTTGCCGCCGAGTTTTTTCCATACGACCAAGAAGACAATTACAGCGATCACCCCGAGGGCAATCATTGTATACAGCGTTTCTTCGTCAGATGCGGTCGGCGCACCGGGAGTGAAAAAGACAAATCCGCCGGAATCGTTGTCGCTGTCGCTGCCGCCGGAATCCCAATCGGAATCCCAGTCGCTGCCCGAGTCCCAGCCGCCGGAATCCCACCCGCCGTAATCGGAGTCCCCGCTGAAATCGCCGAAATCGGCGTGTCCGACAACGGAAAGCGCTCCGAAACAAAGGAGCACGGACAACAGCAGGATCAGCGCGCGTTTGATCCAGTTCATACCATCGCCTCCCGTGATGGGATCATTATATCAAAGCCTGCGAAGGCCGTCAAGAAACCCTCGGTATTTTTACAAAAAAGGAGGGGAAAACCCGGCGGGATTTGGGCAAAAAATCACCGCAAAATCGGTTGACAAATGTCGGAAAATCCGATATACTAAATAAAGCGCACAGGTTCTTTAATCCGATACAGAGAGATCGGCAAGACGCGGTGCATATAGTTGGGGATCCCCCTATGTGTAAATACGACAGTCTTGCCATGTCTTGCGGCAAGACTTTTCTTTTTGCTGCAAGGCGAAAATGAGGTAATTCAAGGCGAAAGCCTGAAAATAGGAGGAGTCAACATGAAACTTGCGTACAATGTCAAAGACAAGCCGCGCTTCTGGCAATTGCTGATCTTCGCGTTCCAGCAACTGCTTGCGATCCTGGCGGCCACCATCGCGGTCCCGGCCATCGTCGGTAACGGCATGAGCCAATCCGCCGCCCTGTTCGGCGCCGGCGTCGGCACCATCGTCTATCTGCTCTTCACCAAATTCAGAAGCCCGGTCTTCCTCGGCTCGTCTTTCGCCTTCCTCGGTTCGATGTTTGCCGCGTTCGGCGGCGCTGTTTCCGCGGAAGCCGGTTATGCCGGCATCATCCTCGGCGCGATCTTCGCGGGGCTTGTGTATGTGGTCATCGCGATCATCGTCAAATTCGCGGGCGTTGCCTGGATCAATAAACTGATGCCCGCTGTTGTCATCGGCCCGACCGTTGCCATCATCGGCTTGTCGCTCGCCGGCAACGCCATTGGCGATTCGCTCGCCGGCGCGTATGACGCGGCTGCCGGCGCGTATGTCATGACGCCGAATGTGTGGGTTGCGCTGATTTGCGCGCTCGTCACCCTCTTCACCATCGTCATTTGCTCGGTGTACGGCAAGAAAATGGCGAAGCTCATCCCGTTCATCATCGGCATCATCGCCGGCTACATTGTGGCGACCATCTTTACCGTGATCGGCATCAATACCGGCAACCCGGATCTGCAGATCATCAACTTTGCGCTGTTTGAGAATATGCAGTGGATCCCGGACTTTACCTTCCTCAAGGCAGCTCAGGGCCTCTCGGCGATCGACGGCAAATACGTCGCAACCATCGCGGTGGCTTATATCCCGGTGGCGTTTGTGGTGTTTGCGGAGCATATCGCGGATCACAAGAACCTCTCCTCCATCATCGAATCCGATCTGCTTGAGGATCCGGGCCTGCACAGAACGCTGCTCGGCGACGGCGTCGGTTCCATGGCGGGTGCGCTGTTCGGCGGCTGCCCGAACACGACCTACGGCGAATCGGTTGGCTGCGTCGCCATCACCGGCAACGCGTCTGTTGTGACCATCCTCGCGACGGCGATCATGGCGATCGTCATCTCCTTCTTCGGACCGTTCGTCACCTTCCTGGCGACCATCCCGTCCTGCGTTATGGGCGGCGTGTGCATCACGCTGTATGGCTTCATCGCGGTCTCCGGCCTCAAGATGATCCAGCCGGTCGACCTCAACAACAACCGCAACCTGTTTGTCGTATCCGTCATCCTGATCGCCGGTATCGGCGGCATGGCGATGAAGATCGGCGAAGTCACGCTGACCGAAGTCGCGTGCGCCCTGATCCTCGGTATCATCGTCAACCTGGTACTCAGCAAGAACGACAAAAAGAATGCTGAAAAAGCCGAATAATCGACCTTTCAAAAACGTATCCCTGCCGGCGGCCGCTTTTGCGGCAGCCGGTAGTCTTTTTTGCCGGTTTTTCCTTGACAAGCAGCGATATCGCGCGTACAATAAAGATTGATGATTTTCATCCCAAAAGAAAGGACGTTTTGCTTTATGGATCAAGCCAAACTCAAAGCCTATCAGCAGTTTTATCACGATCAGATCCTGAACGACTGCGTGCCGTTCTGGATGAACAGCGATCTGCTCGATCGCGAATACGGCGGCTATATCTCGTCGGTCGACGAGGAAGGCCGCTGCTACAACTCCGACAAATCGGTCTGGTTCCAGGGCCGTGGCCTTTGGACGTTCTCAGCACTGTGCAACCGTTACGGCGTCCGCGACGAATGGATCGAGGCGGCGAAGCTCGGCAAAACATTTCTTGAGGAACATTGCGTCGACAGCGACGGTCGCATGTTCTTCCAGACTACCCGCGAAGGCCTGCCGCTGAGAAAGCGCCGTTATATGTATTCCGAGAGCTTCTATGTGGTCGGCATGGCGGAATATGCCGCGGCGACCGGCGACAAGGACGCGCTCGCCAAAGCGGAAGCGATGTTTGAGCAGATGCTGATGCTGTATCGCACTCCCGAAAAGGATCCGTTCAAGATCACACCGAAGGGCTATGCAACGACCCGCGCAACCCGCGAGTCGGCGGTGCCGATGGTGCTGGTCTCCAGCGCGCAGCTTCTGCGCCGCTGCGATCCCGACAAAGCGGATTATTACACGGCTGTCGCCGACGAAATGGCGGCGGCGATCCTCGACTATCATTATAAACCGGAGCTCGAATGTGTGCTCGAAAGCGTGCTCTTGGACGGCACCCGCTACGACACCCCTGCCGGGCGCACCGTCAATCCCGGCCATTCCTGCGAGAACTCCTGGTTCCTGATGAACCAGGCGCTGGTCACCGGCAACAAAGAGCTGCTTGAAAAAGCGCTCAACGTGCTCAACTGGTCCTTAAAACTCGGCTGGGACGAGGAACACGGCGGCGGTATGGTCTATTTCGTTGACATCGACGGCCGCCCCTGCGAGCAGCTTGAATGGGATATGAAGCTGTGGTGGGTGCACAACGAAGTGCTGATCGCGACGCTGATGGCGTATGGCCTGACCGGCGAGCAACAATACTTCGATTGGTTTGAAAAGACCCATGCTTATGCCTTCTCCCACTTCCACGACGAGAAAAACGGCGAGTGGTACGGCTACCTCCATCGCGACGGCACCGTCTCCCATACGCAGAAGGGCTCGATGTGGAAAGGCCCGTATCATCTGCCGCGTTGCCTGATGCTGTGCGACAAGATGCTGTCAGAGCTTGCCGAAGGCAAACCGATCACGCCGATTCTGTAATCGTGTTCAAACACATATACTGCAGTGAAAGGCGGCGGATCGCATGATCAAAAAGATTTTGAAAGCCGTGTTCGGTGGCGTCGGCGTCGGGATCGCGAACGTGATCCCCGGCGTCAGCGGCGGCACGCTGATGGTCATCATGGGCATCTTCGACCGCACGATGACCGCCATCTCCGACTTTTTCAAACCGAAAAACCCCCATCGCGGCAAAGACTTCCTGTTTTTGCTGGAAGTGCTTGTCGGCATGGGAGTCGGCATCCTCGGATTTGCCAAGCTGCTCAAGTGGCTGTTTGCGGTCATCCCGATGCCCACCATCTTCTGGTTCGTCGGACTTGTGGCGCTGTCGGTGCCGGTGTTCAAGCGCACCCAAATGAAAGGGATGTCGATCAGTCCCTTGCCGTGTGCGCTCGGCGTCTTGATCATTCTGGCGCTGACAGCGGTGCAGATGATCTGGTTCCCGCAAAAGGCGGAAGGCACGATGGACGCGCTGCCGACCTTTTCGGCGCTCCTGTGCGGACAGCTGTTCGTTTCCGGCATTGTGGGCGGCTTTTCCATGCTGCTGCCCGGGGTGAGCGGCTCGCTGATGATGATGATCATGGGCGTCTATGACCTCGTGGTGCTCGGCTACATCGGCAACATCGGCAGTGTGCTGAAGAATCTGTCCGGCGACACCTTTTTGCAGCTTGTGCCGCTCGTGATCTTTGGCGTCGGTGTGGTGCTCGGCATTGTGATCAGTGCGAAGATCACCGCCTTTGCGCTCAAAAAGAATCAGCGCGCAACCCTCAGCTTCCTGCTTGGCCTCGTCGCCGCGTCGGTTGTCTCGATCGTCTGCCTCAACCTCGACAAGATGACCGCCGACCCGTGGATGATCGGCGGGTCGGTCGCCGCGTTCGCCTTTGGCGGCGCGATTGTATGGCTGCTCGGCCGCGTCCAGGAGAAATCGTAACAAATCATAGTATAAAACAAATGCCGCCCGGTCTTCTTTCGAAGAGCGGGCGGCGTTTTTGTGAGGATATGAGCTATCGTTCTTTCTCGCGGATATAGTCCAGATACTGATGCTGGATCGCGCGTAGCTGCTTGCAGCGGATCAGCGCCCGGTCGCCGCTTATCAATGAAAACTGCCGATCGACGGCGGTCACATGATCCATGTTGATGAGATAGCTTTGATGGCAGCGCAGAAAACGGCGGTCATGAAGCGCCGCCTCGATTTTGGCGAGCGGCGTATACACGGTATAGATCCGCCCGCTTTGGCTGTGCAGCAGGCATTTGGAGTTGCGGCTTTCCACAAAGACGATCTCGTCATACGACAGTCGGACGGTGCCGGTGCGGGTTTGCAGATAATACACGCCGTCCTCCCGGTGGAGCAGGCGGTCGAGAAGGGCGGTCAGCCGCTGTGGATCGCAGGGCTTGAGCAGATAGCCGCTGACCTGCCAGTCGTAGCCAAGCACCGCGTATAGTGTGGAGTGGGACAGCAGAATCAACTTGCCGTCAAATCCGGCTTGTCGGATGTTCGGGATGGCGGCCGCTACTGGCTGTTCATCCGCGTCGAGAAACAGGAGGTCAAAACGGCGGTCGTCTGTCAATTCATATACCAAATTGTCGACCGAATCAAAGCTGTCGCACAGGCAGGAGAAATGATGGCGATCGGCGTATCGCTGCAGCCCCAAACGCAAAGCAGCGGCATCCGGCGCCGAAGCGCCGCATATGGCGGTATGCATACCATGCCCTCTTTCTACCCTTAAAATCACTTGAAAATGGCCGAATTCCGCGAAAAACCCGCCCGTTTTCACAAAAGGCAGGCTATGTCGGAGCCTTCGTGATATAGTGAAAAGGCGACGGGAGGGGAACTTTGTGAACTATCGAATGATTACCGAGCGGCGGCAGGATACCGACGCCGGATGGTATATGGTTTATGGGATCGCGCTGTTTGAAGGCGACCGACCGGTGCGGTATATCCCGGACGTATTTTTGCAGCGGGAGCAGGCGCTCGATCTGGTGGAATGCTGCAACCGGCTGGCGCTTGACCCGATCCATCTGGACGATGTGATCGAAGACGCGCTGTAAAACGGAAAGCGCCCTCCTGTCCGCCATGCCACCAGTATAGCACAATATGTTGAGAATATCAACATATATGACAAAATAGTCAACAACAAATTAAAACCGGACGGCGCTTTGTGTCACAAAACGTCGTCCGGTTGGTATATCTGTCGAATCATGATTTTTTGGCGGCGCCCTTCAGGTAGCCGAGCGCCTGTTGGCGCTGTTCCTCTTTTGAGCGCCCGGCAAGACGGAGCTTGTGAGCGAGCGCAAGCGCTTCGCCGAGCAGAGGGCCGGGGGTGGCGCCCGCATCAAGCAGATCGCGCCCGGTCAAATACGGCGCCTGCATCCGTTCCCGATAAAGCGCCAGCAGCCGTTGCAGCTCCTGCTCCGTTGGCGCATATGCGGCAAGCCGCTGTTCCCGATCGGCGGGGGAGGCGGTGCAAGCGGAAAAATCCGCTTTGGCGAGCAGCAGCAGATCGTCGGGGGAGACGCTCTTGTCAAACGTCCGCATAAACGAGGTTTCCGACGCGTGCCCGGCCATTTTCCCGCCGGGCTGCATGTGCAGCTCGGTCATGTTGAGCACATAGTCGGTGTGGGCGGTGTCGGTGACCAGCCGTTCCAAAAAGCGGCGCACAAGCGGAAGACCCGCCGTTTCGTGGTCATAGGAATGAATGCGGCCATCCTCTTCGATGGTGGCGACCGCTTTGCCGAAATCGTGGCAAAGGGCCGAAAGCATCAGCCCGAGCGGATCCTGCGCCTGGGAGCGCCACTGTGCCGAGAGGTCGAGCACCTGCATCGTGTGTTGCCACACGTCGCCTTCCGGGTGGTGGCGCGGGTCCTGCGGCACATTTGCCAAAGCTTCCGCTTCCGGAAACCAGACGGCAAGCTGATCCATCTGCCGGAGCGTTTCAAAAAAGAGGGATGGCTTTTCGGCTTGCAGCAGCGCTTTTTTGAGCTCGCCCATCACCCGTTCGCCGGGCAGCGCCGCCACATCCATCGTGCTTGCCATCGCGATCGTTTCCTTTGCCACCGTGAAATCGAAGCGGGCGGCAAACTGGGCGGCGCGAAACACCCGCAGCGGGTCTTCCCCGAAGGAGCGGTCGTCCACATGCCGGATGCGGCGAGCAACGAGGTCAGCCTGTCCGCCGAAAAAGTCGAGGATCTCGCCGGTCAGCACATCCTGCATCATCGCGTTGATTGTAAAATCCCGCCGCCTGGCGGCGTTTTCCGGCCCGATCCACGGGTCAATTTGAATATCAAAATCCTTGTGCCCGCGGCCGGTTGCAGTTTCCGAACGCGGCAGCGCGATATCGAGGCCGATATGCCGCAGTCCCAAAATACCGAAGCTTTTGCCGATGGCGATCCGCTCGCCGAGCGTGTCGAGGATGGCTTCCAATGTGGGGAGATCGACGCCGTGGACTTCCACGTCAACGTCGTCGCTGTTTTTGCCCATCAGCCGGTCGCGCACCACGCCGCCCACAAAAAACGTGCGTCCGCCGACCGCGCTCACCGCGTCAGCCAGCCGCCGCGCCATCTCTTGATCGCGTTCGGTCATAGGCCATCCTCCTTTTTTGCAAGAATCAAAAACGCCCTTTGCAACGTTCCGGTGCAAAAGGCGTTTGGTGTCAGGTTTTGTCGGCGGCGCTCGGCGAGCTGCCGAGAAGCTTCTCGATCATTTCCTGGAAGCTGCCAACATCGGTAAACTGGCGGTACACCGAAGCAAAGCGGACGTAAGCGACCGCATCGATATCCTTGAGCGCTTCCATCGCATATTCGCCGATGGTAGCTGCCGTGATCTCCCGGTCGAGCGAGTTTTGGATCCTGGTCTCGATCTCGTCCACCGCTTTTTCGAGGACGTCCAGCGACACCGGACGCTTTTCGCATGCGCGCAAAAGACCGTTGAACAGCTTTTGACGGTCGAAGACCTCCCGGGAATTGTCCCGTTTCACCACGATGATCGGCATGCTTTCGACAACCTCATAGGTGGTGAACCGTTTGGCGCATTGGAGACACTCTCTCCGGCGACGGATGCGACTGTTTTCATCGGTCGGGCGGGAGTCGATGACTTTGCTTTCGACATATCCGCAAAACGGGCATTTCATACGGCAGATCCCCTTTTTGAAAAATTCGATCGAAAAGACGTTTTTACAACTATACCATATGTTGCGTCAAAATGCAAGAAAATGTGGCATTTACCGCAAGAAAAATGTCAAAAGCCGGTTTTGATAACGGCAATCGGGGCCGCCCGCCTTGATAAAGCGAGCGACCCCGACCGGAGTAAGAGGAAAAGAAGAATGACAAAATGAATCAACCACGTGGGGCGCCCATGCCGGCCATGTTGCCGCCCATGCCGGCCATATTGCCGCCCATGCCGCCCATGTTGCCGCCGCCAAAGCCGCCCATGCCGCCGCCCATCATCTGGTTCGGGAGCGTATCGACCTGCTCGCCGTTGATGATAACGGTACCGCCGTTGATGGTACCGCTGTTTTCGTAATCGAAGGTGGAGTTGCCGGTCACGTCGAGGGTGCCGCCGTTGATGACGATATCGCCGTTGGAATCGACGCCGTCGGTGTCGCCCGCACCCATCGTGATGGTGACGGTGCCGTTGTTGAGCTCAAAGGTCGGACGGTACGAGGAGGATTTCTGTGCGGCGTTGATGCCGTCGTCGGAGGCGCTGATGGTGATGGTGCCGCCGTTGATCTGGATGTAGGTGGCTTCGATGCCTTCCGCCGCCGTGATATCCAGCGTGCCGCCGTCGATCTGGACGACCGCCGTCGCGTGCAGCGCGTCGTCGCCGGCCTTGATCGTGAAGGTGCCGCCGCAGATATACAGATAACTGGTCGCATCGTCGTTTTCGACGTGGAAGCCGTCGGTGCCGGCCTGCACGGTGAAGGAGCCGTCCGCAATATTGATGGAGTCGTTCGCTTCAAAGGCTTTCGAGGATGCGGTAACCGCATACGTGCCGCCGGTGATCTTGAGGTCATCTTTGGAAACAACGCCGTTATCCGTAGAAGAAATGGTCAAGGTCGCCGTGCCGTTCAAGGTCAGATCCGAGCGGGAGAAGATGACGCCGTCGGTGTTGGTGCTGCCGTCGGCGCGGAAGGTACCGGTCACCGAAAGGCTGCTGTCCGCCGCCGTGGTCACAAACACCTTATCCGCCGAGGTGACATAGATGCAGGGGAAATCGCTGTTTGTGATGCTGACGCCGTTCAGGACGATCTGCACCTTGTCGCTGTCGCCCGCTTCCACATATACGGTCACATTCTGCGCGGAGCCGGACAGCACATACACGCCTTCCGCCGTGATGCGGATCTCCTGCCCGTCGCTGACGGTGTAGGAGGTGGCGCCGGTGAGATCGGCCGTTTGCGTGAGGTCGCGCGTCGTGAAGAGATCGGTCGTATCGAGAATACCGCCCGACGCGGTGTTAACCGTTTTGATAACGGCGTCCGACGAGGTGGAGTCGACATTGGTGACAACGGCGGCTGTATCGTTGGACGAATTGGAGGAAGGCGTATCGGTTGCGGATGTGTTGTCGGTGCATCCGGTCAA
>JAFTBJ010000048.1 GCA_017455295.1 Clostridia bacterium
CGATCTGTTCCTCGGTGATGGGCAGTCCCAGTTCCCGCTCACTTTCGGCGAGCGCGATCCAGAGCTTCCGCCATGTTTTAAACTTTTTATCGGGCGAAAACAAATATTGCATTTCGCGGCTCGCATACCGCGAACAAAACGGACTTTCATAGGTGTCGTGCATCAAGAAGTACCCTCCTTATTATCTGATCTGCGCTTGCAATTCCTGCAGCACATTCATAACCTGCTTTTTCGGGATCGCCCCCACAAAACCGTTCAGATCCATTTCGCCACCGGCAACAGCTCTGACCCAGCCTGAAAGCACGATGGTATTGTTCGGTGCAAATTCGATCTTGACATATTTCATGGCAGTCAACATTCCCATGCCGTTTTTCCACACGTTCTCATTATTTTCCGAAATATACTGATACCCTCTTGTTTGTAAAACATATGCCAGCCGATCCATCAATCCCGCCGGGTTCGTATACCGAAACGCCATCATGGTACGTGCCATATTTTATTGCCCCTTTAGCTTCTGATTTTATAATAGCCGCCCGCAAACCGGACAATGGGTCGAGCCTTGCCACACATCAATGTTGCAATACCGACAGTGCCGTTGAAGTGCCGCGTTTTTAGCGGCGTCCTGCTCTGCCTGCGCCTTGTGATTGCTCCAGCCGACGATCATCAGCACGACGCCGGCGATCACAACCATGAGTGCTATGATGAGGATAACCATCATAGCGGAAGGGCTGTATACGTCCCCGAACATCGAGTTGACAATCAATGTGGTAAACAACCAAGCCATTGCGCCGGACACCAGACTGATCCCTGCGATAAACATTGCCTATTCCCTCCTGAAGCACCAATAAGAATACCGAATTTTTATGTAAATGTCAAGTAACCTTTCCGGGACGGCTAAAGGCGTCCCCCACTTCGATTATTTTTCGCTGAAATACGCGATGATCGCTTTGGCGGCGGGACGCGTCATGCCCTTGACGGTAAGCAGTTCTTCCTCGGTCGACGCCGCCACCGCTTTGACCGAGCCGAACCGCCGGAGCAGTTCTCTCGCCCGCGTCTCCCCGACGCCTTCAATAGCGGTCAAGGTGGTGCTGATCTTTTTGCTCCGTTTTTGCCGATGAAACCCGATCGCATAGCGGTGAACTTCCTCTTGAAGCGCAGACACAAGCGAATAGGCGGCACGGTGGGACTGTACCTGGAGCTCCCCGCCGGACAACGCCACCGCACGGGTGCGGTGATGTCCGTCTTTAACAAGTCCAAACAGCGGCACATCAATGTCGAACGCCTCCAGCACGGGCTGCACCGCCTGCACCTGTGCCTCTCCGCCGTCGAGCAGAATGAGATCCGGCAGCGTACCGAATCCCGCTTCCCCTTCATGCTCTCGATACTCCGCAAACCGGCGGGTAAGCACCTCGGTCATCGCAGCAGGATCGTCGCCGCCTTTCGCCTCTTTGATGGTGAAACGACGGTAATCGCTCTTTTTCGGTTTACCGTTTTCAAACACCACCATCCCCGCAACCGCATCCTCGCCGGCGGTGTGGGAAATATCATAGCTCTCGATCCGCCTCGGCAACTCGGGAAGCCCTAAAAGCGTCATCAATTCCTGCAGTGCCGCCGTTTCGCGTCCGCCCATGCCGAGCCGGTCAGCAAGATGCTGCGCCGCGTTTTGGCGGCACATATCGACCAGTGCCGCCTGCTCGCCTTTTTGCGGACGGACAATATGCACCCGCCGTCCCGCTTCTTTTGTGAGAAGCTGTTCAAGCAGCTCTGCGTCCTCCGGCAGATCGTCCACCGTGATCTGCGGCGGCACGGTGCGGTGAGACAGATAATACCACTGTAAAAACTCGCCGCGATCCGCCGCCTCCGCTTCCAGCTCCTCCGTGATGAATTCCTCGCGGTCGGTGAGTGCCCCGTTCCGGAAACAAAACACCTCAAAACAGCAATAGCCGCCCGAACGCACCATCGCGATCACATCCTGCTTCTGGACTTTGGACATCACGACTTTTTGCTTTTGGTCGATGCGGCGGATCGCCGCAATGCGATCGCGCAGTTTTGCCGCCTTTTCAAAATCCAGCCGCTCGGCGGCGGCTTCCATTTCTGCCGTGAGCATCTTCATCATCTCACCGCTGCCGCGCGTCAAAAGGTCGATCGCCCCCTGTACCCGTTCGGCATACTCCGCCTCGGTCACTTTGCCGGTGCAAGGCGCGCAGCATTGCCCGATATGGTAATTCAGGCACGGTCGCTCGGTCTTTGGCGGCTTTCTTCCATAGGCAAGCGTGCGGCTGCAGGTGGACAGTCCAGACACCTTGTTTGCTTCGTCCACCGCCTGCTTAATGCCGTACGAACTCATGTACGGTCCGATATATCTGGCGCCGTCCTCCGTCTTTTGAAGCGCGACCGAAATGCGCGAAAAGGGCGGCGGTGAAACGCGGATATAATGGTATCCTTTATCGTCTTTGAGCAGGATGTTATATTTCGGCGCGTATTGCTTGATGAGCGAACACTCAAGCACCAGTGCCTCAAATTCGCTGCCTGCTAAAATATAATCGAATTTATCGACATGCGCGACCATTTGGCGCACCTTTTCGGAATGTCCGACCGGCGAGCCGAAATACTGGCTGACGCGGTTTTTGAGTGCCTTCGCCTTGCCGACGTAGATCACCTTACCCGCTTTGTCCCGCATGATATAAACCCCTGGGAGCAGTGGCAGTGCCATCGCCTTTTCCCGCAAAGCGGCGATCTTTTCGCCGCGGTCATATTTCATTTCGCTCACCTCCCGTTCCTTTTCAGTGTATCATACCCCGCCTCGAAAAGCAAGAAAGCACACGGCTCTCGCCGTGTGCTTTGGGGCGTGCAGAATAGGGATATAATAGCCTCAAAAAGAGTATTTTTGCGCCATGCGGCGTGAAAAATGCTCGGAATGCGGTAAGCATTCCTGTGCTTTTTGCCTTGCCTTACACAAAAATCTTTCTTTTTGAGGTGCTTGCGGCAGTTTTGAACGAGAGATTTTTTGTCCGGACAATCTGACAAAATAAGGGCAATCCTGACGGATTGCCCTTATTTTTCAGGCAGTGCGGGCGAAAAAGAGCCGTTCAAAACCTATTAGCTCCCTATTCTGCGCGCCCCTTTTCTCGTTTTGTGTTTTCGTATGGACGTTTCTCAATCGGCAAAGCCGGATTGCACCACGGCAACCAACGCCTCGACCGCTTCTTCTTCATCCGTGCCGTCAGCAATGATGCGGATGTCCGTGCCGCCGACGATACCGAGCGACAACACCCCGAGCAAGC
>JAFTBJ010000049.1 GCA_017455295.1 Clostridia bacterium
GATCAACATTTTTTCCATCTTGCAGACCTCCTTCACTTTGGTGCCGGGTTTTTGAGTCAGGCTGGACAGCACTTCCAGCTCAACGTTGTATTTTTTGGCCATCTCGACCGAGCGGTTGTTAAGCACCTGCGCGCCGAGCGTCGCGAGCTCGAGCATCTCGTCGTAGGTGATCTCTTCGAGCTTGCGCGCGTTCGGGATCTTGCGCGGGTCGGCGGTAAACACGCCTTCCACATCGGTGTAGATCTGACACAGATCCGCCCGCATCGCCGCCGCGATCGCCACGGCGCTCGTGTCCGAGCCGCCGCGTCCGAGCGTCGTCACGTCGTCATACCGGTTGAGTCCCTGGAACCCCGCGACAATGACGATGCGCTTTTTATCGAGCTCCTTCGAGATGCGCTCCGGGTTGACCCGCTTGATGCGCGCCGCCGAATAGGTCGAATTGGTCTGGAACCCCGCCTGCCAGCCGAGCAGCGAAATGACGGGATACCCCATCTGTTCGATCGCCATCGCGAGAAGCGCGATCGAGATCTGCTCGCCGGCCGCAAGCAGCATATCCATCTCGCGCTTGCTGGCTTTGGGATTGATCTCCTTTGCCTTATCGATCAGATCGTCGGTGGTGTCGCCCTGCGCCGAAACCACGACGACCACATCGTTGCCTTCGTCATAGGTTTTGGTGATCACGCGCGCGACGTTGCGCACACGATCGGCATCGGCAACCGACGAACCGCCGAATTTTTGTACTACCAACATATATATGCCTCCTTAATCCCTTTTGGGCTCACTCTCCGAACAAGCGAATACAGGATTGAATCTGCACACCGCTCAACCCTTGCAGCGTTTGGGCAAGCGTTTGCTCATTCTGCACCTCGGTGAGAAAACACAATTCATTCTCCGGCTGTCCGATAAGCGCGATCCAGCGCACCTCGCCGAAGGCCGCCGTCACCGCCGCTTTGGCCGTCTCCGGCAGATCCGCCGTCAGCCGCACCATCGCCGCCGTTTGATCCTCTGTGTAGGGGCAAACATAATCGTCGCTGCCGCTTTCCCAAAAGATCATCTTGCGCCGCGCAATATGCTTGACTTCGTCGATCACATCGGCGACCACCGCCGACGCGGTGGGCAGCGCACCGGCGCCGCGGCCGTAAAACATCACGTCACCGATCGCGTCCCCGCGCACCATGATCGCGTTGAACACATCCCGCACGTCCGATAACAAATTGTCTTTCGGCACCAGCATCGGCGCTACCATGCAGAAGATGCGCCCGTCGTCCCGCGCCCGCGCCCGGCCGATTAGTTTGATCGCATACCCGGCCGCCGCCGCATATTTCACATCGGTCAGCGACACGCCGCGAATGCCTTCGGTGTGCACCTGCGCGGGATAGACATGCTTGCCGAATCCCAGTGCCGCCAGGATGCACACTTTGCGGCAGGTGTCGTGCCCGTCGATGTCCGCCGACGGGTCGCGCTCCGCATATCCGAGCCGCTGCGCGAGTGAGAGCGCCTCGTCAAACGACATATCCTCTTCGATCATTTTGGTCAACATGAAGTTCGTGGTACCGTTGAGGATGCCCGCGATCTCATATACCTCGTTCGCCGTCAGGCATTGATTGATCGGCCGCAGGATCGGGATGCCGCCGCCGACCGACGCCTCAAACAGGAAGTTCAAGTTGTGCTGCTTGGCAAAGGCCAGCAGTTCGTCCCCTTTTGCCGCCACCAGCTCTTTGTTAGAGGTAACGACGCTCTTGCCGTTTTCAAGACACGCCTTGACAAATTCATACGCCGGATGCAGTCCGCCCATCGTTTCGATCACAATCGCGATCTCCGGGTCATGGATGATATCGTCGGGGTTTTTTGTAAAGCGATCGGCATACGGGCTGTCCGGGAACTCCCGCAGATCGAGGATCCGCTTGATCACGATCTCCTGCCCCGCTTTTTTGGCGATGCTGGCAGCATTTTTGCGCAAAACTTCGGCGACGCCGCCACCGACCACGCCATGCCCCATAATTGCTACATAAACCATCTTGTTATCCTCACTCTTTCTTTTCCAACCCGTCGTTGCCCGCAATATGGCTCAATCGCCGCACACCGGAGAGCGACGTCAGCTGCCGCAAAAACCGCTCGGTCGACAGCGTCATCCGCTCCGTACGAGCGGAAATGGACACGGTCGCCGTCCCATCCGCCGGGATGTTCTGGTTGACGGTCAGCACATTCGCGCCCGCCGCCGCAAACGCGGCCAGCACCGACGACAGCACGCCAGGGTGATCGCTCAGCACAAAATGCACCGTCAAAATGCGGCGCGCCCCTTCGTCATAAGGAAACACTGCATCTTTGTATTTATAAAACGCACTGCGGGAAATCCCGGCGCGGCGCGCCGCATCGGACGCGGAGAGCGCTTCTCCGGTCTGCAGCAATCGCTTCGCCTCGATCACCCGTTCAAAAACGTCCGGCAGCGCCGCCGCATCCACCAGCAAAAATCGACCGTGTTGTTTCTCCGACATCCGCCGCCCCTCCTTTTTCATCGGGCGCATCCGGCAATGGTGTCCACCGTACGCGCACGAATGTATCGCAGTAAAATACACTATACCACGAACGGCACGAAAATGCAAGAGGTTTTTCGCGCCTTTTTGCAAAATCCCGCTCCGTTTTTTCTGTCGTTTCAAGATATGCCGCACAACGCCTTTTGCCCCCTGCAAAAGAAAAAACGTGCAGGCGGAGAAACTCGCGTTCTCCGCCTGCACGTTTGTTATGGGCCGTTACCCGGCGCAACCATGTCGGTCAGTTGCCTCCCGACACCCGGCGATACAGCGCAAACGCGTCCGCCATATTGATGGTGCCGTTGCCGTCCATGTCGGCGAGCTGCCCTTGCTCATAGGTCAGCGTCACCTGACCGGACGCCGCACGATACAAGAGGAAGGCGTCCGCCATATTGACAATGCCGTTCATATCCACATCGCCAATCTGCGGCGGGTTTTCCATGCCGCCTTCGCCTTCATACACAAAATCCGGCGCGCCGTATTTGGCAACGTACAAGCCTTCTTCTACGCCTTCTTCCTCGACCTGAGTGAGCGTTTCCACATCCACGTCGTCGTTTCTGCGGAACAAATAGGTGTTTTCCAACTCGGCGATCGGCTCGAAATCCAGCACGTAATAAACACGCTCGTCGTCTTGGTACGTCCAATCGACGGCGTAGCGGTTGCCTTCCCCGTCCTCATAGACGTTCATGGTGGTGTACCGATCAAGGAACGGCAAATATAAGTCCTCTCTGTTCCCCTCGTCATCCGTCACCACGTGATAGCCGGCGGCGTCCATCTCTTCCGGCAGGATAAACATCTCGCGATGGCTTTCCCACCAATAGTCGGTGTCGATGCCGTACTCCAGATCCCGGTAATACATCCCGAGGGACGGGATATAGTTGTAGTGCAAAATCTCATAGCCTTGAAATACGATATCGTCCAGGCTTTGGCCGTACGCCGTCACTTCTTTAACGCTATAGACGCCGTTCGGATCGGCGTCATTGATCACTTGATAGCCGCACCAGGTATCGTCTTCGGTTTCCAGCTCATAGCCGCGGTATGCAAGATAGTTCGTATACCGGTAATTATCAAATACCGACGCGCGCAGTTCGGTCACACCGTCTTCAAACACGACCGGCGTCCGGTCGTCGACCTCCGCCTCGCCGAACGAAAAGGCGTTCATATACACGGCGTCCGCCCCATATATATACAGCTTCACGTTTTTTCCGACCGTCATCTTGGCCGTTGCGCCTTCGGCCTGGAACAAAAGACCGTTGTCGTAGATGCGGTCTTCATTGAGCGTCAGCGACCCGGTGCCGGTAAATCTGACGCTGCCGCCCCAGCCGTCGCCCCAAAGGGTGATTCTGGCCAGCTCGTTTTCGCCCACAAGGTTGATGGCGAAATCGTCGCCCATCATATTGGCTTCCATAATGAGGCGCGCATTTTTGACGTTTTCGAGCGTCAGCGTGTTGGTCGCGCGATCATACGAAGCGCCCGCCAGTTCATCCTGTGCGGCGTCGTTACGGAACACCGCATAGTGCTCAAGTAAATTGCCCTCATCGTCAAACGTGGCATTTCCTTCGTCATCGATCCCCATAAACGTGATATAGGACGGCCACCAGCCGTACCACGCCTCCGGGTAAGGGCCGTTTTCGGCGAACGCCGTCATCGGCGCCACGGTCAACAGCAGGCATACGGCCAATACGACCGCCGCCAGACGCACCATCGCTTTTTTCATTGCAAATTCCTCCGTTTCCTGATTTGTGCCTTGTTATTGTATCCCGCTCACCTGACGGTAGAGCATGAATGCATCCATAATGTTCACAATGCCGTTGCCGTCGAGATCGGCGACAGCCAACTGGGTCTCATCCGCCAAGAACTGGCCGCTGGCGATGCGATACAGCAGAAACGCATCTGCCATGTTGATCACACCGTCACCATCGACATCGCCGATTTTCGGTGAGATTTCTTCATGCTTGCCTTCATACACAAAATCCGGCGAACCGAACGTGACGACATAGGTGTCCATCACCACCATCTCGCTGTACGCCTCGGTCAGCGTCGCCGCATCCACCGTCTCATTGAGGCGGAAGAAGTATTTCCCGAGCAACTCCGGGATCACATACACATCCAGTGTATATTCGGCACCCTCCTCTTCGCCATCCTCGACATATTTGCTGTAATACTGATTGTTGTCGTCTTTGTATGCAGAACCGACATAATAGCGATCGACAAGCGGAATGCTCAATTCCATGGGCGCTCCGGTTTCATCCGTGACAAACGTAAAGCCCTCCGCCGCCATCTGCTCGGCAGTCATATATACCCGTTGATCGGCATCGTTCCAATACACGCTCTCCGAATAAAAAACGTCGTCCGGGAAATAGGTGCCAAACGTTTCGCTGTACACAAAGCCGCGCAGTTCATACCCCTCCACAGGATCGCTGTTTTCGTCTATCCAGGCTGCTTCCATGCAGGCATACGCGCCGTCGGGGTTGCGGTCAAAGCGCAAGGCTTGTCCGACTTCTCTCGCTTCGATTGTGGTATCGCTCGCCATCAGCACATAGCCTTCATAAAACACCGACGACCGCAGCCGCACATTGTCGACACTCGATGCTTCCATCGTTGTTTCGCCATCTTCAAAAATCAGCAGTTCGCTGCTGTCGACTTCGTCAAACGTGCGCACGCCGTCCATCATGACGGCATTCTCGCCGTAAAAATAGAGGCTCACGTTTTTGCCGACGGTCATCATGACATCGGCGCCCGCCGGTTCAAATACGATCGCGCTCTCATACAGACGGTCTTCATTGAGGATCAACGATCCATCGCCTTCAAATTTAACGCTGCCGCCCCATTCATCGCCGAGCACAACGATCTTCGCTAATTCATTATGGCCAACCAGGTTGATGATCAAATCGTCACCCATCATCTCGGTTTCCAACAGCCACCGCGCCTGCTTGAGATTGTCAAGCGTCAGCGTGTTCGTCTCACGATCATACGTCACACCTTCCGGTGCGGGCATAATGACCACGTTGTTGCGAAACGCGTCAATCTGCTGAGCGGGCGTGTATCCATCCCCTTGATAAATAACATCTCCCGCATCATCCACGCCGAAAAATGTGATATAAGCGGGATAACCATCCGGTTCCGCATACGGCCCGTTTCCGGCCAACGCCGTCATCGGCAGCAGCGCCGATAAGCAAACCGCCGCCAGCACAGCCACGAGAACACGCACCGACTTTTCCCACAGCATAAAAGGCTCCTCCTCTTCTTTCGCGTTTGCTATAGTTAAAGAGAGTCAAACCCCATGCGCCTCTCATCGGCACATTTCAGTACTTTTTGCCGCTTCGTCTTGGCAAGGCGTCAGCCTTGCGGCATCCTCACCGACAAAAATCACTCAAAATTTTCTCGATGAGAGGCGCTTGTACAGTTTTCACCAAATGGCTTTTGTTTGCGGCAAGGTTAAAAAAGCGCAGGAATGCGGGTCGCTTCCCCGAGGCTTTTATACGCCGACACGGACAAAATCGCATCGGCGAAAACCACATGTGTTCGACTTCCTTTAACTATATGTTCATTGTATCACAAACCCGCCATCTTCGCAAGATATTCCAAAAAACAATTCTTTCCGAATTTTTACATGGCCAAACAGAAAACTCCCGCCGAGCCTTAAAGGGCTCGGCGGGAGTGCTGCTATCACGCTCAAATGGTTTCTTCCACCGGTTTCGGATCGTCGATGATCGCAATATGCGGGTTCGGGAAGGTGGCAGAAATGCCCAAGTCATCCCACGTCGTTGCCGACGACACCACACGGTACAGCTTCAGCGCATCCAAAATATTGACGCCGTTTTTGCCGTCGATATCGACGATCGCTTCATCGCCTTCCGGAATCGCAGCCTGGCCGGATACATAACGATAAAGCTGCATCGCGTCGTTGATGTTCAGCACTTCGTTGATGTCGATATCGCCACGCAGCAGCTCGGCCGGCTCGTTCTTCTTCATCGTCACGGTGACCGTCAGATCGCTTGCCACTTTCGTGATGCGGTACACATTCTCCGCGCCGGTCTCGGCGGGGAGCTTGAAGTTTTTATACAAACCGCTGACGGCGATGTCGCCGATGAAATACCCCTCTTCCGGCACCACTTTAAAGCTGATCTGACCGTTGCCGGTCATATCCGGTTCGCCCGTCTCGCTGCTTCTCGCCGCAGCGGTGGTCACGTTCACTTCATCGGGATCTTCTGTATAAGTCTGCTGATAATAGATGTCGATGGTCGCATGCTCGACCACAAAGGTCGCGGTGTAGGCTTCTTTTTCCTGCTTCTCCGCCGTCACCACCGTGATGGTCAAGTCGCTTGCCACTTTCGTGATGCGATAGGTGTTCTCTTTGAACGTATCCGCAGGACCTTTGCGGTTTTTATAGCTGCCTTCAATCACAACATCCGTCACTTCGTAGCCGTCTTCCGGCACGACAGTAAAGTTGACCTGGCCGTTACCGGACAGATCGGGATCGCCCGACTCACTGTCACGCGAAAGCGCCGTCGTCACATTCACTTCATCGGGCTTCGCATATTCCTGCGTGTAATACACATTGATGGTCGCGTGCTCGCCGGGGACAAAGGTCACCACATAGCCGTCCTCTGCCGACGCCGTCGCCATCGGAATTGCCAACACCAAAAGCGCCGCGCACAGCAGCATGGCGGTCAATCGTTTTGCCTGTTTCATCGAAAAACTCCTCCTTTTACATCGGGTATCGCCTTTATGTTTATCTTATCATACAAGCTGCCGCTTGTCTAGCTTTTCCGCAATTTTCCCCATTGTTCTTTGGTCAAAAGGTTCACATGCCCCATTCGCCGCTCCTGCAGCTGCGGCACAAGCAGATTCTCCGTCGTGTGATGATAGACGAATCCGAGCTTTTCCTGCACGCGTTTTGACCTTTCGTTTCCGTCATAATACCCACACCACACGGCGCGCATACCGAGATCTTCAAAGGCATGCCGCAGCAGCTCTTCGCCCGCTTCGGGAATAAGCCCCTGCCCCCAAAACGGTTTACCGATCCAATATCCGAGCTCACATTCGTCGGGTCGATCGGTCATGTCGGTTCCGTCCCCCATCTTCAGTCCGATCGACCCGATCGGCCGATCGTCAAGACACACAGCATAAATCTCCGGGGCGGAGAGAATCCCGCAAATGATCATGCGGCTTTCCTCGACGTCGGTATGCGGCCGCCATCCGGCCGACAGTCCGATCGCGGGATCCCGCGCATATTCAAACAGATCGGCGGCGTCCTCTTCCCGCCACGGGCGCAAGGTGAGCCGCCTGGTGTGCAAGATCACGCTTCGTTTCCCGCCGCCGATCGCCGCACAAAAATCAGCGATCTTTTTGTCGTTTTCCGCCGAAGGCTTGTCTTTCGGGTCGATCAGCAGCATGGCCGCATCGAATGCGTCGATCGACAGCGCCTTCGCCAGTTTGACAATCGCTTTGTCGCCGCCTCCGCCGCTGTAGCAGAAAAACGCGGCGAACCGTTTGCCCTGCAAAGCTCCCGCCTGATCGCGCAAAAAGGTGCGGATCGGCGGAGTAAAGGTGCTGGCCCACACGGGGGATCCGAAAATGACGCGATCGTATGCCGCCGCATCAAAGGTATACGACTGCAGGGTCGGCGTCTCACCCATCAACGCGCTTTTGCCGCCCCACAAGAATTTTTTCGCACCCTTGTCGGGGTACGCTTTTTCCGGTTGAAGGCGAATGAGATCCGCGCCGATTGCATCGGCCACGGCTTTCGCTGTCTGCTCCACATTGCCGGACATCGAATAATACACAATGGCTGTTTTCATGGTCGGTTCCTCCCGTTTATCAATTGAGTCCGTCCTCACCGACGCTTGCAAAGAGCGACGAGATTAAACCGCAAAGGCCTCTGTTTTCCGGCGTTTCCAGCGACGGGTCGGCACGATACAGCGCCATCGCCTCGTTTTGCGCGGCGGACAGCAGCGCCATATCACCCTTGAGATCGGCAATGGACAGCGCCGGCAGGCCGTGCTGCCGGTTGCCGAAAAAGTCGCCGGGGCCGCGAAGCGCCAAATCCTCTTCCGCAATGCGGAAGCCGTCGTTTGTTTGACACATCACCTGCAAGCGCTTGCGCGTCTCGTCCGATGCGCCGTCCGAAATGAGGATGCAGGCGGCGGCGTCCTTGCCACGCCCGACGCGGCCGCGCAGCTGATGCAGCTGCGCAAGGCCGAACCGCTCCGCATTTTCGATCAGCATCACCGATGCGTTCGGCACGTCGACCCCCACCTCGATGACCGTCGTCGACACCAGCAGATCGATCTCATGCGCCTGGAACGCGGTCATCACCGCGTCCTTGTCGGCGCCTTTCATTTTGCCGTGTAACAGCCCGATACGAAACCGCCCGAGCCGCGTCTGCTGCAGCCGTTCATAGTATTCCTGGGCGGAGAGCAGCCCTTCCGGGGTATCGTCGCTCTCCTCAATCAGCGGGCAGACGATATACGCCTGCTTGCCGCTGTTCAAAAACTTTTCGATGTATCCATACACCCGCTCGCGCTTGTCCGAGCCGACGGCATAGGTTGCGACCGGCTGCCGACCCGGCGGCAGCTCATCCAGCACCGACACGTCAAGATCACCGTAGATCATCAGCGCCAGCGTGCGCGGGATGGGGGTCGCCGACATGACAAGGCGGTGCGGATCGCGCCCTTTGGCCGAGAGCCGCGCCCGCTGCGATACGCCGAAGCGGTGCTGCTCGTCGGTGATGACCAGCCCGAGATTGTGAAACTGCACCGTGTCGGACAGCAGTGCATGGGTCCCGACCACCAGACCGATCTCCCCGCGTTCCAGCAACGCGGTGACCTCCCGTTTCTCTTTGGCGGGCTGCGATCCGAGCAGCAGTCCCACCCGCACACTCGTATTTTTAAGCAGTGCCGACAGCGACTGATAATGCTGCCGTGCCAAGATCTCGGTCGGGGCCATCATCGCCGCCTGCCATCCGTTTTGGATCAGGCTATATGCAACTCCTGCTGCCACGGCAGTCTTGCCGCTGCCGACGTCCCCCTGCACCAGCCGATTCATCGGTACGCCGCTTTGCATGTCCCGCACACAATCGGCGATAGCCCGAGTCTGTGCGCCGGTCAGCGAAAACGGCAGCAGGGAGCAAAATTCCGCCGTGTGATCCGTCTCGATCTTGACCGGCGTACCACGCCGCACATGCCCTTTGAGTCTCAGCAGCCCCAACTGCAGCACCAGTAATTCTTCAAACACCAGCCGCCGCCGCGCCTCCTTGAGCTGCGCGTTTGTCGGCGGAAAATGAATCGTTTTGACCGCCTCCAGGCGGCTCATCAATCGATGCTTGACACGTATCGCGACCGGCAGGCGATCCGGAATCGCATCCCCGACCAGCGTGAGCGCCGCCGCCACCGCTTTTTCAATCGCGGTGGACGTGAGCCCCGCCGTCTGCGGGTAGATCGGGCGAATGCGATTGCCGCTGCCGACCGGCGCAATGGAGGGCGAACTCATTTGATAGCGGCTGTACCCATGCTCCACCGTGCCGAAGAAAAGATATTCCGCGCCCGCTTTGACGGCCGCCGCCGCATATTTGTTGTTGAAAATCGTCACCTGCATGCCGGACAACCCGTCCGACACGGTGAATTTGTAAAGCGTCAGTCCCTTGCGGATGCGATGCTCGGCGGGTTTGCTAAGCGCCGTCGCCCGCACACAGCAGGGCTCGTTCATCGGAGCGGAGGCGATCGGGACGATCTGCGACCAATCTTCATAATGCCGCGGATACAGCGTGAGAAGATCGCCAACCGTTTTCACGCCGAGCTTTTCAAATAGCTCCGCCCGTTTTTCACCCACGCCTTTCACATAGCGCACCGGCCGCTGCAGTACATCCTCCATGATCGTCCCTCCTTTCTTCTGCGGTTGCACCGCATTTTACAAAATCGTTTCCATGCCGATCTTCTGCGGACGCAAGCCGCAGGCTTCATAAAACTTTCGCGCGCTTTCGTTGCACACCCACACATTGAGCGTCACATTGTAACATCCGCTCGCCTTTGCAAATGACCGCACATGTTCATATAATGCTTTGCCGATATGCTGCCCGCGATATGCCGCGTCCACACACAGATCGTCGATGTACAGCGTTTGGATATCGGTCAGGATGTTGTCTGACACATGTTGCTCAAACACACAGAAAGCATACCCTTGCACCACGCCCGCTTCGTCCAGTGCGACAAAAACCGGGCGACCGTCGTCGCAAAGCAAGTCTTCAAGCTGTTCATTAGTATACTTGGTCACACCGCCGCGAAACAGATCGGGACGTCCTTGATGGTGCACATCGAGCACCTGCCGCAGTAAGCGGTGCAGCGCCGGAATATCCGGTTTTGCCGCCCGTCGGATGATCATCTTCAAGCCCTCCTTATTTCAACTCCACGATGGTCACGCCGCTTTCACCCTCACCATACGTTCCGAGTCGAAAGCTCTTGATCGACGGATGCCGCCGCAAATGCTGCTGCACGGCGGCGCGCAGCACGCCGGTGCCTTTGCCGTGGATCACGGTCAAAGCAGGCAGACCCGCCATCACCGCGTTGTCGATGAATTGATCGAGCAGCAAAATCCCTTCATCCGACGCATATCCCCGCAAATCGAGCTCCGTCTCGGCCGAACGCTCCGCACGCGAGGTGGTTTGTCGGCTCACACCGCCCGACTTCGCGGCCGACCGGCGTTCGATCAATCGCAGATCGGAAAGCGCCACCCGCGTCTGGATGATGCCGGCGCGCACCTCCACCATGCCGTTTTTATCCGGCAAGGCCAATACCGTCGCTTTTTTGTCGATGCTGATAATCTCCACGTCGTCGCCGACCTTCAGCGGCCGCGGCAAGCGATACTCGCCCTTCGGCGCTTTTTGCACGGGATCCGCCGCTTCGTCCATCTCTTTGAGCCGCTGCCGCAGCGCCGATTTTGCTTCGCCTACGCCGCCGCTTTTGGCTTTCTTTTTCATGTCTTCCAGCTCGCCGAGCAGTGCCTCCGCCTGCCGACGTGCCCGCTCGGTGATGCGAGCAGCTTCCGCCTTCGCATCCTCCAGCAGTTTTTCCTGTTCCATCCGCGCTTTGGCGAGCTGTTCCAGCGTCCTGCGGCCTTCATTCTCCGCCTGCAGCCGCTTTTCCTCGGCTTCGGCAAGCGCTTTTTCAAGCGACTGCCGCCGTTCCTCCAGCCGTACCACGACGTCCTCCAATCGGCGGTCGTCGCCGCTGACCAACGCTTCGGCGCGCGCGATCAGCTCGTCATCCACACCGAGACGCTTGGAGATGGCAAACGCATTCGACCGTCCCGGCACGCTGATCAGCAGCCGATAGGTCGGGCGCAGCGTCTCCACGTCAAATTCGCAGCTGCCGTTTTCGACGCCGTCGGTTTGGATCGCAAATGCTTTGAGTTCCGCATAATGTGTGGTCGCGGCGATCCGAGCGCCCTGCGCCCGCAGCCGCTCCAAAATCGCGGTCGCCAGCGCCGCACCCTCCACCGGATCGGTGCCGCTCCCGAGTTCGTCGAGCAGGACGAGCGTCTTGTCGTCCGCCTGCTCCAGGATGCGCACAATATTGGTAATATGCGCCGAGAAAGTCGAGAGCGACTGCTCGATGGATTGTTCGTCCCCGATGTCGCACAATACGCGGTCAAATACCGAAAACCGACTGCCGTCCCCCACAGGCGGGAGCAGCCCGCACATCACCATCAGCGTCAACAAACCAATCGTTTTGAGCGTCACGGTCTTGCCGCCGGTATTGGGGCCGGTGATGACCAGCGTATCAAAGGTTTCGCCGAGTGTCACGTCGATCGGCACCACCGTTTTTTTATCAATCAGCGGGTGCCGCGCCTTTTTGAGCACGATCACACCGTCCGCCGCCACGGCGGGCTTTTGCGCATTCATGCGATAAGCGAGCGACGCTTTGGCAAAGATAAGATCCAGTTCGATCAGCAGATCGTATTCGACAGCGAGCGTCTCTCCGAAGCCGCCGATCTCCGCCGACAGTGCGAGCAGCAGCCGGTCGATCTCCGCCTCCTCTTTTGCCGTCAGCACCTTGATCTCATTGTTTGCTTCCACCGAACCGATCGGCTCCACAAAGACCGTCGCACCCGATGCAGACGTATCATGCACCAGTCCCGGCACGTCGCCGCGGTGCTCCGCTTTGACCGGCAGCACAAATCGCCCGCCGCGGATGGTCACGATGGGATCCTGCAAAAATTTCTGATAAGCAGGCGACCGCACCATGTGATCGAGCTGATCCCGCACGCGGCTCGATGCCGCGCGGATCTTGCGGCGGATATCCGCCAAAGCGGGAGATGCCGTGTCAGCGATCTCATCCTCGGATAGCACCGTGGTTTGGATGCGGTCTTCTAAGTAACGATTGGGGGTCAGCGCCTCAAACCGGTCATCGAGCGTGGTTTGGAGACCTTCGCAGTGCGCCCGCCATTCCGACAGGCTGCGCAGCACCCGCAGAAACTCCCCGATATCCAGCAGCTCGCGCAGCGACAGCCGCGCGCCGGCCGCCGCACGGGCGAGCATCCCCTTTACATTTTTGACGCGCCCGAACGAAGGCAAACCGAATCCAGCGGCCAGCCGCGACGCGTCATCCGTCTCCTGCAGCCGCCGCTCCACTTCGGCAAGATAGGGCGACGGCTGCAAAGCGCGCGCCGCGTCCGCCGCGTCCGCCGTCGCGGCCTCCGCCGCGAGCAGGGCGAGCACTTTATCCAGTTCGAGCGCCGATGTCATGGTTCGTTGCATAACGATCCTTCCTCACAAGCTATGATAAAACTCCAGCGTCTTAAATCCGCGGGACAGGTGATATAATAAAAACCGCTCGGTTATGTCGGACAACTCCGCCGCCGCTTCCTGCGGCAAACGAAATGAAAAGCAGCGGTCATCCGACGCCGACACGATATACCGCATCGCGCTGAGCGTTGTCGGAGACAGCGGCAGCCCGCCGCCCTTTTGGCAGCGCTCGCATGCAAGCCGTCCCTCATTCGGCAAAAACCAAACGGCTGTCGGTGCAGCGTTGCCGCAGATACACCCGCTAAGATCCGGCGTGTAGCCGGTCATCCGCATCAGCCGCAGTTCGACGATCGCTTTGATCTTCTCTCGATCTTCCCCTTTTTCGAGCAGTGCCAGCGCGTTGAGCAGCAGCCGTAAAAATGGCTGCGCCTCCTCTGCGCCCGGCGACAGCGCCCCGAACAATTCACAAAAATACTGCGCCAGCGCCAGCCGCTCCACTTCAAATCCGGCCGCAAAAAAAATATGCTGCGACAGCGCGGTATCCACGATGTAGGTCTCCCGCCCTTTGACGAGAGAAAATTGAGAATACGCCAGAATTCGCGTTGCCGCGCCCGCCCGGCTGTTGACGCGGCGCGCGCCGCGCACCGACGCGCGGATCACGCCGAGTTCATCGGTCAGCACGGTGATGAACCGATCCGCTTCCCCGACCGCCGTCTCCCGGATGACCAGCCCTTTTACGGTCAGCATCCCGCGTCGCCTCCTTGCCATTTTGCGGCATCGCCGCACTCATGACGGCCTGCCGATAGCGCAGGTAATCCGTCACCTTGCCTGTCTGTGCAAACACCTTCCACAGCGTTTGTTTATCCTGTTCCATCCCGCATACCTCCTTTTTAACGGAAGTATGCGCGTTTTCAAAATCGGTTAATCAGTCGGAATAGCCGAATCCGTTCAAAAGGCCCTGCCGATTGCGCCAATCTTCTTTGACCTTTACCCAGGTTTTCAGGTTGACCTTGACGCCGAGCAGCCGCTCCGCTTCCAGCCGCGCCGCGGCAGAGATCTCCTTGAGGCGGGCGCCGCCTTTGCCGATCAGCATACCTTTATGGGTATCCCGTTCGCAATAGATCACACATTCCGCATGGATGATCGGCGCGCCGCTTGTCGTTTCCGCCTCGCGGAAACTCTCGGTCACCACCGCCACGCCATGCGGCACTTCATCCCGCATGGTGCGCAGGATCTGCTCGCGTAAAAGCTCGGCCACCAACACCCGCTCCGGCTGATCGCTAATCGCGTCATCCGGGAAAAAGTGCGGACTGTCGGCAGCAAAGGCCGCCATTTCATCAAGCAGCTCTGCCACACCATCCCCCGTTTTAGCGGACAGCGGCACCACGGAAGAAAACTCATACAAATCTTTATAGGCCGCAATACAAGCAAGCAGCGCCGCCTTGTCCGCCACCAGATCAATCTTGTTGATGACGAGGATCGCCGGCATCCGGCTCGCTTTGAGCTGTGCGATCAGTTCCGTCTCCTCCGGGCGAATGCGCGCGTCCGGTTCCACCACGAGCACCGCCGCATCCACGCTGCCGACCGCTTCGCCGATGGATTTGACCATATAATCCCCCAGACGCGTGCGAGGCTTGTGCAGTCCCGGCGTGTCGAGAAACACAAACTGCGTCTCCTCCTTGGTCAGCACCCCCATAATGCGGGTGCGGGTGGTCTGCGGCTTATCCGACACGATGGCAACTTTTTGTCCCACCATCCGGTTCATCAGCGATGATTTGCCGACATTCGGCCGCCCTACAATGGCAATAAACGCCGATTGAGTTTGCTTTGACATAACTCGCGCTCCGTTTCGTTTTTAATCTGCACTCTAGTATATCATAATTTATAGCAAGCGTAAAGTCGTGATTTTGAAATACACCGCCCTGTGAAACCTTCTCTTTTGCCGACAAGTTATACAAATCCTTAAAAATCGCTTGACAATTCTTTTGAGGCCCTATATAATGAACGTGTATGTTTAGAGAAATTTGTATCTCTTTTTCATATTTTTGAGGAGGTTTTTATTATGAAAAAACTGGCCATCGTTTTACTTGCCGTGATGCTGATGCTCACGGCGGTGCTGCCGGCCTATGCGTCGCCGAGTCCCGATGCCGAGCCTGTCGAAGCTGTCATCATCGGCATCGGAGAAAATCTGACTGCCAAACCCGGCGACAGCATCAGCGTGCCGATCTCTATCACCAACAACCCCGGTATGGACAGCTTTGTCATCACCCTGCTGTATGACAGCTCGGTTCTGTCCATGCCGACCATCACGCCCGGCGAAGCCATCGCCGACAAAGGCGGCACACTCACCATCGAGCCTTCCGCGGACGGTTCCGGATACGTCATCACCTGGACCGGTGGCGAGTTCACAACATCTGACGGCCCGTTGTTCTATCTCCATTTCGACGTAACCGACAACCTCACCGACTCGACCCCGATCAATCTTTCGATCGATCCCGAGAATCCGGCAAACTCGTTCGTGAAAAATTTGCCGGAAGGCACTAAACTTCAGTTGATTGACGGCAGCGTGATACCGGTCAGCTCCAAGCCGACCGGCGACCAACCGACCGAACCGACGCAGCCCGGTCCCAAAAACGATTCTTCCGTTTCTCCCAAAACCGACAGCTTTGAATGGATGGCTTTCGTGTTTGCGGGCGCTGCTCTTTGCCTGGCTGTCAGCCTGATCGTCGGCCGCAAGGCGCTGCAAAAATAATCGCGACTATTTCATCGTATAGGTTCAAAGGCCCTTGCTTTTTCTAAATCCGGAAAACGCAGGGCCTTTTCCATCATATCAAAGGATCAAATCGTCATGGATAATTCCCATCCTCGCAAAAGAATATGGCTGTGGATCTTGGCTGCCGTGCTGCTGTTGCTCGCGGCGGGAGGTCTGTGGTTCTTTTTGCAATACTGGAGCAGCGGCACCACACCGCTGCCCGGCGGCCGCACCGATCCCTCTGCTGCGACGACGCCGCCTGTCACGGGAACGACCGTTCCCGCCGAAACCACGACCACAGCGCCGTTGCCGGACAACCCCGTGGATTTCAAAACGCTGCAGACAACCAATCCGGATGTGTACGCATGGCTGTATATCCCCAACACCAACATTGATTATCCCGTCGCACAAAGCAGCGACATGGGCGATGATTTTTACCTCGACCACAACATTTATCGCGAATATGAATTTGCGGGCATGATCTTCAGCGAGAAACAAAATGGGCGCACCTTTTTGTCCCGGAACACCGTGCTGTATGGCCACAACATGCTTAACGGCACCATGTTCCGTACGCTGCACTATTTTGAAGACGAGGAATTTTTCAATGCCAATCCGGTGTTTTACATTTATACACCGGGCCATATTCTGACCTATACCATTTTTTCCGCATACGAATATGACGATCGGCACTTGTTGAATTCCTTTGACTATCACAACGATCAGGTGTGGGAAGAGTATCTCGCCTATGCGCGTAATCCCAAATCCATGGTGGCGCTGACACGGCCGGATGTGCCGGTCACAAAGTCCGACCGCATCGTCACGCTGTCCACCTGCGTCGGCTATAACGGCAATATGCGTTATCTTGTTCAGGGAGTGTTGACCGATGACCAACCAACCAAATAATGAATCGCTGGATTCGTCTTTGCACGTTTCGGATCTGTCGGACATCGATACCGTGCCCGACGATCTTCCCGCAAAGGATGGCCATCATCACCATCTGCACGCCAGCGACCTGCGTCTTGAGCCGGAAGGCACCCACCACCATTCTCAGCACAGGCACCACAAGCACAAACGCCACCATCATCACCGGCATCACAAAAAGAAACGCCGGCTGCTGATCGTGCTGGTTGCGATCTTCGGCACACTGTTGCTGATTGCACTCATCGCCGGCATCGCGATAACGGTACTGCGGGAGACCGGTCGAAGCGAACTGCTCTCCGACCCGGATCAGATCGAAATCACCGCACCCACCACCCCCGCGATCCAGATCTATGACAACGGTCAGCGCGTATTCTACAATGGAGAAACCTATCTGTTCAACAAAAATCGCACCAACATCCTGTTCATCGGGACGGACAGGAACGATATGTCACGGACGGATGACGTCATTGGAACCGGCGGGCAGGCGGATACGATCTTTTTGCTGTCGCTGGATACCGAAACCGGTGCGATGGACGTCATCACAGTCTCCCGCGACGCGATGGCGGATATCGAGCTTTATGATAAGAACGGCGCCTATCTCGGCACCGAAAACACACAGATCTGTCTGGCATACGCCTATGGCGACGGGCGGGAAACCAGCTGCGAAAACATGGTGCACGCCGTATCGCGTCTTTTATACGGCATCCCGATCAACACCTATGTGGCGATGGACATGACCACCATTGCCACCTTAAACGACGCGATCGGCGGCGTGGAAGTTTCCCTGCTCAACGATTTTCAAACAGGCGACGGCGTGTGGCATGCCGCCGGTGAAACGATCACCCTGCACGGCGAAGAAGCCAACCGTTATGTGCGCGACCGCGACACCTCCGTGCTGGATTCCAACAACGCCCGCATGGAACGGCAAAAGCAATACGCTTCCGCCTTTTTTGCAAAAGCGACGGCGGCCGCGTCGAGCGACATCAGCGTACCGCTCAATCTTTACGGTACCGTCACATCCGATTCCATCACATCGCTGTCCACCGCCCGCATCACCTATCTGGCCCTCACTGTGCTGGCGCACCACAGCGAACCGGTTTTCAAGAATGTTCCGGGCACCGTCTTGGAAGGCGCAAACGAATATGCCGAATACCGGGTGGATGAAGGCGCCTTGTATCCGCTGATTTTGAACGTGTTTTATACGAAAGAATAACTTTCTGCAGGAGGGTTTTTGATGCAGCTTCCTCTTTTTTATGTGGATGACGTGATTCGGCGGGCACTCGCCGAGGATCTCAACTATCTGGATACGACGACCGATTACATGATTCCCGAAGATGCCTGCGACACCGCGTATTTCGTCGCCAAAGCGAACGGCGTCTTATGCGGTATGGATATTGCCATGCGCGTGTTTGAACTGCTGGATCCACAATTGGACGCAACCGTCTATTGCCGCGACGGCGACCGCGTACAAGTCGGGCAGCGCCTTGCGGTGTTCCGCGGGCACACCCGCGCACTGCTCAAAGGCGAACGCACCGCGCTGAATCTGCTGCAGCATCTCTCCGGCATCGCCACGGCGACTGCCGAAGCGGTCGCGCTCGTTGCCGGTACTCGTGCCGCGGTCACCGACACCCGCAAAACCCTGCCGGGCCTGCGCGCCATGCAAAAATATGCCGTCACCGTCGGCGGCGGCAAAAACCATCGCTACAATCTCTCCGACGGTGCGATGCTCAAGGATAATCACATCGACGCCGCCGGCGGCATCACCGCCGCGGTGACCGCCCTGCGCGGGCGACTCGGCCACATGGTCAAGCTCGAAGTGGAAACGCGGGATCTTGATGAAGTCAAAGAAGCGCTGGCGGCCGGCGCCGACATCATTATGCTGGACAATATGTCCTGCGAGCAGATGCGGGAAGCCGTCGAATATGTGAACGGCCGCGCGCTACTCGAAGCCTCCGGCGGCATCAACCGCGACACCATCCGCGCCGTCGCCGAAACCGGCGTGGACGTCATTTCCCTCGGCGCGCTGACCCATTCGGTCAAAGCACTGGATATCTCCATGAAAATGGAAAAATCCGCAAGCGCTAACGCATAGCGCTTTAAAAGCCGCAAACCGGCGGAAAGCTTGGAATCAAGCTTCCCGCCGGTTTTTTCTTTAAAGATGAGAAGTGAGAAGTGAGGGGTGAGAGAAGACCGCTTGTTTCTATAGGATATTTCAAAAACATGGGACTATCGAATAGTGTCATCCGAAGGGCGCACTCGCACAAAGAGATCGTTTTTGCGGCTATATATCTTTATGTGAGTGCGCCCAACAATCCACGTTTTTTATACGGTTCGGACTTGGCTGAAATAAAAGTATATCCGGTGTCGGCAATGGCTTTGGCAAGAGTATCTGTATCCAACGAATCTTCTGCCAGAAAAGTCGCCTCGCCGCTCGCCCTTGACGCTTTCACTTTCTTTGCATCGGGGAACGCCTTGCGTATCGTGTCGCAGATATGCGCCTCGCACATCCCGCACATCATGCCATCAATCTTTACTGTGATTTTATTCATAGTAACCTCTCATTCCGCGTTTTTGAGCGCTTCTACCATATCAATTTTCTTGTTCTTCCGCGCGACCATC
>JAFTBJ010000050.1 GCA_017455295.1 Clostridia bacterium
AGGTCTCCCGCTCGCTCGCGGCGTGCGAAGGCGCGCTGCTCGTGGTGGACGCGTCGCAGGGCATCGAAGCGCAGACGCTTGCGAACACCTACCTCGCCGTCGAACACGACCTCGAAGTGGTGCCGGTCATCAACAAGATCGATCTGCCCGCCGCCCGCCCCGAAGACGTGCGCCGCGAGATCGAGGATATCATCGGCATCGACGCATCCTATGCGCCGCTTGTATCCGCCAAAGCGGGCATCAACATCGAAGAGGTGCTCGAAGCGGTGGTCAAGTATGTGCCGCCGCCAAAGGGCGACCGCGAAGCGCCACTCTCGGCCCTGATCTTTGACAGCTATTACGACAGCTATAAAGGCGTGATCGTGTATATCCGCGTCAAAGCGGGCGCCGTCAAGACCGGCGACCGCATCCGCATGATGGCGACCGGTGCGGAATTCGACGTGACCGAAGTGGGCGTGATGCGCCCCAATCGTCCCGAACCGACCGGCATCCTGCAGGCGGGCGAAGTGGGCTACATCGCCGCTTCCATCAAAACCGTGTCGGACGCCCGCGTGGGCGATACGGTCACCCTCGCCGCCCGCCCGGCGGCAGAACCGCTGCCCGGCTATCGCAAGGTCAACCCGATGGTATTTTGCGGCATTTTCCCGGCGGACGGCGCGCATTATCAAGATCTGCGCGAGGCGCTCGAACGGCTGCAGCTCAATGACGCCTCCCTCACCTTTGAGCCGGAAACGTCGGTGGCGCTCGGCTTTGGCTTCCGCTGCGGCTTTTTAGGCCTGCTGCACATGGAGATCATCCAGGAGCGCCTCGAGCGCGAATACGATCTTGATCTCATCACCACCGCGCCGAGCGTCATCTATCGTATCACGCTGACCGACGGCACGGTGCAGTATATCGACAACCCGACTAACTACCCCGATCCCGCGACCATCGCCGCCGCGGAAGAACCGATCGCCGACGCGCACATTTATGCGCCGAACGAATTTATCGGCAACATCATGGAACTGTGCCAGCAGCGGCGCGGCGTGTTCAAGGATATGCATTATCTCGACCCCACCCGCGTAGATATTCATTATGAGCTGCCGCTCAACGAGATCGTCTACGATTTCTTTGACGCGCTCAAATCCCGCACACGGGGCTATGCGAGCTTTGACTATGAACTCAAAGGCTATGCGCCGTCGAAGCTCGTCAAGCTGGATATTCTCCTCAATGGCGAGATGGTGGACGCGCTGAGCTTCATTGTGTTTGAAGGCAACGCCTACGCCCGCGCCCGCAAAATGTGCGAAAAGCTCAAGGACAACATCCCGCGGCAATTGTTTGAAGTGCCGATCCAAGCGGCGATCGGCGGCAAAATCATTGCCAGAGAAACGGTACGTGCGATGCGCAAGGACGTGCTCGCCAAATGCTACGGCGGCGATATCACGCGCAAGAAAAAGCTGCTGGTAAAGCAGAAGGAAGGCAAGAAAAAAATGCGTCAGCTGGGTACGGTCCAGATCCCCACAGAGGCGTTTCTGGCGGTGCTGAAGCTGGATGAATAGGGAGGAAGAGGACTTGAGCGGAAGAATACG
>JAFTBJ010000051.1 GCA_017455295.1 Clostridia bacterium
CCGCCGCGTTGAAGTGGTAGGTCTCGCCTTCGATCTCCGCCCACTGTGCATGGTACGGTTTGCCTGCCCAGTAATAAGCAAGGCCTTCGCCGTCGTTGATCCAGGCACCCTTCGTGAGGATGCAGTTCTCAAAGACGTAGTTGCCGCCGTCGATGGTCTGCGCGCCGTCGACCGCCGCGTAGTCCGCGCCGAAGTAGTAGGTGCCTTCGTCCGCTGTCTGCCAACCGGTCATCAGGTTGCCGGCGATCGCATAGTAGTAGTTATCGCCCACCTGGAACAGGCCGGAGATGCCGCTGTAATCGAATTCATCGCCGCATTCGGTGCAGATAAAGTGACCGTCGACCAGTTCATAGTCGTGACCGGTAGCCGGGATGGTGGTACCCCAGTCGACAACAGAGCCGCAGGTCGCACAATAGGTGCGGCCTTCATAGCCGTCCTCCGTGCAGGTCGGCGCCAAATCGCGCAGGTGAACCAGCTCCGCGTCATGTTCATGCCACGCCTTGGTCTTGTTGCCGGTGACAGCCGTCGGGGTGTTGAGATAGCCGCCGAAGGTGCCGTTGGTGTTATCGGTATAGACGATCGCGCCTTTTTCCACGGTGACTTCCACCAGCAGAACCGGCTCACCGTAGGAAGACGCATACCGCTGGGCCGCCGTCATTTTGACCGGAGCACCGGAGCTGTCGCCGCCGACCCAAGCATCTTCGTTAAAGGTCCAGATGCGCACCGGGATGGACACGAGCGTCTGCTCGCCGGTCAGCGCCGTCTCACCGGTCTTGGTGATGGTGACGGTGACGCGGTTCGGTTCCGCTTCGGTCGCTTCATAGGTCGCCTCAAAGCCGTCCGCCACGATCATGTGATCGAGTTCCCAGGTGTTCGCGGTCTGGAGATAGAGCGTGGTGGACACACTGTCGATATCCTCGATGTTCGCCGCCACGAGATCCGTATAATAGATGGATCCGGCCTCCGGCGCGATACCGAGATCGTTGTGGCCGGAGAGGGTGATCGCCGAGGGCGCGCCCGCCGCATTGATGGTCAGCGACTTCGTGAGCGTGGTGTAGTTGCCGAGTTTATCGGCGATCTCAAACTTAATGCTGTGGTCGCCGTTCGAGAGCACCACATTTTCCGCACTCATCGTCGAGCCGGACGCGGTCGTCGTCTGCTTGACGCCGTCCACATAGATCGCGGCCGTCGAATAATCGAGACCTTCCGCATTGGACGCCGCATAGTCGGCGATGTTCGCGTCGAAGGACACGACGTTGGTGGTCAATGTCTGACCATCAAACTCGAGGTTGGTATCGTTGGTGCAATAGGTCGCGTTGCTGATCACAGGCGGGTTACGGTCGTCGACCGCGGAGCTGTAATCCAGCGTGATGTCGTCATAGTAGTAGGTCAAAGTCTGCGCCTCGGAGGGCTTGACATACATACGGATGAACGACGGAGAACGATACCAGTCGTTCAGCGGATCGACGAGCGAAACGAACGGATAGGCGCTGATGTTCGCCGACACATAGATCCATCTGTCTTCCGGAATATCGGACTCTTTCAAAGCATTCAAGTTCTTGCCGTTGTACTGCAGGCTGAGCTGCGTGCCGTACAGATGCGTGGTATCGCCCGCCTTCATGTAGTACACCGTGAGCTGCATGGCCATGGCGCCGTTGTTCTTCGCGGTATAGAAGCCTTCCGGAACACGGACCCACATGCCGACCGCCGTCGCGTTATAACCACGGTTCACATCGCGCAGCACGGTCGCGCCGTGGACATTGTAGATGATGGAATACACCCAGGAGTTGAACTCGGTGCTTCTCATATCGAAGGTCACGCCGAGGGCGTTCTCGCCGTTCTTGACATAACCACCGTTCTCACGGGTGGAAAGGAAGGTGGTCGTCTTGTTACTCCAGGAAATCTGACCGCCGGCGGCCAGCGTACCCAGACGGGTCTCCCACTCGTCGTTGCTCGCGGCATAGGCGCTCACGCCGTTTTCTTTCAGATACGCTTCGGTATCATCGGTGCCGAGCCATTCGCTGATGTCGCCGTCTTCAAAGTCATACAGCACTTCAGAGCCTTTACCGTAGGTCACAGTGTAGGTCAGCGCCGTGCCGGTCGGGATATAGGTGACGGTGATCACCGCTTCGGCAACAGACGCATCGTCAGTCGCGGTGAAGACATAGCCGTCCAGCGAGCCGGACGCGGGATCGGCAAGCGTCACGGAAACAGACGTGCCGTCCACAAAAACATCCGCTTCGCCGTATTTGGCCACGATCGGCAAGGTGATGCTGCGCACCTTTTCCGGGGTGGAATAGGGCAGCGTTGCGTCGGTCGACGTGAGGCTGAAGGTAGACGGGTTGACGATGGAGATCGCCTTCTCGCCGACCACGTTACCGTTGACCAGCGCCTGCACGGTCACATCGCCGAGGGTGCCGTTCGATACGAACGTACCGTCCGCGATCGCGCCGAAGCTGTCGTCGGACAGCGCCCACGCCACATCGGCGGGGGTGTCCATCGCATAGCCGTGGGTATCGATCGCATCAGCACCGAACGTATAGGTACTGCCGGGAGCGAAGTAATCATAATCGCTGTCGATATCGATGTTGCCGAGGATGCCGGTCGGGGCAACGTTGGAAACGACAAAGATACCGTGGATGGTCGGGCGCTCCGCACCGTCGCAGGGAACCGAACGCATCACGCATTCGTCTTCACCGGCGCGCTTCGAAACGAAGGTGGAGGATCCGCCGCCGTCGCAGTTGGCCGCCCATTTGCAGCCGAGAGCCAACATGGATTCGCCGAGCTCATAGGTGCAGAAACCAACAGAGTTGTTCGCGCCGCGGCCGTCGTTCATCACAAGAACGAGGGTGCCGTCTTCCTTAACGCCGACCATCGAACGAGCCGCCGCGGAAGAGGTGCGCTCTTCGGTCTTGCTGACCAGCGCGCCATCTTTCACGGTCATGGCAAAGGACACGCTCACCGCATGAATCAGTTCGCCATGCTCGGCATTGCCGTTTGCCAGTTCATTGGTGATCTGCGCGGCATTATATGCTTTGACATCACAAGACACAACGCCCTCTGCGTTTCTGTAAACGCAAAGAACAGACTGCGTGCCTCTGCCGCTTCTCAGATCCTGCCCGTTGTAAATCAATACACGGGGGGCATTGGCCTCATAATAGAGGTCGGTGTTCATGCCGGCCACCACGTTGTATCCGAGGACATCCTCATAATACGCCGTCATGTCGGTCATTTTCGCCGCCGTTTGGTTAGCGACGTCGGTCGTGTCTTTATCGATCCCATAGTAGCCGGGAACGATGGACACATCCGGATTCGACGGGTCGACTTCCACAATGTGGAGGACCTGCCGACGCGTACCGGCCGCGTTGTTGAGGACCATTTCGGTCTCGGTCGCGGCACCCGGCACCAGCACGTAATCTTTTTTCGAGATCACGTTGTAGTAGCCGTTGGTTCCGAACGTGCTGTCTTCGTAGACGACGTTGTTCCAGTCCGCAAATGCGGTCATCGGAAGCACCGTCAGCAGCATCGCCACTGCCAGAACCACGGCTGCCACTTTGGAAAGTGCGCTGTGTTTCATACATCCTTCTCCTTTTCAAATTTCTTATATCAGCGCCTTTTTGGCGTTAATATACATAACCAATTATATTATATAGAATCTCGTCCTATATGTAAATAGCAAAAACAAAATTTCTTGAATTTTCACACCAAAATCTCACATACATCATAGGTTAACAGCAAAGGGGGCTTTTGTATGGAGAGCATCTATCCGGTTCGTTTTTTTTTCGGCGCCAATACGCCGAACGGATTTTTCGGCTATCACAAAACAGGGCTTTACGACCCGCGAGACGGCTGGCGCGCCTATCTCATCAAAAGCGGAGCGGGCACCGGCAAAGCAACACTGATGAAAGCGGTGCGTTCGGCTATGACCGACGCGGGATTTGAGGGAGAGTCGATCTACTGCTCCTCCGACCCCGACTCGCTCGACGCGGTAGTATACCGTGATCTCAAGCTCTGCATCATCGACGCGACCGCGCCGCATATTCTGGAACCGGTCGCCTATGGCGAATGCGAACAGCTCGTGCCGCTCGGGTGCTGCCTTGACGCCGATATACTGGAGCCGCAGCAAAAAACGTGGTTTGATGCGGCCGACGCCTGCGCTGCCGCACATGCGAAGTGCTGCCGGTTTCTGAAAGCGGCGGCCGATCTGCTGACCGATAACCGCCGTTTGCAGCAAGAGGCGCTCTCAGTCAGCAAAATCGACAAAGCTGCCGCACGCCTCATTGCTTCGGAATGCGGCGAAAACGCAGCAGCGCGCGGGCAGGTAATTTCCCGTTTCTTATCCGCCGTCACGCCAAAAGGTATCATCACCTTTTGGGAGACCGCGACGACGCTTTGCCCGAAGCTTTATGTGATCGAAGACGAAGACGGTGCGGCGGCCGATATGCTGCTGCCGCGTTTACTGGAAGGAGCGCTGGCGGCCGGGCAAGATGCGATCGTCTGCAGCTCTCCCCTTTTCCCGCAGGGCGCCCCGTCCCACCTGCTGATCCCGGCGATCGGCGTCGGATTCCTCACCTCAAGCAGCCGCCGCAAGGTGGATTTTCCGGTGTTTCGCCGCCTGCACGCGGCACGATTTCTCGAGCACGACGCCCTCAAGAGCAAAAAGCAGCAGATGGGATTCAATCGCCGCGCCGCAAAAGAGATGCTGCAAGAAGCGGTAAACGCTTCCACCGAAGCCAAGCATCACCACGACAAGATGGAAGACGTCAACCTGTCCGCAATGGACTGGACACGGTGGCAAGCCATTGCCGACGAGACCATCGAAGCCTTCCTGAAAACAGCCAAAACACGGGCATAAGCAGCAAAAGAGTTGAGAAGTTCACAACTTCTCAACTCTTTTTTATCGGATATTCCCTGTTAAATCGGCTCAGAAAATGTGTCGGGATGCGATGGATCAAACACTTCGTTCGCCCACATCACCGTCACAAGATTCTCGGTTTCGGACAGATTGATGATGCTGTGTGTATAGCCGGGAAGCATATGCACCGCCTCGATCTTGTCGCCGGACACTTCAAACTCGATCACCTCATCGGTGCCGATCTTACGCTCTCTGATGAGCGCATGGCCCGCCACCACAATGAAAAATTCCCATTTGGTGTTATGCCAATGCTGTCCTTTGGTGATGCCAGGCTTGGAAATGTTGATGCTGAATTGTCCATGCTCGGCAGTTTTGATCAGTTCAGTGAAGCTGCCACGATCATCCGTATTCATCCTAAGCGGAAAGCGCACTTTTTCTTTCGGCAAATAGGACAGATAGGTGCTGTACAGCTTTTTGGCAAAGCTCCCTTTCGGGATGGACGGCAGCATCAGCGTCTGCGGCTGCGCTTTGAACAAGTCGAGCAGATCGACGATCTCGCCAAGAGTGACGTGATGCGTGATCGGAACAGCACAATAGCGGCCGTCCGATGTCGGCACAGTTGCCAACCCGTCAAATTCACAGCGAGTCTCTTTGCCTTCCAGTGCGTCCAGCAGTTCCTCCACCAGATCGTCGATATATACCAGTTCGAGTTCGGTGGCGCGATCGTTGACCGTCAGCGGCAGATCGTGCGCCGTGTTATAGCAAAACGTCGCGACGGCGCTGTTATAATTCGGACGGCACCACTTGCCGAATACATTCGGGAAGCGATAAACAAGCACCTTGGCGCCTGTCTCTTTCGCATAGTCAAAAAACAGCTCTTCGCCTTGTTTTTTGCTGCGGCCATAGGGGCCGTCATACCGCCCGATCAGCGTTGCCTGCAACGAAGAGGACAGCATCACCGGGCAGGTGTTGTCATGTGCTTTGAGCGTATCAAGAAGCGTGTCGGCAAAGCTGAAATTGCCCTTGAAAAATTCCTCTTCCGTTTTGGGGCGATTGACCCCGGCAAGGTTGAACACAAACTCCGCTTTCGCACAATAGGCGTCGAGCTCCTCGGGAGTCGAGTCGATATCATATTCAAAGATCTCCCCGATCGAGATGGAAGGACGCGTGCGGTTTTTGCCATCACGGATATTCTTGAGATTTTCGACGAGATTGCGCCCTACAAATCCGCGGGCGCCTGCCACCAGGATATTCATACGTCTTTTCTCCATACCATTTTATTCACTACGCCGACATAGCTCTGAATAATCTTCACGACCTTATCGGACACATTGACATCTGTATAATCCGGAACCGGAATTGCACCACCGTTCTTTTCATTCTTCACCATCTCAACCGCTGTGTCTACGGCTTGCAATAGCCCTTTCGTGTCGATACCGGATAAAATGAAGCATGCCTTATCCAGCG
>JAFTBJ010000052.1 GCA_017455295.1 Clostridia bacterium
ATCGTCATAAATAATCAGCACATCCTTGCCCTGCTCGCGGAAATACTCCGCCATGGCGCAGCCGGCATAGGGTGCGATATATTGCAGCGGCGCGCTTTCGGACGCAGAGGCGGACACGATGATGGTATATTCCATCGCGCCGTTTTTCATCAGCTCATTTGCGAGCTGCACCACCGAGGTGCTCTTTTGTCCGATCGCGACATAGATGCACAGCACATCGCTGTTCTTTTGATTGATGATGGTGTCGATCGCGATCTCGGTCTTACCCGTTTGACGGTCGCCGATGATCAACTCACGCTGACCACGGCCGATCGGGATCATGCTGTCGATCGCCTTGATACCGGTCTGCAGCGGCACCGACACGCTTTTGCGCTCGATGATGCCGGGCGCTTCCGATTCGATCGGGCGGGTCTCGGTGCAGTCGACCGGGCCTTTGCCGTCGATCGGCACACCAAGCGCGTTGACCACGCGCCCGAGTAGCTGCTCACCCACCGGGACGGACAGCACCCGCCCTGTGCGGCGCACGGTCGTCCCCTCGCGGATCTCATTCGTGTCGGACAGCACCGCCACCGACACCGTTTCATCCTCGAGGTTTTGCGCCATGCCGAAGCTACCGTCTTCGAACTCGAGCAGTTCGCTCGCCATGCAGTCGCGCAGGCCATATACCCGCGCGATGCCGTCGCCTACCAGAATGACCGTGCCGGTCTCCCGCATCTCGATACGGGACTGGTACTGCTTGATCTGTTCTTTGATGATGCTGCTGATCTCTTCCGGTCTTGCGCTCATTCGTTCATCACATCCTTTATCTCCCGCAGACGATGCCGCAGGCTGCCGTCGTATTGCTTGCCGTCGATCTCCACGATCACGCCGCCGAGCAGCGCAGGATCGACCGCACAGTCGAGCACCACACGGCGCTCGCTGATGGTTTCCAGTTTTTCGACAAGACGCCGCTGCTCTTCCTCATCAAGCGGCACGGCGCTCGTCACCTTGGCGACCGAGAGGCGCTCCGCTTCCCGGTGCAGGTCGCGATAGGCGTCTACGCAGGCGTCAAAGAGGCGGATATGCCCCCGCTCGCAAAACAGCATCACGAAGGACACCACCTCATCGGGGATCGCATCGCGAAACGCGTTTTGGATCGCCTGCAGCCGCTCCGCCTTCGAGATCGCCGGAGAGCTGAGCAGTTCCACATAAGCGGGTTCGCTTTGAAAAGCCGCTGCTACCGTGTCAAGCGCCTCCATATAGGCGTCTTTTGCGTCGTTTTCCGCCGCGAGCATATACAGCGCCGCAGCGTATTCTCTCGCTACATCCGTCATTCGGCGTCACCCAATCCTTCAAGGAACGAGTCGATCATCGCGCGATGATCCTCCGTCCTGATCTCCCGGCCGAGTATTTTCTCGGTCAGTTCGGTCGAGACGTCGACGATCTCGCGTTTCATGTCGGCTTCTGCCTTGCGGCGTTCGAGCTGCGCGTCGGTCTCCGCCTGACGCACCAGCGCCTCAGCGCGTTCATGCGCTTCGGCCACGATCTGCTGCGAGCGATGCTCCGCCGTTTCTCTGGCGTCTTTGATGATGCCTTCGGCGGTGCTGTCCGCCTCCTGCATCTTCGCCGCCCACGCCGCCTGATCCGCTTCGGCTGCGCGCTTCGCGTCATCCGCCGCGGCATATTCGTCGTCGATCGCCGCTTTGCGCGCCGCCATCATCTTTTTGACCGGTTTATATAAAAACCGCTTCAAGATGAGAAACAGGATCACAAGGTTGCAAAGAGAGATCACGATCTGCCATATGTTGACCGAGATCACATCTAGTGATTGCATAGTGATTCACTCCAAAAAATCAGTTGCGTTGTTGCTCTGTTTACTGTCCGAGCGCCGTCTTCAAAATGTCAACCAGCTGACCGGGCGCCACAAAGATGAGCAGGATCGCGATGACCAGCGCGTAAAGGCCGGTCGTCTCCGCGACCGCGCAGCCCATGAGCATCGTCGTGGTGACGTCGCCTTTGCATTCCGGCTGACGGCCGATCGCTTCACACGCCTTTGCGACCGCGTGGCCTTCGCCGATGCCGGGGCCAATACCGGCGATCATCGCCAGTCCCGCGCCGAGCGCACAACATCCGAGAATGATACCGATTGCGAGTTCCATAATGATTACCTCCGAAAAAATAATATGTAAAGTTTATTGAACAGCCTTTGCTTGTTTTCTCGCCTGCCGCTTCGCTTTTTTCGCCATGTACTTCTCAAGCGGGAAGCCGCCCGAGACATAGAGCATCGTCAGCATTGCGAAAATGTACGCCTGCAGCACGCCGCTGAATACGTCAAAATAAATCGACAGCACACCGGGCAGACCGATTTGTAAGAGCGGGATCTCCCCGACCACCGGGATCCAGCCGAGCACCATCGCCGACAGCCCCTGCAGCCCGGCGGCGATCAGCACCGAGATGACCGAACCGGAGAGGATGTTGCCATAATGACGGAAGGCCATCGACACCGGCGTCGCCACTTCGCTGATGATGTTCAGCGGGGCGAGAAACGGCACTGGATCGCCGAAGCTCTTGAGATACTGCACCGGGCCCGCTTTGAATTTGTAATAGGTGATGAGGATAAACGTCAAAATCGCCCAGCCGGCCACCACGTTGATGTCCGACGTCGGGGCATAGAGTCCAAAAAGCGACAGCAGGCTCGAAAACGCCGACAGCGCGAGAATCGCCGCCACAAACGGCGAAAAGCCAAGAAAATAGTCGCCCATGTTGCCGGTAGTGAGCTGTTCGCTCTTTTCGACGATCCACTCAACAAAGATTTGCCGCTTGGTCTGCGCTTTCACTTGCAGGCCGTGCGTCAGGTAGAGGCACAAAAACAGGATCGCCGCCATCACAAGCCACGCGTTGACCTGCGCTTCGGTGATCACAAGGTTCTGCACCGGCATCGGCACTTCAAAATAGATGAGCGCGCCCGTGATCTGGATGCCTTCCGCCGGCGGTGTGAACAGGATTTTCAGCACCATGCCGCACACGATCGGCAAAATCGTCAGACAAAGCAGCAGCGCGTCGACCACACGAAACGCCGTGGTTTTTTCTTTCACGGGGACTCACCTCCTTTTTCTTTCAATCTTTCGGTTTTCTGTCAAACAGCGGACGGGCGAAGATCGCGATCCGCGGGGAAAAGAGCGGGATCAGCGTCGCCCAGATGTTGAAACAAGGGAGCAGCGCGCCGAGTGCCGCCGCGCCGAACATCAGCGCAAGCCTCCCCATCATGGAGAGCTGCATAAACGATTTGGAGCGCTTTTCTTCGTCCATCCCGGTGGCTTTCTGCACCGTCAGCCCCAGCAGCAGAAAGTTGCCGACCGCCACCACGGCCGAAAGCAGATTGCCGAGCAACACGGTATAGTCCCACCAGCCGCCGATCAAGAACACCGCTTCCATCAAAAGCGACAGCACCAGCGTCCACGCGGCGATATACAGCGTTTCGCGGCGTACCGTTTGATTGATTTTAGCCATCCTCGCCGCCTCCCTCGTCGCATAGATCGGCACATTAAAAGTATTATATCATTTTTATGCAAAAAAAGAAAGAAGAATTTTCATTTTTTTACCGGATTTTTTAAAAACAGGCGCGCACAAAAGCCCCGACGATCGTAATCCCAATCGCCGGAGCTGCCGTTTTTGCTGTCTTTCTTACGTTTTGGCGTGCCGCCGCGCCGCCAGCGCGCCGAAAAAGCCGAACACGATCGCGGCTGCGATGCCGCCTGCCGTACCCGTCAGGCCGCCGGTCAGCGCCCCGATCCAGCCGCGCTCGGCCACATCCTCCGCCACGCCCTGTGCGAGCGTGTAGCCAAAGCCGGTCAGCGGCACCGTTGCGCCCGCGCCCGCAAACTCCACCAGCGGCTGATACACCCCGATGGCGGTCAGCACCACGCCGCTGACGACGAAGGTCACCAGGATCCTGGCCGGTGTCATCCCCGTCCAGTCGATCAAAAGCTGCCCGATCACACAGATCAGCCCACCCACGATAAACGCCCGTGCCAATATGCCGAAATCCATCTTGCTCTCCCCTTTTTTTGCCTTTTGAAACAGTGTGCCCGGTTTTGTATACATTATGCAGAACCTCTGCATGAGTGGCCGGTTTCTGTCATCTCGCAGCAAATCGCTTGTTATTTTGGGAAACGTCATGGTATAGTTAAAGGGAGTCGAACACATACGGTTTTCGCCGATGCAATTTTGCCTGCGGCGGCGTATAAAAGCCTCGGAATGCGCCAGCATTCCTGCGTTTTTAACCTCGCCGCAAACAAAAGCCATTCGGCGAAAACTGCAAAGCACCTCTCGTCGAGAAAATTTTGAGCGATTTTTGTCGGTGAGGATGCCGCAAGGCTGACGCCTTGCTAAGACGAGACGGCAAAAACCGCCGAAATTGGCCGATGAGAGGCGCATGGGG
>JAFTBJ010000007.1 GCA_017455295.1 Clostridia bacterium
GATACTTGCTGTAGATCGTCGCGATCTGCGTTTTGGAAGCGGCATACCCGGTCGTGCCAAACGGCGCGGTCGGCAGAAGATACCGCTCCTCGCTGCCGTAATGGCGCAGCGCCGCGTATTCGTCCGAATTGTAGTTCTTATACCCGCTCGTGGACGCAAGTCGCATCACGGTATCAAAGAAATACACATGCTTGCCGGGCGTATTGGCAAGCCCGATCAAATACTCGGCGATCGCCTTTTCGCCCGCCGTGATATCTGTCCCCAGCAGCGTGCTGTCATCCGGATAACGGGAATTGACGAGCCCGCCCGAGAACATCTGGTCGAGTGAGATCACAAAATAGTCGCAGGTGTTATCCACCGTTTTCAACCACGCCATGATGGCGGTACCGTCGCCATATTGCGTGCCGTTCGAGTTCTTCGGCTGGTCGTCGAGATGCGTCCGATAGAGATCGGCGTCCGGCATCAGAATATTGAAGCCCGCCGACTGCGCCTGATAGATCACGCGATCGACGCATACCGGACGATCGTCGATCGGCACATACGCAACCGAAGGCGCCGATTCGGTCGCCGACGCTGTCGGCGCCAACTCGAGCGGCACGATGCACAGTGCCAAACAAAGTGTCACCGCGAACAGTCGTTTGATGGCATGTTTCATAAATGGTTGGCCTCCTCGCCGGAATATCGTATTTTCAGTATAACATATATGCTTTCAAAAAACAAACCCTCTTTTGCCAAAAAAAGAACCCGCTGCCCAACGGTACAGCGGGTTCTTTCCTCTTATGATTCTGTTTTTTTCGATCACAGCAGCTTTTGCAGCATGATACGGGCGTCGGTGCTGCCGACGTTGCTGTCCCCGTTCATGTCCGCCGCCGCGTTCTGCGACGCCGAGAAGCTGACGCTGCCGGTGACGGCTTTCATCGTCTGCCGGACATCGTCGGTCGTCGCTTGCCCGTCCGCCGTCACATCCCGCGGGATGACCACATAATAGGTCTTGGTCGAACCGCTGATGGTCATGCGGATGCGGAAGCCGGTGCCGATCTTCAGCGATGTGCTGGTGACCGTCGTGCCGCTCGCGTTGTAAATCGTCGTCGAGGTGGAGCCGTACTGCGTATTGGCGTTGGTACGGAAGGTCGAGAGCGTCGTGTTAAACGGCACCTTCGTGATAAAGCCGGTCGTGTCGTTTTCGACATAGTAGCTGTGCGTCGTGCTATCGAGCGTGGTGCTGATGTCGAAAGTCAGCTCAAAGGTACGGTACCACGGGAATTTGATGTTGTCATAGGACGCCGTGCCGACCTCGCGCGTCTCCAGCGCGTTGCCGAGATTGGAATAGATCACGCCGTCGGCGAGCAGGCTGCAAATGTCGTTTCCGCCGCCATCCTGATCGATGTACCATTCCGCATAGTTGTCGATATACCGCTCGCCGCGGCAGCATTCATACGATCTATAGGTGCTGGACCCGTCAGAATAACTGAGCATCGCCTGATAGAAGTTGCCGTTCGAGCCGAACACCGACGCCGCGTGCGACGCGATATTGCTCTTTTGCCGCGCCACATAGGCGATATCCTTGACATAGGCGTGGATCATCGCTTTGAGGAAGCCGATGTGGGACGCGTCGGTCGGTGCGTCGCAATTGGCGAGATAGAGATACCGCGCCATGCCCTGGCCGATCGCGATGCCGATGGAGTTGCCGACGGTGTTCCAGTTGCTGTACGCCATCAGCTTGCCAATCGCCACATTGGAAAGCATCGAGGTCGCAAGCTGCCCTTTGTTGCCGTCCGCCGCGTCGATGATGATGGTCGGCATGTTGGCGGCGAGATTCGTATTGGCCTGATTGACCAGATTGGTGATGTTGCCGGAAAGGGTGCCGGTGATCGGTTTGGTCAGCACCAGCACTTCGATATCGGCGTTAGAGGACACGATCCGGCAATCGAGGCTTTCGAGGTGGGTGTCCATATTCACCTTCAGCGTGTCGATGTCATAATCGTCGCTGTGCTGGTTCTCGCCGCCGCCGTAATAGCGCACCTGCACCTTCGGTCTGGCGCCGTAATAATCGACGACACATTTGGCCACCGACATCAGGCCGCAGGAGTCGGTATCGCCGACTAAGTTATACCCGTGCCCGAGCACGGTCATACGCGCCTCAATGAAATTGATCTCGTTGCGTTGGATGTTGTTGCCTTCGCTCGCATCGTCCACGCCGACCGTGAAATACGCCGATCCGGAGCTGATATACTGCATCATATAGTTGATGAGCAGCAGCTTGCGCACACGCGCTTTGTGATAGTTGGCAAGCTGTGTGGAGGTCAGCGTATAGTCGCCGTACGCATTGGTGGAATACAGCCACACATTCCGGGTCGCGGAGATGGTGGCGTTGCTCGTGTCTTTTTGATATTTGCTGTAAATATCGTTGATCTTCGTCTTGGAGGTCGCATAGTTCGACGTCTGGAAGCTGGTTGCACTATACACATAACGCGCCGCTTTTCCGTAGTCGCGCAGCGCCTGATATTCGTCGAGCTCGTAGCCTTTATAGCCGCCGGTCGAAGCAAGGCGCATCACCGTATCAAAGAAATACACGTGTTTGCCGGGGGTGTTGGCAAGCCCGATCAGATAATCGGCGATCGCCTTTTCGCCCGACGTGATATCCGTCGTCAGCAGCACGCTCGTATCCGGATAGCGGGAGTTGACAAGGCCGCCCGAGAACATCTGATCGAGCGAAATCACGAAATAGTCACAGGTGCTCTCCACCGATTGCAGCCACGTTTTGATCGCCGCGCCGTCGCCGTACTGCGTGCCGTTCGAGTTGGTCGGCTGGTTGTCGAGGTGCGTCTGGTACAGATCCGCATCCGGCATCACAATGTTGAAGCCGGCCGACTGCGCCTGATAGATCACGCGGTCGACGCACACCGGGCGGTCGTCGATCGGGACATACGCGACCGTGGGCGTAGAGGCCGTGGCCGACGCCGTCGGCGCCAGCTCAAACGGCACCGCGCACAGTGCCATGCACAGCACGATCGCCAGCACTCGTTTTACCGAAATTTTCATAGCGTTTCCTCCTAAACAGTTCTTCATAATGCCATCATACGGCGTCTGCCATAAATATACCATCTAAAAATGTCGTTAAGCCCCGCGCTCGGCGAGATACTCTTCGAGACAAAGCCCGCGGCTCATGATCTCGGTCGCCGCTTCGACGCCGACATAGCGATAATGCCACGGCTCATATACGATGCCGGTGTACTCCTGCTTGCCGCGCGGGAACCGCAGGATAAACCCATAGTCCGCGCAATGCTCCTGCAGCCAGCCAAAGGCTGCCGTGTCTTCCCAGTATTCCTCCAGGTCATAGCACTCGCTGTTGACGAGATCCACCGCCAGCCCCGTATTGTGCTCGCTGGTGCCGGGCCGCGCCACTTCCGTCGCGGCGACCTCGGCAGCCTCGTCATAATCATACCCCGTCGCCGCCTGCACCCGGCCGATCTTGTTTTCAAACAATTCTTCCTGCAAGCTGTACGACCGATATCCCGACGTCACAGCAAGGCCGTACGCCGATCCGGCATCCAGCATCGCGCGCAGCGCGCTGTAAATGCGGGCGTCGCATTCCTCGCCGTCGATATCTTCGGTGTTCAGCGAGTTGGAATCCTCCGCCGACATCCGATTCCATGTGTTGACCAGCCGCAGGTTCCAGTCATACCCCGCCGGCTGCACATAATGCCCATCCGTCGTCACAACCGCCTGCGCGGTCGTTGTGGCCTCCGCCGCGGCGGTGGTGCTGTTATCCGATGAAGCCGCCGTGGTCGCAACGGTGACGGCGGTACTCCCCGCCGTCGTGACAGTGGTAGAGGGAACCGCGGCGCTTTCCGTGACCGTCCCGGCGGACGTGCCGAAAACGGACGTAAACACCAGCGTCATCGCGGCAAAAAACAGCAGTCCCACCACAAACGCCACCGCCGATCCGATCACAAGCCACTGCCGCCTTGACAGCGTTTTTCTGGATGCGTGCTTCATTCCTGTTCTCCCTGCTCCTGCTGTTGATCGAGGGTGACGTAATCGGTGCTGATCCAGTAATGCGCACCGTTATACTCAATATAATACCAGCCGTCCTGCTCGGCAAACACCTTGATCGTTTCGCCGACGCGAATGGTGTCCGCACGCGTCTCGTCTTCGATCACCGGCGCCGAACGAAGATTGACCCTATTGTCCTCCCCGGTCTCATCCGTCACCGTGGCGTCGGCGGGCGGATCCATCATCGACTCCGCCGCCGGCTGCTCGGTCTCGATCTCCGGCGCGGCCGTCGTGGTCGTCACCGGCAAGGTATAAGGAATCGTGGTCATGGCTGTCTCCATCACCGTCGTGGTGGTCACAGCTGGCGTCGGAGAATCCGCCGGCGCAGTGTGCTGCAGCATCAAAATGAGCAGCACGCCGCAAATCCCGCCGAGCAGCAGGAATGCCACCAGCGGCACCCACCACAGGCGCATCGACTTTTTGCTGCTGCCTTTTTCGGAAAAGACGTGGTATTGCCCGTTTTTATCGGTACTTTGCACCACGATCGCCGAAGCGGACTCCGCACCGCGGCGTCTGGCCGCTTCCACAATGATGGACGCGAGCGCCCGATCCCCCGCATATTCGTGGATCAGCGACAGCAGCTCCCGGTCGGACAGTGCCGCCCGCACGCCGTCGCTGAAAATAATCAGAATATCCGAAGGGTTCCAGCGCATCGTCTCGCCGACCGACAGCTCTTCCACTGTCTCGCCCTCTTTTTTCGGACGGGCATTGGACAGGCCGTACAGCAGCCCTTCGCTGTAATAGCATACATAGCTTGTCCCGGCGGTATACGCTTTGAGCACGCCGTTTTGGATAACCGCCGCCGCAAACGACGCGTTTTGCTGCTCGCCGTCCGCCGTCAGATCCTGCCAGAACGCGCGCATTCCCTCATCCGGATGTTCCCGCACGTCCTCGTCTCGCTCTTTGAGCACCCGCGCCGCGACCGACGCGTCCCGCTGGCCGCCGAAAAGCGCAAACAGTCCTTCGCGTTCCGCCGCACGGACCGTGGTAGCATACGCGCTGTCACCGCTTTTTTTGCTGCGTCCCTGCACATACACATTTTCCTCGATTCCAACGGAAGCCGCACCGGCAATAAAATACGATTTATTCAAAACGAACCCTTCTCTCTGCTTGTGATGATCGGCCAAAGATCTTTGCAAAACGCCTTCGCGTGTATACTGCACTATTCTACAAGTATATAGTAGTACATTTTATCCGAAAAGTCAATAAAATATCGAACGGTCAACCGTCTCTTGACAAGCACGGCGGCAGCTTTTATAATCATAGCTATAAGAAAGGAGCTGCCTGTCTATGCCCTCTCCGTTTTCGAGAACCGCTCGCCTGCTCGGCGACGCCGCCATGGCGCGGCTGTCCGCCGCTCGTGTCGCTGTGTTCGGCCTCGGCGGCGTCGGCGGCTATGCGGTCGAGGCGCTCGCCCGCTCCGGCGTCGGCGCGCTCGACTTAATCGACAACGACACCCTGTCGATCACCAACTGCAACCGCCAGATCTACGCGCTGCACAGCACCGTCGGACAATATAAAACCGACGTGGCCGCCGCCCGCGTGCGGGATATCAATCCGGGCGCCACAGTGACAGTGCACCGGGTGTTTTATCTGCCCGACACCGCTTCGCAGTTTGATTTTACACAGTATGACTACATCGTCGACGCGATCGACACGGTCACCGGCAAACTCTCACTCATCCAAAACGCCAAAGCGGTCGGCACCCCCATTATCTGCGCCCTCGGCACCGGCAACAAACTCGACCCGGCGGCGCTCGAAGTGGCGGATATCTTCTCAACTTCCGTCTGCCCGCTCGCCCGCATCATGCGGCAGGAACTCAAAAAACGCGGCGTGACCGATCTCAAGGTGGTCTATTCCAAAGAACCGCCGCTCACCCC
>JAFTBJ010000053.1 GCA_017455295.1 Clostridia bacterium
TCTCCTGTTACATCATGGTCGTTTATATCACATTGACCTGCTGCTTTGGCGTGTTCTTCCTCTGTCGGGATCACCAATATTACGCGACAAGTTTGTTGGAAACCGTAGGATTGCTGTCCATCGACCTGAGCTTGCTCTCGGCGTTTTATTTCCTGCTGAAACGTTTTCCTGCCTCAAAATTCCGCGTTTTCCTGGATATGAGCCGCAACATTACGCCGATCTACATTATCCACTGGTGTATTATTGGATTTGTGGATTCGATCTTCTGCTATCTTTTTGAAATCTATTTCCCCTGGCCGGTCATATATCTGTTCGGAGGAATATTGATCGTGCTGTCCGGTTGGATCGCACAAATCTGGGCAAAGCGAAAACGATCCGCGAAAGTTCAATAAACCACCGTCTCCGTCACCATTAACACGGAAGATCCGAGTGGCTCAAATGCCAATCGCAAATCCGCTTGAGTCAAAAAAGCAACACTAGTTTTCCCGTATCGTAAAAACACATCGCACACGCCATCAGGCGATATGCGATGTGTTTTTTATCTATTTTCTCATCTCGAAAGCGTGTCAGCGACCCGCCGCCTCGATCGCGCAATCGACCGCGCCAAACACGGCGGCACGGCTGCCATATTCGAGAGAACACAGCGGATAGGCCGCTTTCATCCACCGATCAAAGCGGTCGCGCACGGCGGCGCAATTTTTGAGAACGCCGCCGTTTTTGACCACCCGAAACGGGGTTCCCTTCCCATAAAGCTGCCCGGCGACATAGTCGCCGATCTCAAAAAGCCGCGTCGCCGCCATCGCCAACACCTCGTCGGCCGTGGCGTCGCCTTCTTTCGCAACCGCCTCCACCAAACGCGCGAGCGACGCAAAGCGTTCTTTGTCTTGATAGTCCGTATAGATAGCGCCGATCAGGTCGTCAAAATCTTTTGCCCCGACCGCCTGCAAAAAGCCCTCGGTCAGTTTGGTTGGCGGGATCCGGCCGTCGTGCGCAAGGCAAACCCTTCGCAGCGCTTCGCGCACAATGTCATAGGCGCTCCCCTCATCCGAGCAGAGATGCCCCCAGCCGGACACACGCAGCGTCCGCCCGTCTTCATCCTGCGCAAGACAAATCGTACCCGTCCCGGCGGTGATGGAGATGCCCGCCGCGTTGCCGAGATGGCCTTTCAGCGCGATGACCGCGTCGTTGTACACGGTGACATTCTCTGTCCCGCCCGCGTCTTGCAGAATTTCTTTCATCTGCTCCACCGACTCGTCGCTGACGATCCCGGCCGCCCCGATGCAGATCGCTTTCGGCCGCCCACCGAGCCGCCGGGTACATCCGCCGATCAGCTCATGCAGCACCTGCCGCACCTGCTTCTCCGGCGCCGCGCACAGATTCGCCCGGCCGCCGACCGCGTCAAACAGCACCGCCCCGTCAAGGGTCGCCGCACAAAGCTGCGTTTTGGTGCCGCCGCCGTCGATCCCGATCACATAGTCCGTCATAGCATATCCCTCATTTTGAGCACCCGGCCGACCGAACGCCCGTTTGCCAAGAGCAGCGCTTCCGCCTCTTGGACGCCGACGCCGCATGCGATCATCACGATCGCCGTGTCAATCTTCCAGCCGCTCTCCTTCAGTGCCGCCTCACAAACCGCATCCTCCGCGCCGGTGCACACCTGCACGATATGGATCGCGCGGGCAAAGAGCTTGTCGTTGTTCGGCACCATGCGCACCATATAGTTTTGATAGACATATCCGAGCCGCGCCATGATAACGGTCGAGAGCATGTTGAGGATCATTTTCTGCGACGTGCCCGCTTTCATGCGGGTGGAACCCTCGATCACCTCGGGGCCGGTGTCGGCGACGATCGCGACGTCGACCGCGTCGGTGATCGCGCTGCCGGGGTTGTTGCAAATGCCGATCGTCAGCGCCCCGACCTTTTTCGCGGCATCGAGCGCGCCGAGGACATAGGGCGTCCGTCCGCTTGCCGTGATACCGACCGCGACGTCCGCTTTGCTGATACCGTGCGCGGCAATTTCGGAAGCGCCGCCCTCCAAGCTGTCCTCATCCCCCATCGCCGCGTCATAGACCGCCGTCGGTCCCCCGGCGATGATCGCCTGCACCATCTCCGCGTCCACGCCGAAGGTGCAGCGCAGCTCGCTCGCATCAATAATGCCGAGCCGCCCGCTCGTCCCGGCGCCGAAATAGAACATCCTCCCGCCGGCGGCAAGCCTGCTTGCCGCCTCATCCGCCGCTTTCGCGATCGCGGGCAGCGCCCGCTCGACGGCGGCCGCCACCATTTTGTCCTGCTCGTTGATGGTTCTCAGCATCTCGATCGTGTCCATCTCCGAAAAGGAAGCGGAGCTTTTGTTGTTTTGTTCGGTGATTCTGTCACACATGTCGGATTCTCCATAAACCGTTATGCATTTGGCGGCAGGTCGTTTCGGCTATTTTTCGCCGTAAAAATCGACGTCCAGATCAAACCCCCAGGCGGAGGTGAAATGCACCGCAATCCGGCCGTTTCCGCAGTCGGTAAACTCCGCTTTGTAGTAGATCGTTTCCCCATCGACGTCGAGGATATAATACCCAAGCCCGGCAGCGGGATCATAGGTGAGATCAACCCCCTCGCCTCCCGGATAAATCAGGCGCAGGCGATCCTCCCCTTTAGCTACAAAGGTCAGCGTAGCCGAGGCGGGCGTAACCGCCCAGATTTCATTCATATCGTCATCCACGTCGAGGTGATGGCTGTTGCCGTTGTTTGTATAGGTTCCCGCCACGTTCGCGGCCGCCAGCGGGGCGTCCGCCGCCGGAGCGTCGGAAGCGGACGGTGCCGTCGGTGCTGCCTCCGTGGGATCCGGCTCGTCAAATTCCGGTTCGGTCGGTTCGGTTACTGCCGACTGCGTTTCGTCGTCCCAGTCGTCACCCGGCTTGCTGGGGCGCAACCAGCTGTCCGGATTGTCAAATCCCTCGTCGTCCCCTTCATGCTTCATATCCTCATAGGGCAAAAAGAGGTTATTCCAAAAGTTCTCGTCGACGTCGTCGTCGATATAAAACTCGTCTTCAAAGCCCTTCAGATCGTCCTCGGTGAAAGTGCCGTACTCTGCGGGGAGTTCGTCCATCTCCTCTTCAAAACTTTCAAAGAGTTCTTCAAAAGTCTCCATCCACCACTCGCTGTCGGTCACAACGTCGGTAATCTCCGCCAATTCCTCCAGCCGCTCAATCGCCATATTCTCGATCTCGGTAATCAGCGACGGCGCCGGTTCGGAGGACGGCGACTCGATCGCTTCTTTCAGGGATTGCTCGTTGACGCTCTTAATCCCCATACTCTCCAGCGCTTCTGCATATTTCTTTTCTACGACCTCCGGCGGATCCCCCGCTTGAATATCCGTCGTAAACGCCAATTCCATCAATTTGTTGTTCCAGTTGCCGTTGTCATCTTTGAATATCTGCACGCCGAGCAGTTTGCCGTCGTTTTTCAGATCGTTGTAGGAATCCTGCAAATAATGAAGCTGCGCTAAGGCCTCGCCGCCTTTTGTCCAGCCGCCGGTAAACAAGCCGACAGCGCCCGCCGTCGCGGTGATCGGGGCGATCTTGCTCTTGAAATCCTGGAATGCGAGCGTTGTTTGGTGATCCTCCCCCATCGTCACGGTCATGGTGGTATCGGCGATATCCACCAGACAGTCCACGCCGGAGCAGACGGTGGTACCCGCCGAGATCACACCGCCGGAAAGCGCTGCGGCCGTACCGCCGGACGCGGCGATCGCAAGGCCGAAGGCGGCGCATTTGCCGCCGGTTTTCAAAACCTTACAGGTGTTGATCGCCCAGTTGCTGAGTTTTTCACTCGTCTTATAATCGCCCTTCAAAATCTTCTCCGCTTCCTGGATGCACTCCATCGCGGTATGACAATCGGTTTTGAGGATCGAAGCCATCTGCCGGACTTTTTGCCCGTCCTTCGCCGCTTCGTAATACTGGCGGATCTGCTCCGCCCATTCGTGCGGATCCGTCTCTTCCTCTTCGGCGCTCACCTTCAAAATCCCGGCGCCGCTGACCGCATTTTTGAGCGCTTTGCGATAAACCGGATCCGCTTCGACCGCGCTGAGCCGCATGCCCATATACCCGGCGACCGTCGTCAGTCTGTCCGCTATGTCCCACGCCGTGGCAACGGTGCGCACCTCAGCGGCCAACGTCTCAAAGTCGATCCCCTTTGCCGCATCGCGGCTCATCTTTTCGGTTAAAAGGCGGGCGTTCATATACGCCTGCAGCGCCATATTGGCAGCGGTATAAACCGCCTGCTGTTCGTTGGTTTGCCGCGGCAGCGTCAACTGCACGAACGAACCGTCTTCATAAAGATCGACGATGGAACCGGGCTTGCTTGACGGCCGCATCCAGCCGGGTGCGACCAGCCCGGTCAGTAGGATCGCCGCCACCAACACCACCGCCACGATCGGCATCACGATTGCCATGGGGTGGATCCGCTTTTTCACCGGAGCTACAGCCGGAGCTGTATAGCGTGGCTGCCCGATGCCGGGCGATACCGGCGGTTGACTGTTCGGCTGCGCCGAAGCGGCAAGCACCGCCTTGCCGCACTGCGGACAAAATTTGGAAGCGGCGGAAATCTGCCCGCCGCAAAATGCACAATACGACACTGTCTTTTGCGGCGGCATCGTCTCAAGCTTTGCGCCGCACTTGGAGCAAAACGCGGCGGTGTCGTGGCTTTGATATCCACATTGACCACAGGTCCGTCCCATGAATAGCCCTCCTGTTCGAGATGGTTTTTGGGTATGTCTTGGATTTTATAATATCACATACAAACTATAATAGCAACAACGAAAAACCCGCCGCAAGAGTTGTGCAAAACTCCCGCGGCGGTTTGTCGTTCCCGTTTGCCGCTTTTGCGGCAAACATATCGCGCCGCGTACCACGCGGCATATCGCACGACCGCGGAGCGGCAAGTATATCGCATTCGCCGTCAGGCGAATATATCGCATAGCTCGCAAAAGCGGGCTATATATCATCCCGCTGTCAGCAACCCGAGCATCTTGCGGGCGTCGGTGGTGGCGACGCTGCCGTTGCCGTCGTAGTCGGCAGCCAGCGCCGTCACCGGGGCAAAACCGCTCGCACCCGTGACCATACACAGCAATTCGCGCACCGACGAGGAGGACACCGTGCCGGTGCCGCGCAGATCGCCGGCCACCGCCGTCTGATACTGCTTCACCGTCTGCCCGTTCGCCACGAGTGATACGGTCATGCCGGTCTTCATCAAATCGCTGTCCGCAGCCGCCTCACCGGACACCGCGTACACCACGATGCTCGCCGCGTCCTGGTCAAACGCCTGCCGGAACGCACCGACCGTCGTGTCCGCCGCCACGCGGGAGATGTAAGTATCTACCGTATAATTGTCGGAGGTCAGTTCATCCGGCATCGCGCCGTTTGAACCGGTTTGTGTTTGCTCGTCCTCAAAATACATATCGAATGGCGCTTTTGCGCCATATATCGACGTCCTTTCCCTCTCCCGGCGGCTTTGTAGGGGACGATTCCATATCGTCCCGCAAAGGTGTCGCAAATCTCCGGCAACGGGCGGATATAAAATCCGCTCCTGCATCGGCACGGTAGACGGTACAAAATTCGCACAAACCCGCGGCGGTGACGTAGCCCCCGTCCCCACATCCGGCCGCGAGAGTCGCCGGAAAATCGCGGCGGTGTGTCTTTAAGGCTTCTCCTCGAGGAAGATTCCCCTGTTAGGGGAAATGTCCGCGAAGCGAACAAAAGGGTGGCCGTTTCCGGCGAAGAAAAGCTGTCAGCCGTCAGGCTGACTGATGAGGTGTTTGCCACAAAATTGGCGGTAACCATCCATTCCACCTCATCTGGGTTCGCTCGCGCTCACCCACCTTCTCCTCGAGGAGAAGGCAAACGCTCGCCGAAAATTTCGCACAAAACAACCACCGCCGCAGGAAGCCCCGCGGCGGTGGCCCATTCGTCGGCAACGCCGACTTCATTTTCCCTTTTCCATTTTCAATTTTCTGTTGGCGCTTCGCGCCACCCGCAAAATGGCACACAAAAAACCGGTCGGCGCTGCTGCACCGACCGGTTTTTATACGATGTCTTAATTTCTCAATCTACAATGATGCTCTTGCCGTCCATCTCCGCCGGCTGCGGGAGACCCATGAGTTTCAGCATCGTCGGCGAAATGTCCGCAAGGCGGCCGCCTTCGCGGAGCTTGCAGTCGCGCCCGACAACGCAGAACGGCACAGGGTAGGTGGTGTGCGCCGTGAAAGGCGAGCCGTCCGTGTCGATCATCTTGTCGGCGTTGCCGTGGTCGGCGGTGATCAGCGCCACGCCGCCCATTTTGAGGGTCGCGTCCACCACCCGGCCGACGCAGGTGTCCACCGTTTCGACCGCTTTGACCGCCGCGTCGAAAATGCCGGTATGCCCGACCATATCGCAGTTGGCAAAATTGAGGATGATCATGTCATAAGCGCCCGACTCGATCCGCTCCACCACCGCGTCGCACACGGGATAGGCGCTCATCTCCGGCTGCAAATCAAAGGTCGCGACGTCCGGCGTCGGGATCAGCACGCGATCCTCGCCCTCGAACTTGACCTCCTCGCCGCCGTTATAGAAGAACGTGACGTGCGCGTATTTGGTGGTCTCCGCGATGCGAAGCTGTGTCTTTCCCGCGCGGCTGACCGTCTCGCCCATCGTCATCTTGAGCTCTTTTGGCGCAAAGGCGACTTCCACATTCGGCATGGTCGCGTCATATTCCGTCATGCAGACATAATAAAGCGGCAGCATCCCGCCGCGGCGCTCGAAGCCGCTGAAATCAGGGTCGACAAACGCGCGGGTGAGCTCTCTCGCACGGTCGGGGCGGAAGTTGAAGAAGATCACCGAGTCGCCCGCTTTGACGGTCGCGCCCTCGGTCACGACGGTCGGGATCACAAATTCGTCCGTCAGGTTCTTGCCGTCGCCATCGATCGTTTGATAGGACTTCTCCACCGCTTTGACCGCGTCGCGGCCGTCGATGCCCTCGCCATAGACCATCGCGGCATAGGCTTTTTCGACGCGGCCCCACTGGGTGTCGCGGTCCATGCCGTAATAGCGTCCCATCAAGGTGGAAATCTTGCCGACGCCGATCTCCTCCATCTTCTCGAGCAGCTCGGCAACGTAGCCTTTGCCGGAGGTCGGCGGCACGTCGCGGCCGTCGAGCATCGCGTGTACATACACATTTTCGACGCCCTCGCGCTTCGCCATTTCTAAGAGCGCGTAAAGATGCGTGTTGTGGCTGTGCACGCCGCCGTCCGAGAGAAGGCCCATCAGGTGGAGCGCATGCCCGCTTTTCGCGTTGTTCATTGCAGCGGTCAGCGCCGGCATCTCAAAGAAATCGCCGTCGTCGATCGCTTTGGTGATGCGGGTGAGTTCCTGATACACGACGCGCCCGGCGCCGATGTTCGTGTGTCCCACCTCGCTGTTGCCCATCTGGCCGTCGGGAAGTCCCACGTCCATGCCGGACGCGCCGATGGTCGTGAACGGGTTGTTTGCAAAGAAATCATCGAGACGCGGGGTGTTCGCCGCTTTGATGGCGTTGCCCTTCACTTCGGGGTTGATGCCGAAGCCGTCCATGATGATGAGGGTCACGGGTTTTTTCATAGTTTGTTCGCCCTTTCAAAAAAAGACTTATGGGAGCCTCTAAATATTCGACGCATTCAGATCACGACAAGATTTTTTCGCCAGAGGAAACAAAAATGTGAATTCATACTGTGTGTATGGACGAACATTTTTGTGAACTATGACGGGAAAAGATCAAGTGAGATGAATGCACGAGAATGTTTAGAGGTGACCTTATTTCGCCGCCGCCACAATCGTCGCAAAGTCGGGGGCTTTGAGCGACGCGCCGCCGATCAGGCCGCCGTCCACGTCCGACTGCGCCAGAAGCTCCGCCGCGTTGCCCGCGTTCATCGAGCCGCCGTACTGCACGGTCAGCGCCGTCGCCACATCGGCGTTATAGAGGCCCTTGACCACATTCCGGATCGCCGCGCACACTTCGTTCGCCTGCGCCGCTGTTGCAGTGCGGCCGGTGCCGATCGCCCACACAGGCTCATACGCGATGATGACGCGGCTCATCTCCTCCGCCGACACGCCGCAAAGCGCCACTTTCGTTTGCAGCGCGACCACTTCTTCGGTGATGCCCTGCTCGCGCTGCTCGAGATATTCGCCGACGCAGAGAATGACAGTCAGGCCGTTATCCAGCGCCGCGCGCACGCGCTTGTTGACCGTTTCGTCGGTCTCGCCGAAATACTGACGGCGCTCGCTGTGGCCGATGATCACATAGCCGACGCCCATCGCCTTGAGCATGGGGGCGGAAATCTCGCCCGTGAACGCGCCGCTCGCTGCCCAGTGGCAGTTTTGCGCGGCAACGCCGATCTTGGTGCCCGCGGTCGCGTCCAGCGCCGTTTGCAGATCGACAAACGGCACGCCGAGCACCACGTCGCACGCAGCGCCCGCCCCAAGCGGCTTGATGTCTTCGCTCAAGGCTTTCGCCTCGGCGGGGGGCTTGTTCATTTTCCAGTTCCCGGCGATGACATATTTTCCCATAATGGATACAACTCCTTTTTATATTTTCAAAATGACAGGATGAAAGGCGGCCGAAAAAGCCGCCTTTCACGAAAATGCATCAATCTTTATCGTTGAGGCAGGCGATACCCGGCAGCTCGAGGCCCTCGAGGAATTCGAGCGATGCGCCGCCGCCGGTGGAGATGTGGGTCATCTTATCCGCAAAACCGAGCTTCTCGATCGCCGCCGCCGAATCGCCGCCGCCAATGATGGAGATCGCGTTGCTTTCCGCGATGGCTTTCGCCACGGCGATGGTGCCCGCCGCAAAGCGATCCCATTCCGAAACGCCCATCGGGCCGTTCCACACGACCGTACCGGCGTTCTTCACGGCGTCCGCAAACAGTTCCTGCGTCTTCGGACCGATGTCGAGACCCTGCCAGCCATCTTCGATGGTGCCCGCTTCAAACAGCTTGATGTTCGCATTGGGATCAAACGCGTCGGCCGCCACCGTATCGAGAGGCAGCAGGAACTTGATGCCCTTCGCCGCCGCTTTGTCGAGGATCTCTTTGGCAAGATCCACTTTGTCTTCTTCCACTTTCGAGTCGCCCACAGCGCCGCCCTTGGCGAGGCTGAAGGTGTACGCCATCGCGCCGCCGATGATCAGCGTGTCCACCTTGTCGATCAGGTTCGTGATGACGCCGATCTTATCCGACACTTTCGCGCCGCCGAGGATCGCAACGAACGGACGCTTCGGATCAGCAAGAGCGCCGCCCATGATGGTGATTTCCTTCTGGATCAGATAGCCGCACACCGCCGGCAGATAATCGGCCACGCCCGCCGTGGAGGCGTGCGCCCGGTGCGCCGTGCCGAACGCGTCGTTGACATAGATATCCGCCAGGGAAGCCAGCGCTTTCGCAAATTCGGGATCGTTCTTGGTTTCTTCTTTGAAGAAGCGGACGTTCTCGATCACGAGGATCTCGCCGCTTTTGAGCGCCGCCGCTTTCGCATGCGCTTCGTCGCCGATGATGTCGGTCGTGAACTGCACCTCACGCCCCATCAGCTCGCCGAGCCGCTTCGCCACAGGGGCGAGCGTGCAGGCTTTTTTGGATTCCTCATCCTTCGGGCGGCCGAGGTGGGAGCACAGGATGACCGCCGCGCCGTGGTCGACAAGGTATTGGATGGTGCGGATCGACTCGCGGATGCGCTTGTCGTCCGTGATCACGCCGTCTGCGAGCGGCACGTTGAAATCGCAGCGCACCAACACTTTTTTCCCGGCCACGTCGATGTCTTCAATGGTCTTTTTGTTGAGATAATTCATAAGGCAGCTTCCTTTCTATAATTGTTAATTTCAAAACGAACTTCCAAACCTTATTGTACCGTATTCTTGTCGATTTTGCAAGGGGCGTTTCCGGCTTTTTTCCGTTTTTTTCAAAAAGGGCGCGTTGCGGTTTCTCGCAACGCGCCCATTATTACAGAGAATTGGATCGTGGTTTATTTGACCTTTTTCAGCTTCAGCGTCACAACAACCGTCGCGCCCGCCGCCAACATCGCCGCCGCCATCATCAGAAGCAGGGTGGTGTCTTCGCCGGTCTTGGCGCTCGTCGCAGCCGCCGTTGTCGTGGTGGTCGTCGCCGGAGCCGCCGCAACCGTGGTAGCCGGAGCTTCCGTAGGCGCCGCCGTTACTGTGCCGCCGCCGCCTGAATAAGTCCCTTCATCGCTGATGGTGAGACGTTTGATAGTCATCTTACCGTCGTCTTTGAGCGCAATATGCACTTCGGCAAGCTGGAAGCTCTTATCTTCCGCCTGCTCCAACGAGGGATTGGCGTCGAGGAACCCCTGGATATCGAGCACCACGGTATACGCACCGGCCTTGATCTGCTCGCTGCCCGACTTGTTGGCGGTGGAGGTCTGGAACATATCCTTCCACGGCGCAGTCAACAGCTGCGGCCACATGTCGCCGCCACTGGGTTTCGTCGCTTTGAACGCAATGTTGAAATCCGCAGTGGATTCCACTTCAAGCTGCAGATATTTCTGCGTATTGAGATCAAATTTTTGATTGACTACAATGGTCGTGCCCGCACCGGCCGACGCCACGCCTGCCGTCGTGATCTCCAGCGCACCGTCTTGGATTCCATAGGTAGCCCCGTCGCCTTTTTTCGTGAGCTCTTTTTCAAGCAGGTTTGTCTCGGTCGCCGCAAAAGCGCCGCCGCTGATCGCTGTCAGCATCGAAAGCAGCATGATCGCACTGACCAAAATTCCAAGTACACGTTTCATAGATCCAACATCCTTTCCCGCGTTGTGCAAACGCCTGTTTTCATGACTATGACGTTCGAGAAGTTCATAGCCCAGTTGTATTTATTCTATATAGTAAAACAGTATAATACAAGGCTTTTAGAAAAAACCGCATTTTTGATAACGCAAATGCACATATTATTTCCGCTCATTTGGCTGCGATCCGCGCAGCATCTCCCCGAGCGACGCTCCCAGCAGCCGTCCGGAGAACACGGCTTCCGACAGCGTGTTTGCATCGGTGCCGACTTCAATGAGCAGCGACCCGACCCGCAGTCCCTGATTATAGCGAGCGTCCTCCAGCAAGATCGGCCGCATCAAGCCATCATAGTTTGATGCCAGCGTTTGCTGCAGCTGCAGGCCAAAGCGGATGTTCTCGCTGCAATAGGCGTTGGGCAGATCCTCCGTATCGGTCGCTCCGATCACCAGCATCATCTGTGCCGCTTTGCGTCCGGCAATCGTGACGGTCGGCTTATATTTGGTCCGATCGTCTGCCATCATTGCGTCCCGATGGATGTCCAGCACCACCCGAATGGACGGATGGGCTTCCAGCTCCCGCAGAATCGTCGCCTCCGATCGGACATACGCGCCCGAAAATTCGGGATCGTCGTGCACGGCGCGGCTGTGCACCACACCGACCCCCTGCGACTCCAGCCCGGCCGCAATCGCCTCCCCGACCGCCACCACGTTGTCGCTCTCCTCGGTGGAGCGGGTCGCATCGTCATCGTTGTAATATCCGGCGTAATAGGACATATAGCTTTCCGTGGTGTGCGTATGCACGATCAGCACCTGTGGCTCGGCCGTGTCCGCGATCGAAACCGGCGACCCCGCCGCAAACAACGCTGCGAGATCGTAGGAAACACCGCTGTTGTTTTTGACGGCCACGGCGCCGACCGCCGGCTTACCGGTATCAAGCTGCAATTCCTTGACCGCGCCCCCGCCCGGCCCTTTCGGCGGGATGGGCGACGCGGCGGCTTCTTCCGCTTGTTCGGTAGATGCGGCCTCCGGCTTGGGCGCTGTTACCTCCCGGTTTTGAGCTTTCGGGGTCTCCGTTGACGCCGTCCACTGTGTTTGCAGGTAGCGAAGCCCTGCCTCCGGCTGCTGCAGCGACGCAGCCGCGATCACCGCCGCCTGCCCGACAGCCATCCATTCTTCCGGCGGCAGCGCATGGATCATCGACGGCAGCGCAGCGACGCAAAGCAGCAGTGCCGCCGCTCTCAAACAGTGTTTTCCGATCGTTCCGTTCACCCGCTCGCCCCCGTTTTTTCACACTATTACACCCTATGTGTCCGCTGCCGGAAATAGACGGCTTTTTTTCGTTCGCACGTCTCATTTCGAGCAAAATCGGATTTTTTGAAAAAAAACAGTTGCATTTTTGAAAAGTTCGTGATATGATATAGCGTGCGTGATTTAGAGAAGACAAAAGGCAAGAGGAGGTGTGACCATGCCCAACATTAAATCCGCCAAAAAGCGTGTGAAAGTCATTGCTGCCAAAACGGCACGCAACAAGGCGAATCGCTCGGCTCTCAGAACCGAGATCAAGAAAGCCAACCTCGCCATCGAGACCGGCGCTGAGGACAAGGCCGAGGCTGTCAAAAAGGCAATCAAAAAGATTGACCAGGCAACAGCGAAGGGCCTCCTGCACAAGAATACTGCTGCCAGGAAAAAGTCCGCCCTCGCCAAAAAGGCGAACGCCTGATTTCATAACGAACAAAAACGCTTCGTGCATCTGCACGAAGCGTTTTTTACTATGGGCACCTCTAAACTGATTTACAGTTTTATGCTCACGTCGCCGGATGAGAGCGTTTGCTCCTCCCCGCCGTCAAACCGCACAAGGAGGCGGCACCGCTCGTCCACGCCAATCGCCGTTGCCGCCCGGTCGCCTGATGGCAGACAAACCGTGACTGCCCGCCCGCGCAGCAGTGACCGCGCGCGATACTCTTCCAAAAACGTCCGCTCCGACAACGCAGCATACAGCGGTGAAAACTCATCAAGGATCGCCGCGGCCAACACGCAGCGGTCGCCCGACTCTCCGGCGGGCAGCACGCTGCCCGCCACCGCCGCCACCGCCGGCGGGAATCCGCCCGGCGGCTCATGCAGATTGACCCCGATGCCGAGCACGGCATAGTCGAGCCGCCCGCTTTCGGCGGAAAGCGACGCTTCGGTCAGGATGCCGCACACCTTTTTGCCGCGGCAAAACACATCGTTGACCCATTTGATCTGCGCCGCTTCACCACTCACCCGCTCGATTGCGCGGCAAACGGCGACCGCCGCCGCCGTTGTGATGAACAAGGCGTCCTCCGCCGCCGCGTCGGGGCGCAGCAGCAGACTCATGTAAAGTCCCGTGTCAGGCGGTGAGACAAAGCTTCGTCCCCGTCGCCCGCGTCCCGCCGTCTGCTGTTTGGCAACGACGACCGCCCCTTCCGGCGCGCCGCGTTCGGCGAGATCCTTGACCACCCGATTGGTGGAATCGACCGTGTCATACGTTTCGATCATCCAGCCCGCGGTTTGCAAAAGCCGGGCGATCCCTTCGGGCGACAGCACATCACCGGCTGTGAGGCAATAGCCGCGCCCCGTCACCGACCGAATCTCATAGCCGTCCGCGGAGAGGGCTTTCACCGCTTTCCACACCGCGCTGCGGCTGACGCCGATCTGCCGGGCGAGCTCGCCGCCGGACAGAAACCGTCCCTTTGCGGCAAGCAGCGCGTCCCGCGTGCGTTCTTTAACCGTTTTCATCATCACACGTTAAAGCGAAACAGCACCACGTCGCCGTCCTGCATCACATAGTCCTTGCCCTCCGAACGGACAAGGCCTTTTTCTTTGGCAGCAGCGATGGAGCCGGTCTCGATCAACTGCTCATAGGGAATGACCTCGGCGCGGATGAACCCGCGCTCGAAATCGGTATGAATCTTGCCCGCCGCCTGCGGCGCTTTGGTGCCGCGGGTGATGGTCCACGCTCGCACCTCCGGTGTGCCCGCCGTGAGATAGGAGATCAGTCCGAGCAAGTGATAGCTCTTTTGGATCAGGCGATCCAGCCCGCCTTCATTGAGACCAAGCTCCGACAGGAACATTGCCTTGTCCTCGGCGGTCATATCCGCGATATCCGCTTCCAGCTGCGCACAGATCGGCAGCACCTCGGCGCCCTCCGCCTCGGCAAGCTCCTTGACCTGCGCATAATACGGATTCTGCGTCGGATCACCATCGGTGAAATCGGCTTCGCTGAGATTCGCGGCATAAATCACCGGCTTTTTCGTCAGCAGCGCCACGTCAGCGAGCATCGCCGCTTCTTCGTCGGTACATTCCACCGTGCGCGCCGCTTTGCCTTCCTCGAGCGCCGCCATCACGCGGGTGAAAAACTCCAGCTCCGCCGCCAGCGTTTTGTCGCCTTTGAGTGCCTTTTGGGTGCGGTCGATCCGCCGCTGCAAAAGCTCCATATCCGAGAAGATCAATTCCAGATTGATCGTTTCGATATCCCGCAGCGGATCGATGCTGCCCTCGACGTGTACGATGTCGTCGTTTTCAAAGCAGCGCACCACGTGTACGATCGCATCCACCTCGCGGATGTTCGAGAGGAACTGGTTGCCGAGTCCCTCGCCCTTGCTCGCGCCCTTCACAAGCCCCGCGATATCCACAAACTCGATCACGGCGGGGGTCACCTTCTGCGGATGATACAGCTCCGCCAACGCGTCCAGCCGCTTGTCCGGCACGGCGACCACGCCCACGTTCGGGTCGATGGTGCAAAACGGGTAGTTGGCGCTTTGCGCCCCCGCGTTGGTGATCGCATTAAAAAGGGTCGATTTGCCGACGTTCGGCAGCCCCACGATTCCGAGTTTCATAGTATCCGTCTCCTTTTTGACATCAATCGCCTTATTATACCGCAAGTCCCCGCAAAAAGCAAACAAAAAATCTGGTTTTCCTGCGGCGAATATGCTATACTGTTGTTGACCACACAAGTGAAAGGATGATCCCATATGGCCTATGGCGAATCCCTGTTTGATATTCTGTATCTGCTCTTTGCGATCATCAGCGGCATCGTGATGCTCGTCAAAGCTCGCACCGGCATAGCGCGGAAAATGGGTGCGGCGGCGCTGATCCTCGGGGTCGGCGACGCGTTCCATCTGGTGCCGCGGGTGCTGCGGTATTTCACCGATCTCGACCTGACCGCCGCGCTCGGGATCGGCAAGCTGATCACGTCGATCACGATGACCGTCTTTTATGTGCTGCTGTATGCGATCTGGGTCGACTCCGGCGAGACCCGGCCGCCGCGCGCGCTGACCGCCACCGTGTGGGGGCTTGCCGCCGTGCGTGTCGCCTTGTGCATGCTGCCGCAAAACGAATGGCTGCAAAACAGCAACGACTGGCTGTGGGGAACGATCCGCAACATCCCCTTTGCGGCGCTCGGCGCGATCATCGTGGTACTGTATTTCCGGCGTCGGCACGATCGGCGCTTTCAAGCGGTGTGGCTGCTCGTCCTGCTCTCGTTCCTGTTTTATCTCCCGGTAGCGATCGGCGCCTCGTTCGTGCCTCTGCTTGGTATGCTGATGCTGCCGAAAACGGTTTGCTATATCCTGCTCATCGGCGTATTTCTATCTGCCGTGCGACGGGAAAACGCATCCGCTTGATCGTTTGGTGCAAAAAGCGCGTAAGGGTAGCATCCCTTACGCGCTTTTATTATGTCGATTTTTCAAGCGGTTGTCTCGGTTTGTTCCGCCGAAACGAGCGGCTTTTCAAAGCGATGCGCCCAAAGTGCGAGAAGCGGCGGGACAAATCCCCGCGCGATCCACATACCATAAAGCACCGCCGTCTCCCAGGTAACAAGCGGCTGCATCACCAGTTGGATCAGCAGCCACACGGCGGAAATCGTCGCAAGCACAAGCGTCGCCAGCGCAAAACCGCCCTTCTTGCGTTTTCCCATCAACGGGAGGATACAAAGGCTCCACGTCAGCATTCCGCCAAGCAGCGCCGGCGCCTGGGGCAGCGAAACCGCAATATCCTGCGACGAATAGACGATTCTCGCATAGTCGCCAAACCACAAAGCGATCATCCACGTGTAAGCAAATACTAAGCCCCATGTCGGGCAGCGACGGCGCATCAGCAGGACGGCCAGCACCAACACCGGGATATACGCCGCAAGGCCGGCGGACGCGTCCCATACCGAGACATAAAAGCGATCCCGTAAAATCACCGTCACCACCGCGCATCCAAAGCAAAGAAGCGCCGGGATCACCGCCGCCGGCAGCCCTTTTCGGGATTCCAAGATTTGGGGCTGCGGCTTTTTGACGGCACGCAGAATGAGCAACAGCGCGCCGAGCAAGGTCAACCACACCGCCGCCGCTAAATAGCTCACCGGCAAAATCTGCAGCGGCAGCAGCAACTTACTCGTAAGAAACTGAGCGGTCGATCCGTCCGCGCCGCCAATGATGGCGATAGAATCTGCTTGCGGCTGTTCCTGCATCACACCGTATATGGTCCAGATGATCCGCACAGCCGACCAGATCAGCAGCGCCCCGCCGCTGATCAGCGCCCAAATTCCCGTTTTTTTCATACAGGCTCCTCCCGCTTTACAGAAAAGGCGATCACGGAGTGCCCGGAATCGCCTTTTTGTCAATTTAATCCTTGCCCGCGCCACAGCACTTTTTGTACTTTCGGCCGCTGCCGCAGGGGCAAAGGTCGTTCCGGCCCACCTTCTCGGTGAGTTGACGGCGCACCGGGCGCTTTTTGTCGGTGCCATCCCCGGCGCTGGTGCCGGTCGCCTTCATCACCTGCTCGCGCTTCGGCTCCTCGCTGGAGCGCAGCTCCACTGTCAGCATCGCCCGCGCGGTGTCTTCGCGGATCGCCGCAACCATCTGATCGAACATCTCAAACCCTTCGAGACGATACATTACGACCGGATCCTTCTGCGCATACGACCGCAGATGGATGCCCCGCTTGAGCTCGTCCATGTTGTCGATGTGATCCATCCAATAGCGATCGACGGTGCGCAACAGCACCACGCGCTCCACTTCGCGCATCGTCTCTTCGCCAAAACGTCTTTCTTTATCTTCATACTTTGCCTGTGCCGCCGCCCACAGCATCTCGATCAGCTCGCTGCGTTCCAGATCTTCCAGCTCCTGCGCTGTATAATGGAAATCGTCCGGGGTACACAGCCAGCCGCTGTAATACTCTCTAAGGCCGTCGATGTTCCAGTTGCCGTGTTCCTCCTCATCGGCGGTATACCGCTGCACCGTCGTTTCGATCGCTTCGCGAATCATGCCGAGGATGCTGTCCTTGACGCTCTCGCCGTCCAGCACCTTGTCCCGCTGGCTGTAAATGATCTCACGCTGACGGTTCATCACGTCGTCATACTGCAGCACGTCGCGGCGGATGCCGAAGTTGCGCTCCTCCACGCGGCGCTGTGCGTTCTCGACCGTGTTGGTCAGCATTTTCGCTTCGATCGGCGTGCTTTCATCCACCCCAAACGTGTTCATCACCGTCTGGAAGCGGTCGCCCGCAAAGAGGCGCAGCAGATCGTCTTCCGCCGACAGGAAAAAGCGGGACGTGCCGGGGTCGCCCTGACGGCCGGAACGGCCGCGCAGCTGATTGTCGATGCGGCGAGATTCGTGTCGTTCGGTGCCGAGAATAAAGAGGCCGCCGGCCGCCTTCACCTGCTCGGCAAACGGCTTGATCTCCTCGCTGTATTTCTCTTCAAGCTCGCGGAAGGTGCGCCGCGCTTCGAGAATCTCTTCGTCGTCCGTCTCGCCGAACGCGTTCGCCTGCGCGATCAATTCCTCGGAAAATCCCATCCGACGCATCTCGGAGATCGCCATAAATTCGGGGTTGCCGCCGAGCTTGATATCGGTGCCGCGTCCCGCCATGTTGGTCGCGATGGTCACCGCGCCCGGTTTGCCTGCCTGCGCGATAATCTCGGCTTCTTTTTCGTGATACTTTGCGTTGAGCACTTCGTGTTTGACGCCGCGGCGCTTGAGCATCGCCGACAGCTTTTCCGATTTATCGATCGACACCGTGCCGACCAGCACCGGCTGTCCTTTTTCATGGCAGGCAACGATCTGCTCAATCACCGCCTGGAATTTGCCCTGCTCCGTTTTATAAAACTGGTCGTTGAGGTCTTCCCGGATAACAGGACGGTTGGTCGGGATCTCCACCACGTCGAGGTGATAGATCTGCTGGAATTCCGTCTCCTCTGTCATCGCCGTACCGGTCATGCCGGACAGCTTGCGATACAGCCGGAAATAGTTTTGGAAGGTGATGGTCGCAAGCGTCTTGCTCTCGTTTTCAACCTTCACGCCTTCCTTAGCTTCAATCGCCTGATGCAGTCCTTCGTTATAACGACGTCCGAACATCAAACGGCCGGTGAATTCGTCGACGATGATGACCTCGCCGTCCCGCACGACGTAATCCACATCCAGCCGCATCACGCCGCGCGCTTTGATCGCCTGGTTGATGTGGTGTAAGAGCGTCACGTTCTCGGAATCCATCAGGTTCTCGACGCCGAAATACGCCTCCGCTTTTTTCACGCCCGCCTGCGTCAGCGTCGCGGTACGCGCTTTTTCGTCCACGATATAATCGGCGTCGCCGAGCGTCTGCTCCTGATCCTCTTTCGTGTTCATCTCCTTGATCTTCGTGAGCTTCAAGGTTCGCGCAAAGCGATCCGCCTGCTCATACAGATCGGTGGATTTGTCCCCTTTGCCGGAGATGATGAGCGGCGTGCGCGCCTCGTCGATCAAAATGGAGTCCACCTCATCGACGATCGCAAAATGATGCCCGCGCTGCACCTTGTCCGCTTTATAGATGACCATGTTGTCGCGCAGATAATCGAATCCAAACTCGTTGTTGGTGCCGTAGGTGATGTCGGCGGCATACGCCGCGCGACGATCGGCCGGCATCATATCGTGGATGATGAGGCCCACCGTCAGCCCGAGATATTTATATACCTTGCCCATCCATTCGCTGTCGCGACGGGCAAGATATTCGTTGACAGTGACGATGTGCACGCCCTCCCCCGTCAGCGCGTTCAAATACGCGGGCAGGATAACCGTCTGCGTTTTGCCTTCGCCGGTCTTCATCTCCGCGATGCGGCCCTGGTGCAGGATGATACCGCCGAGAATCTGTACCGGAAAGTGCGGCGTACCGAGCACACGGTCGGTCGCTTCGCGGCAGACGGCGAACGCGTCGGGCAGGATGTCGTCAAGCGTCTCACCGTTTTGCAGGCGGCCGCGCAGCACCTCTGTCTGCGAACGCAGCTCGTCGTCACTCATCGCATGATACTGTTCTTCTTTTGCCAGCACCTGATCGCACAGCGGGCGGATCCGCTTGATCTCCCGCTGACTGTAATCGCCGAAAATAGCTTTGAGCAATCCCATATCTGAAAATCCGTCCTTTCCAAAGTTCGGCCATTTTGCTAAATTTCCACATCTACATCATATCACATCCGCTGCGTCAAAACAACCAACTTTTTGTAAACAATGCAGATTTTTCAAAAATGTCTTGACAAACGCCGATTTCATCGCTATAATGCCTGTAAAGCGTTTTGCTTTACACCCGAAAGGAGGCGGCGTATGGCCAAAAATATGGAGATCGCGCGGCTGTATGATTTCTACGGCGATATGCTGGCCGACCGACAGCGCGACGTGATGGAGCAATACTATGAGCAGGATCTCTCGCTGTCCGAGATCGCGGAAAACACCGGCATCTCCCGCCAGGGCGTGCGCGACGCGATCAAACGCGCGGAAGCGCAGCTGCTCCATTTGGAAGATCGCCTCGGGCTTGTAAAACGGGAGCTGGCGCAAATTCCGCTGCTCGCCGCCATCGCGGAAGACACCGCGGCGATTGATGCGGAAAACGACCGCATCGGCGGCTCCGACAAGATCGGCACGCTGACCTCCCGCATCCTCGCACGCGTACAGGAATTGATGGAATCCGCGACAAAATAAAGGAGAATTCATCGTGGCTTTTGAAGGGTTGACCGATAAACTGTCCGCCGCATTCAAGCGGCTGCGTTCCAAAGGAAAACTGACGGAATCCGATGTCAAGGAAGCGATGCGCGAAGTGCGCCTCGCCCTTCTCGAAGCGGACGTCAACTATAAAGTGGCAAAAGATTTTGCCGCCGCCGTGACCGAACGTGCGGTCGGGCAGCAGGTGATGGAAAGCCTGACCCCGGCGCAGATGGTCATCAAGATCGTCAACGAAGAGCTGATCGCCCTGATGGGCGGCGAAGCCTCCCGGCTGGAAACCGCCTCTCGCCCGCCGTCGGTCATCATGATGTGCGGTCTACAGGGGTCCGGCAAGACGACCCATTCCGGCAAACTGGGCAAGATGCTCAAATCCAAAGGGCATCGTCCGCTCCTGGTCGCGTGCGACGTATACCGTCCCGCCGCGATCACACAGCTGCAGGTTGTGGGCGAAAAAGCCGGCGTGCCGGTATTTGAAATGGGGACCGCCGATCCGGTGATCATCGCCAAAGCCGCCATTGCGCATGCGCGCGACCACGGCAACGGTTTCGTGATCCTCGATACCGCCGGCCGTCTGCACATCGACGAGCAGCTGATGAACGAGCTCAAAAACGTCAAAGCGGCCGTAGAACCGCAGGAGATCCTGCTGGTCGTGGACGCCATGACCGGCCAGGACGCGGTCAACGTGGCGTCCTCGTTCGACGAGGCGCTGGGCATCACCGGCGTGATCCTGACCAAGCTCGACGGCGATACCCGCGGCGGCGCGGCGCTTTCGGTACGAGCGGTGACCGGCAAGCCGATCAAGTTCGCCGGCACCGGCGAAAAGCTCGATGATCTTGAGGTCTTCCATCCCGAACGAATGGCCTCCCGCATCCTCGGCATGGGCGACGTGATGTCGCTCATCGAACGCGCCGAACAGCAGATCAGCGAAAAAGAAGCGGCAGAGCTCGAACGCAAGCTGCGGGAAGATTCGTTTGACTTGGCCGATATGCTCGACCAGCTGCGTCAAGTGCGCAAAATGGGCGATATCAAATCCATGCTCGGCATGATCCCCGGCCTCGGCGCCAAGCTGCGGGATGTGGAGATCGACGAGCGACAGTTTGACCGCCTCGAAGCGATCATCCTCTCGATGACGCCCGCCGAACGGCAAAAGCCATCCATCATCAACCCCTCCCGCAAACGGCGCATCGCCGCCGGATCGGGCATGAAGGTGGAAGATGTCAACCGGCTGCTCAAGCAATATGAGCAAACGCGCCAAATGATGAAGCAGCTCGGCGGCGGAAAAGGCAAAAAAGGCAAGCGGCGGCGGTCGATGTTGCTGCCGGGGCTGGGCGGCCCGAGCTTCCCGCAGGTATAACCAACGCCCGCACATATATGGAATTCGATCTGTGGCAACATGGGTTGGACAATAGATTCTATGATTTTTATTTTTGGAGGTAAGAAAACGTATGGCAGTAAAAATCAGACTGCGCCGCATGGGCGCGAAAAAAGCTCCGTTCTATCGCATTGTGGTGGCGGATTCCCGCTATCCCCGTGACGGCCGTTTCATCGATGAAGTGGGCTACTACAACCCGCTGACCGATCCGGCCGAGCTGAAAGTGGACGCCGAGAAGGTGCAAAAATGGATCGGCAACGGCGCGCAGCCGACCGATACCGTCAAAGCGCTGCTCAAAAAAGCCGGCGTGGAGAAATAATCCCGCCCCTAACTTTTAAGAGAAGAGGAAGGATCACGCTATGAAAGACCTTTTGAAAGTCATTGCGGAAGGCCTCGTGGAAAACCCCGCCGCCGTCGAAGTGACGGAGGATGCTCCCGCTGAGGACGGTACCGTCGTACTGCATCTGCACGTTGCGGAAGACGATATGGGCCGCGTTATCGGCAAGCAGGGCCGCATCGCGAAAGCGCTGCGCACGCTGATGCGCGCCGCCGCCACGCGGCAGGATCTGCGCGTTACCGTGGAGATCGACTGAGGATTCCCCTTTGCTTCGTAAAAACCAGCCGGTCGTTTGCAACCTCGCAAACGACCGGCTGTTTTTTTATGTATGCCGTTTTATTCGGCAGCCGCCAGCGCCGTATCCATCCAGGCGATCCGTGCATCCAGCCACTCCACAATTTGATCCGCTTCCGCAAACACATCCGACGACGTCGCGTCCCATCGTTCATTATTCAGTCGCCGACTCTCGTTCAGCGCCTCGCCCTGGTCGGCCAGGAGCGGCTGCAGCATCGCTTCCACATCGGCAGAAAGCGTTCCCTTGACCTCGTCAAAGCGCTCCCGATATCGGGTATTAAAAGATGCCATCTCGAACAAGCTCTTATAGATGCTCCAATCGCTGTGCTGCGGGCAAAACTGATCGACCGATTGAAAGGACGAATCAAAATCCCAAAGCGGGCCTGCTTTAAGCTGCGTGCTTTGACCGCCCTGCGCATCAAACGACTCCATATACATATACCGGTTGGAACCGGCGGCGTCCAGCACCCCCATCAGATCCTTGTCCATCATCCACGCAACAAAGCTGTCAATATCCAGGCGTTCAAACACATCCTCCTGTCCCGCTTCAGCCAGATCTTCGATCTGTTGGATTGCCTGCTGCACCTGCCCGATCCGCGGATCTTTCACTCCGAACAATCTGGGATACTTGAATGTGTAATGATAGTTTTTCGACTGCGTCACCGAAAAATACAGGCCGTCCGACGCCCACCAATAGGGATCGCTCTCAATGATCAACCCGTCTTCGGACACCGCGCCGTGCGAAGAAAGAAGATTGACCGGCTCCGACAGCACATACAGCCCTTTCCAATCCCCGTTGAGCATCACGTTGACAAACCGCATCTGCGGCACCCATTCCTGCCCGCACAGCAGCCCGATATAATTGCCCACCAGCGTTTTGAGATCGGAACCGCAATTGATCAGCAGCCAATCCGTCTCGGCATAATCCGGCCCAAGCCCCAGCAGGTCGATTCCCGCCGGGAATTGCAGTTTATACGGCTTTTTCGGGTTGCCGACCGCACTGGTATTGCCGCGCACACGGATGGATAACGGCAGATTGTCGCTTGTGATCGCCCCGTTTTCTATGATATCCACCCGCGCTGTCAAATACGCCGCGTCGGTGATGGTCTCGCCGGGCCACGTCGGATCCGACTTTTCCCGCACCCGATAGGTCGGGTCGTTACCGGTATCCGTCACAATCTTCAGCGTCATCAGATTCGGAAGATCTTCCGGCGCAACCGAACGGGCGGTTGTCGCCTGCATCGCCCCGGCGCTCCCGTCGCGGAAAAATGCTTGGAGCGACACCCTCACCAAATCGCTTGACGAAATGTCCGTGGCTGTATAGGTATCCTCCCACGGCATCAATCGCACCGTCGCGCTCTCCTCATCCTTGACAATGGTCAACTCCAGATGATCCGTCCGCACGATCGCCGGCGAGCGCCAGGAAACAACCAGCGTCTCGTTTTCGATCACGGCGCGAAGATCGGCAATATCCACCGGCGCATGCCGATGATCGTACCACAATATACCGCCCAGCACGCCGGCGATCACCGCCAGCACCCGCTGCAGTATCTTTCGCTTATTCATCCTCGTTCTCCTTGCCTTGCGGCATTTCTTTCTTTTTCGGCTGATACAGCACACAGATCAGCACGGTTGCCGCCACGATGAGCAGCACCGCCAGGCCGCAGAACACCCACGGCATATACGCCGGCATCCCGCTCGCTTCTTTGAGCGCCTGATACGCGGCGGTCAGCGTCGCTTTGGAAACGCCGCCGTTTTGCCGGAAGGTAGCAAGCTCCACCTCGGCGATGGTACGCGCCTCGCTGTTCGACGCGCCTTCAATCAGCGCTTCCATATCCTCCGCCGAGACAAACGCCGCTTCATAATCCTCCGGCAGCACATTGTCCCGCAAAAACGCGGTCAGCACCTCTCCGGCCGCGATGTGTTCCTTCACGCTCGGATGCCCCGCAGCGCCCGAGTTGCCCTCCGGAAGCTGGCAGAAATAATAGCCGTTTTCGGCGCCTCCGAACGAATCCATCGCATCTTCCATCTGCGCCTTGAATGCATTGCCGCCAAGGCCGGTCACCCACACAACTTTCGCATCCGGGTTCTTCTCCCGGATTAGTTCGGTCATCGACTTGACCGCCTCTTCAAAGGTCTTTTCGTTCACGCCTTTGCCGCGCCCGACCGCCCTGTCGTTGCTGCCGAGATTGATCACCACGATGTCCGCCGGACGCGCAAACGCCCACATCTCGTTTCCGGTCATCGCGTTGTTGTGATAGGCCGTATAGGCATACATATTCAGCAAATTGGCGTCGCCGTTGTTCCACCCGGCAAGCAATCCGTATCCGCTTGTGCAGCACGCCTGAAAATCCATGCCGAGCGCCTGCGCCGTCAAATAGGCATAGGTCTGCGTGCCATCCTGCCCCTCCGGGTGGTCGATCACTTTTCCTTTCGACGGCACACCCAGAGCGCCGTAACCGGCTGTGAGTGAATCGCCGATGAATTCGATCAGCATTGGCGCATCCGGCAGCGGCGTCAGCGTGCCGTTGATAATCAGCTCATCAAACAGACAACTGCCGTTGATCTCTTCCGTCTGGCGATAGATCTCAATGCGGTGAAGACCCGCTTCCAAGTCTTCGGCAAGGGTGACCTTTTTGCTCCGCTGCGAGGTGGTGCCGTTGTCCACCGTCAGTCGCGAGCGCTCGCCATCCACCCAAACGGTGAAATACTGCGCCCCAAACATGTTTTTCGTTGTGAGCTTCAGCCGGATATCCCCGCTGCACTCGCTGTAAAACGCGATCCCGGCGCCGGTTGTATGCACCGCCAGACTGCTGCCGACGATGGAAGTCCGCCCGACCACCTTGACCGAATCCACGATATCCGCCACGTTATACGCCACAGCATCCGTCTCTGCCGCCGCCGCCACCGGCACACAGCCAAGCAGCAGCAACACGGTCAGCAGCAGCGCCGCCGCACGCAGGATTTTCGTTTGTTTCATGGTTATCCTCTCCTTACCATCCGCAGGGTCATTTTTTACGTCCGATCAGCAGCGTGCCGAAGAACACCGCCGCCGCGACCAGCACGATCATCGGGCCGGTCGCCACGTCGTTATAAAACGACAGCAGCAATCCGAGCACACCGGAAAACACACCAAACACCAGCGACAGCCCGTGGTAGCTCTTCATCGACCGCGCCACATTGCGCGCCGCCGCCGCCGGCAAAATCAGCATCGCGTTGATGATGAGCAAGCCCACCCAGCGAATCGCCAGCATCACAACAATGGCGATCGCCGCCACAAACAGGCGGTCATACAGCCACACGGCGACCCCGTGCACCTTCGCCAGCGTCGGGCTGATGCTCACCGCAAGGAACTTGTTGAAGCAAAGCCCCCACAGCACCACAACCGCTACAAGCGCGATCCCGAGCGGCAGCAGATCCGCTTCGCCGATACTCAGGATGTCGCCGATCAGCAAGCCTTGATAGTTTTGAAAACTGCCGCTGCCGGACAGCAGCACCAGGCCGAGCGCCACCCCACAGGAAGAAAACACCCCGATCACCGTGTCGGTGGAACTCATGGCGGAATGGCGGATGCGGTTCATCAAAAGTGCAAACAGCAGCGCAAACAGGATCATCGGCCACTGAAAATCCGAAAGCCCGAGCAGCACGCCGATGCCGACGCCGGTCAAAGCCGAATGGCCGAGCGCATCCGAAAAAAAGGACATCCCGTTGTTGACCACCATCGTGCCGAGGATGCTGAACAGCGGCATGATGAGCAGCACGGCAAAAAACGCCGTCCGCATGAAATCATATTGCCAAAACGCGAAAAGCTCGTTCATCCGGACACGCCTCCTTCCGCTGCTTCGGGAAACACCGCGGCAAATTCGGCGGTGCGGAACACATCCTCCGGTTTACCGGCGGCCGCCACCGTGCCGTTTTCGATCAGCACCACCCGGTCGGCATGTGTGCGCACAAACCGCAGATCGTGGGAGATCAGCAGCACCAGCATATCCTGCGAGCGAAGCCGATCGACCAGCGTATAAAAGTCCTGCAAGCCCTCATTATCGATGCCGGATACCGGTTCATCGAGCAGCAGCAGATCCGGCTTCTGGCTGGTGGCAAGCGCCAGAAGCACCCGCTGCCGTTCGCCGCCGGACAACTGTCCGATCTGTTTATCCGCCAAATCTTCCGCTCCGAACCGGGCAAGCTCCGCCATCATGTTCTCCACCGTCCGACGGCGGCGCGGCAAAAACACCGGCAGCCGGGAGGTAAAGCTGTACCACATATCCCGCACCGTCGCGGGCGAACCCGGGTCAAGCGCCAGCGACTGCGGCACATAGCCGCAGCGCGGCATCCGGGGCGCCGGAGCGCCGTCGTGCCCGCTGAAGCTGATCCGGCCCTCATGCGGCAGTTCGCCGACGATCGCCCGCATGATGGTGGATTTGCCCGCACCGTTACGGCCGATCAGCACGGTCAGTTCGCCGCAATGTGCATGCAGGCTGACGTCATGCACGATCGTATGATCGCCGCGCCGCACCGCCAAACCGTCGATGTGCAGACAATGCAGCCCGCATGGGGCGTGCGTATGAAGATGCACCGCATCGCTCATCGTTATACCGCCTCCTTGAACGCCCGGATCAGCGCCCGCTGCGCGTCGCACCAGGACGCCGCGTCGCCGTTTCCTTTGACGCCGACGTCCGCCAGCACCGTCACCGTCTGGCCGGGGATCTTTTGCAGATCGCTGTATGGGACAGCGTCGTATTGATCGTCATATAAAAATATCGCTTTGTCCACTCCGCTGAGCGCCTGTTCCACTTTGGCCAGCGCCGCCGCCGACGCGCCGCTTTCTTCCCCGATATCCAGCGTCGCGATCACATGGATGGGCAGATCGGCCGCGAGATAATCGAGTGAATCGTGAAATACCACCACCGGCGTGTCGCCGAGTGCCTTTGCCGCGTCCTGCAGATCGGCATTGATCTGCGCAATTTCGGCGAGATACGCCTCGGCATGCCGACGGTACGCCTCGGCGTTGGTCGGATCAGCCGCACAAAGCCCGTCGCACAGCGTCTGAACCTGCCCCGCATACCGCGTGGGCGAGACCCACAGATGCGAATTGGCTTCCAGTGCCTCGTGGCCGTCCTCTTCCTCATCGTGATCGTCTTCGTCATGATCGTGATGATGCTCAGGGCCATAGAGCAGGGCTTGTCCTTCGGAAAGGTCGATCACCGGCAGCGTCGGCAGGTCGTCCGTCACGTTTGCCAAAAACGGCTCCGCTCCGGCGCCGTTCTCGATCAGCACATCCGCCGCTTCCAGCGTCAGCCGATCGGCCGGCGACATTTGATAGTCGTGCAGGCAGCCCGCCCGGTTGCTCACCAGGTTGACCACTTCCACGCCATCCACATCCCCGGCGATATTCACCGCCGCGATATACACAGGATAAAACGACGCCACCACCGTAAACATTTCTCGCTGTTCGGCGGGCGGACGCACGGCGCGCATGCCCCATGTCAAGACGCCGCCGAACAGCGCGATCGCCGCCAGCAGCAGCGCCGTTTTCGCATAGATATGCTTCATAGATCTCGTTCCTTTATCGGTCAAATCTCCGTTTCCCACAAATCGAGCAGCGCCACGGCGACAGCCGCTTCCACGACCGGGACGGCGCGCGGCACGATGCAGGGATCGTGGCGGCCTTGAATCACCGTCGCCACGTTGGTTTTTGCCTCCACGTCGATGCTCGGCTGCATCAGCCCGATCGACGGCGTAGGTTTGATGACGACCCGCGCGATCAGCGGCGCTCCATCGGTGATGCCGCCGAGGATGCCGCCGTTGTGGTTGCTCATAAAGGTGACGCGTCCTTCGTCGTCATACTGCGGGCTGTCGTTTGCCTGCGACCCGGTCATCCCGGCCAGTGCAAACCCGTCGCCGAACGCCACGCCTTTGACGGCGGGGATCGCAAACAGCGCCGCCGCCAATCGATTCTCCACGCCGTCAAACATCGGCGATCCGAGACCGGCCGGCAGGCCGGTGACAGCCAGTTCAATGATGCCGCCGACGCTGTCCGCGGCTTTTTTGGTCTCTTCTATCAAGGCGCGCATCGGCGCTTCCGCCGATGGGTCAAGCAGGGCAAAGGTCGACTGCGCCAATCGATCCAGCGTATCATCCGTGACGCGCAGCGCGTCAAACGGCCGGTCGGGGATGCCCCCGATCTCCAGCATATGCGCCCCGATCGCGATGCCGCGGCGACGCAGGATCTGTCGGCAAACCGCGCCCGCAAATACGAGCGGCGCCGTCAGCCGTCCGCTGAAATGCCCGCCGCCGCGCACGTCGTTCGCACCGCGATACCGCACGGCGCCCGTATAATCCGCATGCCCCGGACGCGGCACGTTGGTGTGCGCCGCGTAATCCGCCGAGCGAAAATCCTCGTTTTCGATCAGCGCGGTCAGAGGTGCGCCGGTCGTTTTGCCGTTGAGGAA
>JAFTBJ010000008.1 GCA_017455295.1 Clostridia bacterium
ACGGATGCCGGCACCCGACCAGGTGATCCTGTCGATGGCGCAGCATATTGGTCCCCCGTGTAAACCGACGGTCAAGGTGGGCGATGCGGTGGCGGTGGGACAGGTGGTCGGCGACAGTGATCAGCTTTTTGCCGCGCCTGTTCATGCGAGCGTCTCCGGCACGGTTTCGGCACTGACCGAGATCACGATGCCAAATGGCAGTAAAGCCGCCGCGGTAGTGATTGATTCGGATGGAGAGATGCGGCCTTTTGAGGGGTTGACGCCTCCCGAAGTGAACAATCATGCGCAGTTTCTTGCCGCTGTGCGCGCGTCGGGACTTGTGGGGCTCGGCGGCGCGGGTTTTCCAACTCACGTTAAGCTCAATCCAAAAAATCTGCAGGCGATCGACACCTTGATCATCAACGCCGACGAATGTGAGCCGTATATCACGGCGGACTACCGTGAATGTATCGAAAACTCGTGGGACGTCATTTCCGGCGTGCAGACGATCATGGAATTTCTCGACACCGCGCAGGTGATCATTGCGATTGAGGCGAACAAGCCGAAAGCGATCGAAGAGCTGTCCCGCATCGCCGAAAAGGTCACAACGGAAGAACGCAAAGTGATGGTGAAAAAGCTGCCCGCCTTTTATCCGCAAGGCGCCGAGAAGGTGCTGATCGCGCAGACGACAGGACGCAAAGTGCCGCCCGGAAAATTGCCGGCGGACGTCGGATGTGTGGTGATGAACGTCACGACGATCGCGGCGTTGTCCCGGTTTTTGAAAACGGGTATGCCGCTTGTGGAAAAGCGGGTGACAATTGACGGTTCGGCTGTCAAGGAACCGAAAAACGTCATTGTGCCGCTTGGCACACCGATTGAAAAAGTGATTGAGTTTGCAGGCGGGCTGCAATGCCCGGCAGAAAAGGTTTTGATGGGCGGCCCGATGATGGGCACGGCACTTGTCGACCGGTCGCTGCCGATTTTGAAACAAAACAATGCGATTTTGGCACTCAGCCGTGAAGACGCGGCACTGCCGGAAGCATCGGCGTGTATTCGCTGCGGCAAATGCGTTGCCGCCTGTCCGATGAATCTGGTGCCGCCTACACTCGCCATCGCCCAGCAGCTCGGTGATGTGGATACGCTCAACAAACGCGGTATAATGACCTGTATGGAATGCGGCTGTTGTGCGTTTTCCTGTCCGGCATTTCGTCCGCTGGTGCAAATCATGCGACTCGGCAAGGATCTCGTTCGTGCCGCGTCGAAGAAATCTTAAAAAAGGGGGGAGCGCGTGTGGAAGATTCCAAATTGATCGTCAGTTCATCGCCGCATCTTCATGGTGAAAATACGACACGCATGATCATGCTCGACGTGATCATTGCACTGATCCCCGCCACCGTTGCGTCGGTGTGGCTTTTCGGCTGGCGCGCCGCCGCCGTCATTACGGTATGTGTGGCGTCCTGTATTGCAAGCGAGTATCTCTCGCGGCTGGTGCTGAAGCGTCCCCAGACAGTGGGAGATCTTTCTTGCGTTGTGACGGGGCTGATCCTGGCACTCAACCTTCCCGCCACCATTCCGCTGTGGGAAGCGGCACTCGGCGGCGTGGTCGCCATCGTAGTCGCGAAGCAGATGTTCGGCGGTATCGGACATAACTTTGTTAATCCCGCACTCATCGGGCGTATTGTGCTGCTGATGAGTTTTTCCGAAGATATGAACAACTGGATGGCTCCCGTCATCGGAGAGCCGGGCGTCGACGCCATCAGTCAGGCGACGCCGCTCACCTATGAAGTGGCAAGCAACAGTCCTTATAGTCTGCAGCAGCTCTTTTTCGGCGTACATAAAGGCTCGCTCGGCGAAACGTGTGCGGGTGCGCTGCTGATCGGCGGTATTTATCTTGTGATGATGCGCGTGATCAAGCCCACCA
>JAFTBJ010000054.1 GCA_017455295.1 Clostridia bacterium
GGGACGAGCGATGAAAATGCTTCTCGGGCTCGGGGGCAACCTCGGGGATGTGGGAGGCACGATGGACGAGGCGATCGCCGCGATCGCCTCGCTGCCGGGGACGACGGTGCTGCGGCAAAGCGGGCGGTATCGCACAGCGCCGGTCGGATATCTTGACCAGCCGGATTTTCTCAATGCGGTCGCGGAGATCGAGACGTCGCTCTCGCCGCGCGCGCTGCTCGGCGCCTGCCTCGGCATCGAGGCGGCGCTTCACCGGCTTCGCACCATCAAAAACGGCCCGCGCGTGATCGATATCGACCTGCTGCTTGCCGACGGCGCGGAAAGCAACGATCCCGAATTGACGCTGCCCCATCCGCGGATGAGAGAGCGGGCATTCGTGTTGGTGCCGCTTTTTGATCTTTACCCCGACGGGCAGGTCTATGGCTATGACCTCGCATCAGCCGCCGCCGCAGTCGACAAGGACGGCGTTTGGCCGACTTCCTGACAGGGAGACAGAATCGCAAAAGTGCGGTGGTAAGGAGGACATAACAGTGAAACAGGTTTGTCTTGTGCCCTTGACGCAAGCGGATCGTGAGCAGTTCATTCTGGATAACCAAGAAGCGTTTCGCTATGGAGCGCTGGAGGACTTCGGGCGCCGCGACGATCACTTTGAAGAGGACGGCGAGATCATTTCCCGGGGCACCATCGAGCAGGCTATCGACAGCGGGGCGGCGTATCGCATCGTGTGTGGCGGCAAAATCGTCGGCGGCGTTGTGGTGAAAACGGAGGGAAAACGAGGCGAGCTGGAACTGCTGTTCGTTTCGCCGCAGGTACACAGCAAAGGGATCGGATATGCCGCGTGGTGTGCCGTCGAGCAGCGTTACCCGGAGGTGACTGTATGGGAAACGGTCACCCCCTATTTTGAAAAACGAAACATCCATTTTTATGTCAATCGTTGTGGGTTTCACATTGTGGAGTTTTTCAACAGCCATCATCCCGACCCGCACGACCCCGACGCCCCGGCCGAGGACGAGAGGAGCGACGGGATGTTTCGCTTTGAAAAGTGGCGAAAAGGAGAATCGGGATTTTAAGTGTTCCGGATAAACGGCCGATTGGACAACACAAAAATACCCCCGTTGTTTTGCCGCAAAAAGACGGTTGCAAAACAGCGGGGGTTTATGTTACAATAAGAAAAATAGGGGAAGTTTCGGATGACCCCCGAATATAGTCAGACGTATTCAGCCAAAACGGGCGCAAAGACAGCGCCTTTTTCGAGGTGTAATATGGATATATTTGATATTTTGACGCTGTGCGGCGGCCTCGCGTTTTTCCTTTACGGCATGCACGTCATGTCGGCGGGGCTCGAGAAGCTCGCCGGCGGTAAGCTGGAAAAAACGCTGCGGCGCATGACCTCCAATCCGTTCAAGAGCATGGCGCTCGGCGCGATCATCACCATCGCGATCCAGTCGTCCTCCGCGATGACCGTGATGCTTGTCGGCCTTGTCAACTCCGGCATTATGGATCTCTATTCCACCGTCGGCGTGATGATGGGATCAAACATCGGCACCACCGTGACCGCGTGGATCACGAGTACCATCGGCATCGGCGACGACAACTGGGTGATGAGTTTGCTCAAGCCGGAGTCGTTCGCACCGCTTGTCGCGCTGCTCGGCATTTTGTTCATCATGGTCTCCAAAAAAACGCGCCGCAAAGACATCGGCAACATCTGCGTCGGCTTTGCCGTGCTGATGTACGGCATGGTACTGATGAGCAGCTCGGTCTCCGGCCTCAAGGATTCCGAGCAGTTCCACACGCTGCTCACTGCGTTTGATAATCCGATCGTCGGCCTGTTGATCGGCACCGTCTTTACCGGCGTGATCCAAAGCTCGGCTGCGGCGGTCAGTATTTTGCAGGCGCTGTCCCTGACCGGCAACGTCACCATCGGCATGGCGCTCCCGATCATCCTCGGCGCGAACATCGGCACCTGTATGACGGCGCTGCTGTCCTCCTTTGGCGTCAACAAAAAAGCGAAGCGGGTCGTCGTGATCCACGTCGCGATCAAGGTGATCGGCACGGTGATCGTGATGGTGCCGGTCTATGTGCTGCACGCGATCTTCCACTTCTCCTTTGTCGATCAGCCGATCGACCCGGTGATGATCGCCGTGATCCACATGGTGTTCAACATCTTCACCACCATCGTGTTGATGCCGTTCTCCAAGATGCTTGTCAAGCTCGCCGAGAACCTTGTCAAAGAAAACACGAAAGACCACCCGTTTGCGTTCCTCGACGAACGCCTGCTGTCCACCCCGTCGATCGCCTTGGCGGAATGCAAAAACATGACCATCGACATGGCGAAGCTTGCGCATGACACGCTGCTGCTCGCCATGAAGCAGATCGAGCATTACAGCGAAAAAGAGGCGGAGCTGGTCACCGAAAACGAAAACAAACTCGATATTTATGAAGACAGCCTGAGCACCTATCTGGTCAAGCTGTCCGGTAAAGAGCTGTCCGACACGGACAGCGGCAAGATCTCGAAGCTGCTGCACTCGATCGGCGACTTCGAGCGGCTGGGCGACCACGCGCGCAACATCCTGTTTGTCGCGCAGGACATCGCCGAAAAAGAGCTGACCTTCTCCGAACAGACGCAGCAGGATATGGCGGTGATCTCCGCCGCGATCGCCGAGATCCTTGAGATCACGACCGACGCGTTTTGCCGCAACGATCTCGATCTGGCGCGCAAAGTCGAGCCGCTCGAGCAGGTGATCGACGGGCTGGTCGCGGAAGAAAAGGACCGGCATGTCAAGCGGCTGCAAGCCGGTAAGTGCAGCATCGAGCCGGGCTTTGCACTGACCGACCTGCTCAACAACTACGAACGCATTTCGGACCACTGCTCCAATGTGGCGGTGTGCATGATCCAGCTCAAGGAATTCTCTTTTGAGACGCACGAATTCCTGCATCAGTTCCGCTCGGAAGACAACCCGGAATTCGTCGCCGACTTTGAGCGGTTTGCCGGAAAATATACGATTGAATAATGGTGGCGCGAGGAGGCAAAAACGATGGACGTCAATCGAATGAAAGTCAACATCGGCGGCACGTCCTATACGCTGGTGTCGGAGGAGTCGCCGCGGTATATGCGCGACCTGGCCGCACAGGTGGATGAGGCGATCACTGCCATCGTGGAAGCGGATCCCCGCGTCAGCACGACGATGGCGGCGGTGCTCGCGGCGCTGGAAAGCACCGATCGTGCCAACAAGGAAAAAACGGCGGCGGACGAGCTTCGCCGCGAATGGAAAAAGCTCGCCGACGAACGGGAACAGATCGCGAATGCGCTTGCGGCCGCCCGCGCGGAAAACGAGCGGCTGCAGCGGGAAGTGGTGCAGCTGCGCACCCGTCGGCCATGACGCCCGAGCTGCTTGCTCCCGTCGGATCGTGGGAGGCGCTCACGGCCGCTGTGCGCTGCGGCGCGGATGCGGTGTATTTCGGCGCGGGCCGGTTTCATGCGCGGCAGGCGTCGAAGCCCTTTGCCGATGACGCGGCGCTTTTGGACGCGATCGCCTATTGCCATCAGCGCGGGGTGCAGGTACACCTGACGCTCAACACGCTGGTGCGTGAAACGGAAATGGCGGCGGCCCTCGCGGAAGCGGAGAGAGCGGCGGGATTTGGCGTCGACGCGCTGATCGTACAAGACCGGGGGCTGGCTCGCGCGATCCGCGCAGCCTGCCCTTCTTTGTCGCTGCACGCTTCCACCCAACTGTCCTGCCACACGCCCGAGGGGGTAAAGGCGCTGTTTGAAGACGGCTTTTCCCGGGTGGTGCTCGCCCGCGAGATGAGCCGGGACGAGATCGCCGCCTGCGTGGGTCTGGGGCCGGAGATCGAGGTATTTGTGCACGGCGCCTTGTGTATGTCGGTGTCGGGCCAATGCTTTTTCTCGGCGGCGCTCGGCGGCCGAAGCGGCAATCGCGGCCGCTGCGCCCAAACCTGCCGCCTCCCGTTTTGCACCGATCGCCGCCCGGGAGAGGACGACCGGGCCTTAAGCCTCAAAGACCTGTCGCTCGTACCCTATCTGCCGGAACTTGCGGCGATGGGAGTCAAGTCATTCAAGATCGAAGGGCGGATGAAACGCCCCGAATATGTCGCGGCGGCGACGGCCGTTTGCCGCGCGGTGCTCGACGGCCGCCCGGTCGATGAGATGCTGGCAAGCGATCTGCGCGCAGTGTTTTCCCGCAGTGGATTCACCGACGGCTACTATATCGCGCGGCGTGACCTCGCGATGTTCGGCGCGCGCACCAAAGACGATGTGCAGGCGGCGGCGCCCGCCTTGAAGCGCCTGCAAAAGCTTTATGAAAAAGAAACCGCCCGTCTGCCGCTTTCCTTTGCGCTGACCGCGCACGCGGGACAGCCGCTGACGCTGACAGCCGAGGACGGCGAGCACACGGTCACCGTCACCGGCGAGACGGCGGATGGCAGCCGGGAAGCAAACGTGGCCCGATTGACCGAACAATTGCAAAAACTCGGCGGCACGCCGTTTGCCGCCGAACACATAGAGGTGGACGCCGATGCGTCGGCGCCGGTGTCGGCGATCAACGCCCTGCGGCGGCAGGCGGTCGACGCCTTGCTGACGCTGCGCGCAAAACCGCATTCGCACCCGTTTGGGGCGCTGCCGTCGATGCCGGATGCGATCCCGGCCCCCGCATCCCCCGCGCTATGGGCGCGGTTGCAGCGGGCGGCGCAGATCCGCGACGAGTTGGTCGCCTGCTGTGAGCGGGTGATCGTCCCGCTCGATACGGAAGAACACACGCTCGCCGCCTTGGGCGAACGGGCGATGGCGGAGATCCCACGCGGGATCTTCGGGCAATCTGCCGCTGTGCGGGAGGCGCTCGGCCGTATGAAGGCGGCGGGCGTCACCGAAGCGCTCTGCCACACGATCGATGCGGTCGCGATCGCGAAAGACGCGGGCCTGTCGCCGGTCGGCGGGTTCGGGCTGCACGCGGCGAACGCCGCGGCGCTCGCGGCCTATAGAGAGGACGGCGTGACGGCGGCGACGCTGTCGACCGAACTGTCCTTGAGACACATGGCGTTTGCCGCCTGCTCGCCGCTGCCGGTCGGTGCGGTGGTCTATGGGCGGCAGCCCTTGATGCTGCTGCGAAACTGCCCCCACCGCGTGCGGGAGGGGTGCGGCGGCTGTCCGTCGAGGACGGGCGGCGAACCGCGGGGACTCTATGACCGCAAAGGCGTCTTTTTCCCGCTTGTCTGCCAAAACGGCTGCCCCGATCTTGTCAACAGCGTGCCGCTGTGGCTGGCCGATCAGCCGGAGGCACTCCGCCTGCTGCCGCTTTCCTTTTGGATGCTCTCCTTCACGACCGAATCGGCAAAGGAGGCGGCCGGGATCGCGGCGGCGTATGCCCGCGCCCGGCAAGGGGATCCTGTCCCGCCGCCCGCCGCCTTCACGCGCGGCCTGACGGCAAAAGGCGCGATATAATATTCGCCTGTCGGCGAATGGGATATATGGCGCTGTCGCGCCATTCGATATATGGACTTCGTCCATTCGATATGCCGCCTCTTGGCGGCGCGAGATGGTCGCGGCTTATGCCGCGAACGTGAAGACAAGATGCCACGAGTGGCAAACAAGATCGCAGAGCGGCACAAACCCGTGGTCTGCATAGATGTCTGTTCTGCTTTTTAACTTTACATATTCATATTTCAAAAGGAGGAACTCTATATGAACACACGTTTTGTCAAACTGCTGGCCATGATCGGCACGCTCGCCTTGCTCATGACGGCGATCTGCTCTATGACCGTCACCCCGGCAAACGCCGCGATCAACTCTGCCGTTTTGACGGTCGGCAACGTTTCCGGCGCGCTCGGCGACGTGGTGGAAGTCGACGTGTCGGTTTCCGCTGACGCCTACATCGTCAACGGCGATTTCACCGTGACCTATGACCCGGCGGTTCTCCGCCTGGTGGAAAACGCCTATGACGGCGAGGCGTACAGCATCAACGAGGCGATCCTGCCCGGCACCTACCATGCGGGCGGCGCGGCGGCGGAAGGCATCTTCAAGCTTTCCTATGCGTCGAGCGACTGGCAAGGCAAGGCAGCCGCCGGCAAGCTGTTCTCGATCAAATTCGAGATTGTCGCCGAGAATACCGCCTCGACCGTGATCAGCGTGACGGCGGATCCGCTGCGCGGCAACAACGGCGTCGACAACCCGAACAGCTTCGGCGAGACGGACGACTTTGACGTTCCCTATACGGTGAATGACGGCACCGTGACCATCACCGGCGGGTATGACGGCACCGATTTCCTGCAGGAGCGCTTCATCGCCGAGGGCCGCGACAATATCACGATCCACGAGGACGGCTCCTGGACGGTCACCGGCAACTTCGCGCTGGCGCCGTATTTGACCTATGATTATACGACGCTGCAATACGTCTCGCTCGATTTCACGGCGGACGTGCCGGTCAAGATCACGTTCTGCGATGAGGATCCGAACGGCGAGTATGACACGCACTGGATCGGCCTGTATGACAACTGGAAAGGCCCCGAGTATTTCCCGGCCGGCACCTTTGACGAGGTGCAGAGCATTCTCGGCATCTACAACTGGTGCATCGCGAACGCCAACTGGGGCAACAAAAACGGCGTCGCGAATGTGCGCGCGGTTTATGTGGAATTCAACGGCACCGGCACCGCGACCTTCCGCGACATGCGGATGGTCGATACGCAGAACCCGACCGACCCGACGCACCATATCGTACCGACCACGACCACCACGACCGAGCAAATCACCACCACGACCGCACCGGCGCCCGTGACAACCGGGGATCTGGACGGCAGCGGCGTTGTCAACATGGCGGACGCGTTCCTGCTGTATCGCGCGGTGTCCGGCCAGGTCAAGCTGACCGATGCGCAAAACGCGGTGGCGGATATCGACGGCAGCGGCACCATCAATATGGCGGATGCGTTTGCATTGTATCGCCAGGTGTCGGGCGGGCAATAAGGGCCATACTATATTCGCCTGTCGGCGAATGCGATATGTTCGCGGAGCCAAGCCGCGAACGAGGGAAAGGGGGCATAGGGCCCGATGGGACGGATCCAATATCTGGAAGCGGGCGAGATCGTCGGCACCCACGGCATCCGAGGCGAAGTGCGGGTGCAGCCGTGGTGCGACAGCGCCGAACAGCTTTGCAGGATCAAAACCTTTTATTGGGACAAAGACGGCAGGCAATCGGTCAAGGCGCAGGCGCGGCCGCATAAAAACATCGCGCTTGTCGCACTCGACGGTGTCACGACGGTGGAGGCCGCCGAGGCGCTGCGCGGGAGGATGCTCTATGCCCACCGCGACGATTTCCGCCTGCCGAAAGGCCGCTATTTCGTGTGCGATCTTTTGGGGCTTGCAGTGGTGGACGCGGACACAGGCGTGACCTATGGCACCCTTTGCGATGTCAGCCAGACGGGGGCAAACCCCGTCTATCATGTGAAAACGGACAAGGGCGAGGTGCTTCTTCCCGCCGTGCCGAGCATCGTGAAAACGGTGGATATCGACGGCGGCGAGATCCGCATCACGCCGATCAAGGGGTTGTTTGACGATGCGGATTGACGTGATGACGCTGTTCCCCGAGATGTGCGAGCGGGTGCTCGGCGAAAGCATTCTCGGGCGGGCGCAGAATAAAGGCGTGATCGAGGTGCATTGTCACCAGATCCGCGACTACACGCTCAACAAGCAAAAACAAACCGACGACTATCCGTATGGCGGCGGGCGCGGCATGGTGATGTACGCCCAGCCGATCGCCGACTGCTTTCGCGCGGTGTGCGAGCAGGCGGGGGAGCGGCCGTATCTTGTGTATATGTCGCCGCAGGGCGCGGTGCTGACCCAGCAAAAAGCGAAGGAGCTGTCCGAAAAGCCGAATCTTTGTGTGCTGTGCGGGCATTATGAAGGGGTGGACGAGCGGGTGCTCGACGCGTTTGTGGACGAGGAGATCTCGGTCGGCGACTATGTGCTCACCGGCGGCGAGTTGCCCGCGCTCGTGCTGATCGACTGCGTCTCCCGCATGATCCCCGGCGTGCTGGCGGAGGACGTGTGCTTTGAGGAAGAAAGCCACTATGACGGCCTGCTCGAATACCCGCAGTACACCCGCCCCGCCGAATGGGAGGGCCGCCCGATCCCGGACATTCTGCTGTCGGGGCATCATAAGAACATCGCCGCCTGGCGGCGACGCGAAGCGATCCGCCGCACAGCGCAAAAACGCCCGGATATGATCGCAAACGCCCCCCTCACCGAGGAGGAACGCGCCTGGGCGGAAGCGCTGATACAGGGCAACCATCCGGTAAATGCATGAAAAATGTGGAAAACTTTCGTCGCGTCGCTATAAAAATGTGAAAAAAAGCAAGTAAAAATGACCAAAACCGCGGCAAAAGCGATTTTGAAAATCGGACAGTTGAACGAATTTTCGCCAAAATCCCCGAAATGGAAACAAAATCAATTGACGGCGCATACTTTTGTGATATAATAATACTGTTCATTCATTACAAAGACACTGTTTGTTTTTTGTGAAAAGGGGATAGATGAACTATGTATGTTAAAGACGTTATGCTGCAAAATCAAGTGGGACTGCATGCGCGTCCGGCGACGTTTTTCATCCAAAAAGCCAATGAATTCCGCTCGTCCATCTGGGTGGAGAAAGACGATCGCCGCATCAACGCCAAGAGTCTGCTCGGCGTTCTCTCGCTGGGGATCGTCGGCGGCACCAGCATCCGCATCATCGCGGACGGCGTAGACGAGCAGGAAGCGGTCGACGCCTTGGTCGCCATCGTGCAATCCGGTTTCGCGGATTGATCGGCGAATGTTTGCAACCAATCGCCCCGCAAGCAACTTGCTTGCGGGGTATTTTTTTGCCGTTTGCGGGGCAAAAGTTGGCAAAACCTCTTGCGCCGGGCTCCGTTTCCTTGTAAAATAAAGAAGAAAGAACAAAGGAGGCACGACGTTATGGCTATTCAATTTGATTCGACCAATCGCGTTTTCCATTTGACAACCAAACACACGAGCTATCTCTTTTCTGTGTTCGATCACAACTATCTCTACACGGCGTATTACGGCAGGAAGCTGCGCGGCACGCCGGATCTTTCGCGCCTGTGGCAGAAATATCCGTCCGGTTTCTCGCCAAACTATGAGGGCGCGCCGGACGTCAACTATGCGCTCGACATCATCCCGACCGAGTACCCCGCCTATGGCGGCGGCGATTTCCGCTGCCCGGCGGTGGGGGTGCAGTTTGAAAACGGCAGCCGCATCATCGACCCGCAGTACGTCTCTCACACCATCACAGACGGCAGCGAGGAGCTGGAAGGGTTGCCGAGCCTCTCGGGCGGCGACCAGACGCTCGAGGTGCTGCTGCGGGACGAGCCCACGGGGCTTGCGATCGTGCTCAAATACATCGTGTTTGAGGACATCGACGTCATCACCCGCTCGGCGCGGATTATCAATAAAACCGGCGCGCCGGTCACCGTGACCGAGGCGCTTAGCATGAGCATGGATCTCCCGATCGCCGATTATGATATGATCGGGCTTTACGGCGCGCATATCCGTGAGCGGCAGATCGACCGCTCCCCCATGCGCCACGGCACCCAGTCGGTGGGCAGTCGGCGCGGCACGTCGAGCCACCACCACAACCCCTTCATGGCGTTTGCCGAAAAGACCGCGACCGAGGAACAGGGCAGCGTCTATGGCATCTCGCTGATCTACAGCGGCAACTGGATCGGCCGCGCCGAGGTCGACCCCTTCGGCGGCGCGCGGGTGCAGATGGGCATTCATCCCGCCGGGTTTGCGTGGCGGCTTGCGGACGGCGAGACCTTCGTCACGCCGGAAGCGGTGATGACCTATTCCGCCGAAGGCCTCGGGCAGATGTCCCGCAACTTCCACAACGCCTATCGCTACCACCTCGGGCACACAAAGCGCCGCAACGTGCGCCGCCCGATCGTCATCAACAACTGGGAAGCGACCTATTTTGATTTCGATGAAGAAAAACTGCTCGGCATCATCGAGAGCTGCAAGGGACTTGGCATCGACACCTTTGTGCTGGACGACGGCTGGTTCGGTCATCGCGACACCGACAACAGCTCGCTCGGCGACTGGTTCGTGCACACCGGCAAGCTGCCGCACGGCCTGACCCCGCTCATCGAAAAATGCGAAGAGCAGGGGATGACCTTCGGCCTCTGGTTTGAGCCGGAGATGATCTCGGAGGACAGCGAGCTTTATCGCGCGCATCCCGACTGGGCCTTGAAGCAAGACGGCCGCCCGTTCTGCCGCGGCCGCCAGCAGCTCATCCTTGATTTGTCCCGCGAGGACGTGCTCGAATATCTCGAAAAAACGGTGGGCGGCGTGCTCAAAAATAACCGCATCTCCTATGTGAAATGGGATATGAACCGCCACTTCACCGAAGCGTATTCGGCCGCCTTGCCGCCCGAGCGGCAGGGCGAGGTGTTCCACCGCTTTGTGCTCAATCTCTATCGCTTCATGGCGTATCTCACCGAAAACTTCCCGGATGTCGTGTTCGAGGGCTGCTCCGGCGGCGGCGGACGGTTTGATCCCGGCATTCTCTATTATCAGCCGCAGATCTGGACGTCGGACGATTCCGATGCGATCGAGCGCCTGAAGATCCAATACGGCACGTCGATGGTGTATCCGCCGCAAAGCATGACGGCGCACGTCTCGGCCTCCCCGAACCACCAGATGAACCGCGTGACGCCCTATAACACCCGCGCGCTGGTCGCGATGAGCGCGTCGTTCGGATATGAATTCAACCCGCTGCAGCTCACCGACGAGGAGAGGCTGGCGATCAAAACGCAGACCGAGCGGTATCGCAAGGTCAGCGATATGGTGTTGAAGGGCGATTTTTACCGGCTCCAAAACCCGTTTGAGACCAACGCCTGCGCGTGGATGTTCGTGCTGCCGGATAAATCGAAGGCGTGCGCCGTCTATGTGCGGCAACTGAACCTCCCCGCCGACCCGGTGACGGTGCTGAAATTCCGCGGTCTCGATCCCGAGGCGACCTATCACATCGAGGAACTCGACGCCGATTTCGGCGGCGACGAGCTGATGTACGCCGGCGTGGCGCTGCCGCATCTGTGGGATTTTGAAGCGACCTGCTTTACGCTGACAAAGAAATAATTGAAAAAACCGCCCTCGGCCGTTTGGCGGGGCGGTTTTTTCATGGACAATGGAAAATAAAGGGCGCGCCACCATCTTGTGACGAGCCGTAGGACGGGGACGGGGCTCCCGCCGCAGGTGGGCGATAAGCCTTCCCCTTGAGGGGAAGGTGGCGCGAAGCGCCGGATGAGGTGGAAAGCAAACAAATCCAGGTGTTTTTATGAACGATACACACAATCCGAATCTCACGCCGTTTGCCAAAAAATTAAGGCGAGATATGACAAAAGAAGAACGACATCTTTGGTACGATTTTTTAGAAGATATTTATAATCATCTATTTTGATGAAATATTGTTGACACCTCATCCGTCTCGGCGTTCCGCCTCGACACCTTTTCCTCGCCGGAAACGGCCACCCTTTTGTCCGCTTCGCGGACATTTCCCCTGTCAGGGGAATCTGCCTCAAGGGGAAGGCTGTCACGCACGCCGCCGGGTATGGTTGAAAAAGGAAGGATCTTCTATGCACGGAATCATCCTCTATAACGGCTTTTGGAACCGCGAGGCGCCGCAAAATGTGCGCTCGCTGGTTGTCGCCGCCGAAAAAGAAGGGATCGCGCTCACGCCCGTGCCGAACGCGGAAATGTGGGCGCGGTACGACGCGCGCGGCGGCGTGACGGGGAACATTGGCGCCGACTTTGTGCTGTTTTGGGACAAGGACGTGCGGCTCGCCCGCTATCTCGAGAGACTGGGGATGCGGCTGTTTAACCGCGCCGACGCGATCGCGCTCTGCGACGACAAGGCGGCGACCTATTGGGCGCTGGCCGGACAGGATTTGCCGTTCATCGAGACATGGGTCGCCCCGATGACCTTCGACGAATTCGGCGAGGCGGGGGACGACTTTCTCCGCGAGGCGGGGGAGGCGCTCGGGTTTCCGCTCGTTTTCAAGGAATGCTTCGGCTCGCTCGGCGGGCAGGTGTATCTCGCCCACGATGAAAACGAACTGACTGCGCTTGCCCGCTCGATGCACGCTCGCCCGTTTCTCTTGCAGCGACTGGTCAAAACCAGCGTCGGGCGGGACAAGCGGCTGTATGTCGTCGGGGACGCGGTGGTCGCTTCGATGGTGCGAACCAACAAAACCGATTTTCGCGCGAACGCCGCGCTCGGCGGCAAGGGGACGGCCTATACCCCCACCGAGGAAGAGCGGACGCTCGCCCTCAAAGCCTGCCGTGTCCTCGGGGTGGAGATCGGCGGGGTCGACCTGCTCGACGGGGAGGACGGCCCGCTGCTTTGCGAGGTCAATTCGGCGGGGCGCACAGCGGAGCTTGCGGCCTGCACCGGCGTCGACGTCGACCGCGCGATCATGCGGTATGTGAAAGCCCACGCGATGAGGCAGGATTGACACAGAAAACGCCCCTCGGGAACACGGTTCCCGAGGGGCGTTTTTACGTTGAGGTTATCAAGCGGTTTGGATTATTCCGCGTCCTCCGGCAGATCCGACGTGCAGTGCGGGCACTTGGTCGCCTTGATGTCGATCTCGGAGCAGCAGAACGGGCAGGTCTTGGTGGTGGGTTCTTCTTCCACTTCCTTCTTCTTGCGCAGCGAGGCCGCTTTGTTGAAGGCTTTGACGATGAGGAAGATCACGAACGCCATGATGAGGAAGTTGATGACGACGGAGATCAGGTTGCCGTAGGCCAGTGTGGCCGCGCCGGCTTCCTGCGCCGCTTCCAGCGTCGCATAGCTGCCGCCGTCCAGCGCGACAAACCAGTTCTGGAAATCGATGCCGCCGGTGATGAGGCTTAGCACCGGCATCAGGATATCACCCACCACCGAGTCGATGATCGCCTTGAACGCCGCGCCGATGATGACGCCGACGGCCATGTCCATCACGTTGCCGCGCATGATGAATTCTTTGAATTCGCCAAAAAACTTTTTCATAACACGAAGACTCCTTTTTCTTCAACTTGATCCGAACGATCCTGTTTAGTATAGCAGATCCTGTCGAAAAAAGCAACCGTTTCTTGACGACGAGAACAAACTGTTTTATAATAGGGAACAGAACCGAAAGAGGGGGAGACCTATGAAACTGCAATATATGGGCACCGCCGCCGCGGAGGCGTTTCCCGCCATTTTCTGCCATTGCGACGCCTGCCGCCGCGCCCGCGAATTGGGCGGCAAGAACATCCGCCTGCGCTCGGGGCTGATGGTCAACGACACGGTGATGATCGACTTTTGTCCCGATGCCGCCGTGCTTGCCACGCAGCTCGGGCTCGACCTCGGCTCGGTGACCGATCTTTTTGTCACCCATTCGCACGGCGATCATTTCGACGTGCAGGATCTGTTTATGCGCCGGGTGCCGGTGTTCGCGCATCTCGGGGACGACCAAAACGTGCCGCCGCTGCGGGTGCATGTCAATGAGGCGGGTGTGCAGCTGATGGAGGGCTATATCAAGCAGGACGTGCCCTATCAGGAATTTTTGGAGGTGCATCCGCTTGCCTATTTCGAGCCGCACACGGCGAAAAACGGCCTTCAGTTCACCTATCTTCCCGCCAACCACAAGCCGGACGAAAAGGCCGGGATCTACTATGTCACCGACGGCGACAGGCAGATCGTCTATGCCCACGACACCGGCGTTTTCCCGGACGACACGATGGCGTTTTTGAAAACGAAATCGCTTGATTTTCTCAGCCTCGACTGCTGCTACGGCCGCCGCTCCAACCGCAACGGCCACATGGGGATGCCCGAAAACCGCGAGATGGTCGCGGCCTTGCGCGAAGCGGGCGCGCTGAAAGATGACGCCATTGTCGTCATCAACCATTTCTCGCACAACTGCTGCCAGCTTCACGAGGAGCTGGAAGCGGAGGTCAAGGACGACGGCTTTGTCGTCGCTTATGACGGGATGATCGTGAATCTGTGATCGATTTAGTAAACAATCAACCCCGGCGGCGTTCTTACAAACGCTACCGGGGTTTTCCACACAATCTCCGAAAATGTTTGGAAAGATTGCCTAAAAACCGGAGACGGGATATGATGAAAACGGAGAAAAACCGGGGCGTCCTTGACAGCCTTTTCGGGAACCGCTATTATAATAATAGAGGTAGAATGCAAATTTATCGACTTTTTTGACATATAAAGGTGGCGTTGTTATGAAACATCTCATGAAGAAAGGACTGTCGTTGGCGTTAGCGCTGACCATGATGCTGTCGGTGCTTGCCACGGCGAGCTTTACCGCGGCGGCGGAGAGCGTCATTCCGCGTCCGATCCTGATCCAGAATCTCACAAAATGGAAAAGCTATACCTATGGCGGCGGCAACCTGCGGGATACCGGCTGCGGCATGTTCTCCATCGTCAACGCGGTCGGGTATCTGACCGGCAACGAAATGAGCATCACCGAGGTTGCCTCGTGGGGACACAGCATCGGCGGCTACAACCCCGGCTCATCCTCCGACGGCACCTATCGTCTGACCGTCTATCCGAAGCTGCAGGCGAAGTACGGCGCGGCCTATGGCTTTACGGTAGACTGCGGCTCGGATAACCAGGGGTATTGGGCGGGCGCCAGCTCGTCGACGCTGAAAAACCATCTGAAAAACGGCGGCGTGGCGATCGGACACGTGCCCGGGCATTTTATTGCGGTGGTCGGCTATGACTCGTCGACCGGCTATTTCCATGTTTATGACAGTTATCCGACGTCGGCGCGCGGCACCGGCAACGGCGACGCGTGGGTGACGCAGTCGGCGCTTAGCACCAACAAGCTGAAGCTCGACTGGTTCTGCCTGCTGACCGGAACCGGCTCGCCCATCAACCGCGCCTATGGCCAGACCGGCTACACGGTCAGCTTTGACAGCCGTGGCGGCAGCAGCGTCGCGTCTCAGTCGGTCGATTCCGGCAAATGCGCGACCCGGCCTGCAAACCCGACCCGGTCGGGCTACACCTTCGTCAACTGGTACGATGAGGACGGCTATGTGTTTGATTTCAGCACCAAGATCACCCGCAACCGCTCGCTGCACGCGCTGTGGAAAGCGGAGCCGTATGCGCTCGCGACCAACTTCCAGCCGACCGAAGGCGCGACCTCCGTCAACAGCTATTCCGGCGGCAGCAGCTACGTCTGGCCGTTCTATGACGCGAGCAGCGGGTTTGTGACGATGTACAAGGGCGGCGACGAATACGGCTGGCCGTCGATGACCACGACCTACCAAAAGAGCGTCGACCTGTCGGCGAACCCCTATCTCAACCTCATCATTTCCGGCAACGCCTATTTCAACGCCGACCTCGGCCTGCGCGATGCGAACGGCGAGATCTATTCGGTGAAGCTGTCCCAGATCGTCAAGGGCAGCGACGACGACTTTGCGGCGGCGGTGCGCACCATCCGCGCCGACCTGCTGTCCTATATCACCCGCGTCGGTCTGACCCCCGCCGCGTCCAACCGCCTGGATATCGAGTATATCACCTACTATGTGGTGGGCGAGCTCGACCAGTTCGTCAAGATCGAGAGCGTGGACGTCGGGCCGAAAAACGCGTCGGTGACGGTCAATGCGATGAACCCCTCGTCCATCGCGCAATCCGGCAACGCCGCCGGACAGTATAGCTATAACAAGGGCGTGCTGACGATGAGCGGCGCCGACGGGTATACCGTGACCTTCTCGCCGAACGCGGCCTTTGCGCCGAAAAACGCCGGGCTGCTGCTGGTCGATGTGAACAGCACGACCCGCTTCAACCTGTCGCTGGTCGTGACGACCTCGAGCGGCGATATGGAGATGAGCCTCGGCACCGACTTCTTCAACCAGTTCGGCTGTGAGACCCATCCCGAAAACGATGCGATCCCGGACGGCGATTATATCCGCGCGCTCGACCTGCTCGGATTTTACACCTATAACAACGTCCTGCCGTCGAGCGGGCAAAGTACAATCAAGAAAATGACCGTCACCCTCAAAGGCGACGGACAGCTCACCTTGAAAGCCTGCCAGGCGAGCGACACCTCCTCGATCACCTATCTCACCGATTCGGTGGTCAAGTCCGATTCGTGGGGCGGCACCATCTCGATCGAAAACGACAACTATAAAGTGGACAATAGCGGCGTGCTGACCGGCCCGGCACTCGGCAAGACGGTATCCGAGCTCAAATCGGCGGTGAACAACGGACAATATGTCAAGGTGTATGACGGCAATAAAGAAATGGCGTCCGGCGATCTTGTCAAGACCGGCTGCGTCGTGAAAGTGGTCAGCGGCGGCAGCGTGATCGCGACCTACACGCTCGCCGTGCCCGGCGACGTCAACGGCAGCGGCACTCTCACGTCGGCGGACGCGCGCGACGTGGTGCTCTCGTCTACCTTTGCGAAAACGCTGTCGGCGGCGGCGAAGAAAGCCGCCGACTACGACGGCAACGGCTCGGTCAACACCGCTGACGCGCGGCGGATGGTCGCCTCGTTGATTGGATAACTCGGAGCAAAAAAATCCCCCGAAGCTACTGCTTCGGGGGATTTTTTTGATGTTCAAACAAGAGACTCAGTTCCAATTTTGCGCCTTGTCTTTGGCGATGCGCACGATCGTCTCTGCCGGATAGGGGGATTCCTCGCCGCCGCGGCCCAGGATGAAATAATGGCCTTCGGGAGCTTGATAGAGGATCTCTTCGTAGCCGGTGGGATCGCCGAACGCGCCGTTCACTTTGCGCGCGATCTCGGTAGCGGTTTCGGTGTCGTACACTTTTTTGCAGATGATCTTTTGCATGGGGAGACACACTCCTTTTTTGATAGTATCCAAGCCACATGGACTTACAAACCATATTGTAGCCGAAAACGCCTCAAAAAACAAGCACTCAAAACGCACGAAAATTCAGGGGTTTCGACGCGATTTGTCATGTGACCTGCATAAAGATCCGGATTTTCCCGCCAAAAACAGCTTGTTTTTGACGCCGGTCTTTTCGATCGCCAGAAACACGATCACGCCACCCGCGATGGCGACCACCGCCTCACCGGCGCCGACTTCTGCCGCCATCAGGCCAAAGCCTTCCCACGAGAACCCGCCGAGCACCATGAAGCATAGCTCCAGTCCGATGATCGCCGCGTTGAAGAATACGGGCGGGATGGTAGAGAGCACCGGGACGCCGAACCATCGAACATTTCGCAGGCCGTAGCTGCACAACGCGGCGAGCAGGGTGGCGACGCTGCCGAAGGCGATATCCATCAGCCCGGCCGGGTTGGCGCCGACGCCGAGGCCGATCGCGTTTGCAAGCACGCAGCCGAGCGTCAGCCCCGGGATCGCCGCCGGGGTGAACACCGGCAGGATGGTGAGGGCTTCGGACAAACGAAATTGCACCGGGCCAAAGCTCAGCACGGGGAGAATGAGCGTCAGCGCCGCATACAGCGCCGCGATCACCCCGGCTTCGGTCAACCGGTGCAGCGAACGAGATGATTTCATAATGAGGGTCCTCCTAGTTTTGTTTTAGGTCAGGATGGAATTGCGAACTGACCGCGCGGCTTTCTGTTTCGCGCACCGCTATCATACCGGGTTTTCGGCTGTTTGTCAAGTGTTTTGAAAATTTGCTTGACAAAGAAAGAAACCCGCGCTATAATCTAACTGTATTATAACGCATAATACAGTTAGAACGGTCAGGAAAGGAGAGAGCGAAAAGGATGTTTCAAATCGATCCCATGGCGCGCACGCCGATTTATGAGCAACTGACCGCGCAGATCGAGCGGCTGGTGCTGCTGGGCGTCCTGCAGCCGGGCGATGCGCTGCCGTCGGTGCGCAATCTGTCTTGTGAGCTGGCGGTCAACCCGAACACGGTACAAAAAGCCTTTAACGAGCTGTATCAGCGCGGGGTTCTGGCGGCGGTGCCGGGGCGCGGGTGCTTTGTGGCGCCGGATGCGCGGGAGCACCTGCAAACGGTGGGGCGCGAAAAGCTGGACGGATTTCGCGAGCTGGCGCACGAGCTGCTGCTTGCCGGAATTTCTAAGAAGGACTTGATCGATGCGATCGACCAAGCGGATAAAAAGGAGGGAGAGGCAGAATGATTGAAGCACAAAACCTAACCAAACGCTTTGACGGCTATACGGCGCTGGATGCGATCACCTGCACCATCCCGGACGGATGCGTGTACGGCATGGTCGGCTCCAACGGCGCCGGCAAATCCACCTTTTTGCGCACGGTGTGCGGCATCTACCGCCCGGACGGCGGGCGGGTGACGGTGGACGGCCAGCCGATCCACGAAAATCCGGCTGTCAAATCCCAGCTGCTGCTGGTGCCGGACGACTTATATTTGATGAACGGCGCGTCGCCCGAAGGGCTGATGCGCGCCTATGCGGCGGCCTATCCTTATTTTGATAAACAGCGGGCAGAGGCGCTGCTATCTGCTTTCCGGCTGCCGAAGAACCGCTCGACGAGCACCTTTTCAAAAGGTATGAAGCGGCTGACGGTCACGGCGCTGTCGCTCGCCTGCCGGGCGCGGTACATCTTCTTTGACGAGACGATGGACGGCCTTGACCCCGTGATGCGGCATGTGGTTAAAAGCGTGATCGCGGACGACGTTGCGAGCTATGGTACGACGGCGGTCGTCGTGTCCCATTCGCTTCGGGAGCTGGAAGACCTGTGCGATCAGCTGGCGCTCATCCACCGGGGCGGCATGGTGCTGCAACAGGACGTCAGCACGATGAAGACGAGCCTCTTCAAGGTGCAGATCGCGTTCGGGGAGCCGTTTGATCGCAGCGCCTTCCCGGAGCTTTCGATCGTGCATTATGTGCAGCACGGCTCGGTCGCCAACATGATCGTCAGCGGCGACCGGGAGGAAGCAGCGGCGCTGCTGCGGGCGAAAAACCCGCTGCTCTGCGAGCTGCTGCCGCTGACGCTCGAAGAAGTGTTCACCTATGAACTGCAGGCAAGAGGCTACGATTTCAATACGATCACGGAGGGGTTGACGTCATGAAAAAAACAATCTTTGACGGGCGTCTCTTTGTGGAAGCCCTGCGGCGGCTGCGCACGATCGGCATCGTACACGCGGCGGTGTGCACTGTGATCAGCGTGATGCCGCTGTTGCTGCTCAGCGTGATCGACGAGTACGATTTTGATCTGCCGTATACCACCATCGCGATGCTGTATGTGTCGATGTATGTGTTTGCGCCGCTTTACTCGCTGCTGACCTTCCGGTTTTTGATGACCCGCAGCGCGAGCGATTTCCACCATGGCCTGCCGCAGACGCGGCCGTGCCTTTTCTTGAGCTTTGCGGCCGCGGCGGCCGCGATGTATACGGCGGTGGTGTCGCTGGTCGCGGTGGCCGGTCCGGCGTTTTTGGCGCTGCGGTACGGTATTTCCGAGCTGCCGATCGCGGATACGCTCAGCTGGACGTTCGGGCTGTGGCTCGGCGGACTGGCGACCATGATGGCGGCGGCGCTCGCAATGGCGCTGTCCGGCCGCGTGTTCAGCGCGATTTGTGCGTGGGTCATGATCGCCTTTGTGCCGCGGCTGCTTTTGGCGGTGCTGGTGAACGGGACGCTGCAGGTCGCGTCGGTGATCCCGGCGGATCAGCTCGGCTGGTTTTTGGGATTGCCGAATATTGTCACGTTTGGTAATCCGGCGAATAGCTTGGGGGTGGAATGGATCTACACCGCGGCGCTCGTGCTGCTCTACGGCGGACTGGCGCTTTTCGCCTTCTGTCGCCGTCCGAGCGAGGCGGCGGGGCAGTCGGCGGCCTCCCGCGGCATGCAAACGGTGTACCGGCTGGTGGTCGGGTTTGTGTTCTGCCTGCCGGCGATCTATTCGCTGTATACGATGTTTACCGGCGTGGCGGAATACGGCATGCTGTTCGGCGAGGCCGGTGTGGTGGAAGTGGTCATGTACTATGTGACCGCGCTGATGGCCTATTTTCTCTTTGAGCTCATCACCACCCGCAAGCCGAAAAATCTGCTGCGGGCGATGCCGTGGCTCGGCGTGCTGGTCGCGCTGAACGTGGTCGTGATCGCCGGGATGACCGCCTTTACGAACATGGCGTGGAGCTATCACCCAGAGGCGAGCGAGGTGCAGGAGATCACGGTCGTATCGGTCAAACCGTATGATTATTATGGCTTGGATAATCCGAAATATGAGGATATCCATGGCACGACGTTTGATGGCAAAGGCAAAGAGGTGTTGTGCAAGGGACTCAAACGCGGGATCCAAAAGGCATCGAGCAATCCGTATTTCTCCTACCTGTATAACGACGACTATGGTGAAGCGGGCTATTGGGACGAAAACGACGAATACGTCTACCCGTCCGGCACACCGATGACGGTGACCGCCGCGTTCCTGCAGGACGGGCGCACCCGCTACCGGCAGTTCACGTTGACGGCGGCCGAATACGACACGCTGGTGGAGCTGACCACGAAAAAGGGCGCCTAAAGCGACTATAGAAATGAACACGCCCATCGGCCAATGCCGATGGGCGTGTTCATTATAAGGTGGCAAAGGCGAGCAGCATCTCGCTTGTTTTATCCCAAATAGGATCAAGGTCGTCGGCGGGGAGCGGGTTGACCCCGCGCCCGAGTTCCAAGGTGAAGCCGAAGCGGCCATACTGCTCGATGAACCAGTCTTTCATCCCGCCGCCGGTCGCGAGCGGTTCGGGGGAGGCGACGCGGTAGCCGGAAAGGGCGGCGAGCATTTCGGCGACGGCGCGGGCTTCTTTCGGGGTGCGGTCGCCGTATTGCCAATAGATCTCTTCCCCCTGTGAATGGAGCGCGAGCAGTTGCGACACCCGCACGCGGCGGCAAAGATCGCACACCGCCCGCGTTTCCGGCTCGCTTTCGGGAGAGAAGCCGCCAAAACGGCGGGGTGCGGGGCCGACAATGCCGATTTTTTGTTCCAGCTCTTGCAATTTTTTCCAACCGGCGTTAAAATTGTGGTTGAGGTCGACGCCGCGCGCGTTGGCCTGCCAGCGCCCCGGTACGTCGCTGCCGAGAGAACGCAGCCACGCCCGCCGGTTTTGGGGGGCAGAGCGAGCGCCCGACAGCGCGATCGCCACCCCGTCGGGGTTGACCTGCGGCAGGATGACGACGGCGCGGTCGCGCGGCTCGCCGAGGCGGCAAAGCGCTTCCAAAAGCCGCAGCGCCACAAGCGACGTCAGCCATTCCTGCGCGTGAACAGCCGCCGCGACCAGCACGATGCGGGACGCGTCCCGCCCGAGCACATAGGCGTCGATCGACCGGCCGCAGACGCTTTGCCCGATCGACACGATGGACAGTGCGGGATAGCGGCGGTGCAGCGCCCGGCCATAGGCGGCAACCGCCGCGGGCGAGGCGGGGACGGGCAGGATCAGGGAATCATACAAAGCGGCACACACTCCTTTTTATTTCACTATATGGGAAAGGGCGAACGAATTATGACCGACGAACAGTTGACGGAGAAAACACTGGAGGAACACACCGTCTTTGAAGGGCGGATCATCACCGTGCGCAACGACGTCGCACTGCTGCCAAACGGCCAGACGGCGAAACGCGAGATCGTGGCGCACCCCGGAGGCGTGTGCGTCGCGGCGCTGACCGATGATGACGAGCTGCTGTTTGTACGGCAGTTCCGCTACCCCTATGGCGAGATCGTCACCGAGCTGCCGGCCGGCAAGCTCGAAAAAGGGGAAGACCCAAAAGAAGCGGGCATCCGCGAGCTCAAGGAGGAGACCGGCGCGACGGCGGAGCATGTCGTGTCGCTCGGCAAACTCTATCCCAGTCCCGGCTACTGCGGCGAGATCATCCATCTGTATTTTGCGACCGGACTCCATTTCGGTGAGCAGTCGCCGGACGAGGACGAGTTTCTTGACGTGCTGCGCATCCCGCTTTCGGAGGCGGTCGGCATGGTGATGGCCGGCAAGCTTCCCGACGCGAAAACCCAAACGGCGGTGCTCAAAGTCTGGCTGCAGCACCAGTAATATACGGGCGCTTTGCGCCCGTGCGATATATTGACTACGCCAATGCGATATGCCGCTTTGCGGCGGCGCGATATGTTTGCCCTGTCGGGCAAACGAGAACGACGGTACGGCAGATTGTGTAAAATCCTCTTATATCTCCGGCGTGCCGTAGGCGCGATGCCTACATCGCGCCGGGGATAACCCACAATCTTCCGGCACCGCTCTACCAAAACAAAAAAGCACCCCGTAGGGGGGTGCTTTTTTTATCGTCTTATCTGGTCGCTTGGCGGGGCTTTTCCTGCACGCGGGGGATTGTGTCGGCGATCATCTGCAGCATCCGCTCAATTGCCGCATCGAGTGGGCCGTCGAGCGTGCAGCCTGCGGCGCGGACGTGTCCGCCGCCGCCGAGCGGCTGACAAATCGCGGAGGCGTCGGCATGGTTGCCGGTGCGCACGCTGACTTTGTAGCTGCCGTCCGCTTTTTCGCGGAGCATCACGCCCACCCAAACTCCTTCGATCTGGCGGGGGATGGGGGCGAGCCCTTCCATGTCGTTTTCACGCGCGCCGCTGTTTTCGACCATGCCGAGGGTGATCGGCATGACGGCGACGCGGCCGCCATAGAAAAAGCGCATCCCGGCGAGAGCTTCCCGCTCGAGCGCGACGCGGGCGCGGGATTTGATGTCAAACATGGTGCGGTTGATCATCTCGAACCGCACGCCGTGATCCAGCATCTCGGCCGCCATGCGATGGGTATAGGCGTCGGCGTTCGAATATTTGAAACAGCCGCTGTCGGTCGCGATGCCGGTGTAGATCGCTTCGGCGATGGCCTGATCGAACACGACGTCCATCGCCTTGAGCACTTCGGTCACCGCCATCGCGGCGGCGGCATAATCGGCTTTGAGCAACAGCTCGCTTGCATACTGCACGTTGGACGCGTGGTGGTCAATGCACAGATCCACCCGGTCGCCGTACGGCTCGCAAAGCGAGCCGAGCAGCGCCTTGTCCGCCACGTCCACGGCGCAGATGAATTGCGGCTCGAACGACTCGTCGTCAAGCCCTTCCATCAGAAAATCGTATTTCTCCGGAATGACGTCGCCGCAGACAACGCGGGCGCGCTTGCCCTTTTGCCGCAGGGCGCGGCACAGGGCGAACCCGCTGCCGAGCGTGTCGCCGTCCGGATATTGATGGGTCAAAATCAGCACGTCGTCTGCCGCCAATAAGCGATGGGCGGCGGCGGATACGTCGATGAGGGTGCTCATGTCGATTCCTCCTCTCGCTGCCGATCCTGCTCATGGATCGTGCGCAGCGTTTGAGAAATGGAGGCGCTGTAGGCAATGGAATCGTCCGCCACAAACCGCAGTTCGGGCACTTGGCGGAGTTTCAGCGCCGCGCCCAGCTCCCGCCGCATATAACCGGCGGCCGAGCGCAGCCCTTTGACCGCGTTTTGCGCGGCCGGCATGCCGTCCATGGAGCTGACGTACACGGTGGCATACGACAGATCGTTCGTGACCTCTGTGCGCACGATGGACAGCATGGTGGCGTTCACACGCGGATCCTTCACGGTGCGCAGGATCGCGGTCAATTCGCGCGTGATATCTTCGCGCAAGCGTTCATGGCGATGTCCCGCCATCGGACACACCTCCTTGATTGCGGGGATAGCGATGTATCATCAGTCTTCCCGGTATTCTTCGATGATATACGATTCGTAGATATCGCCTTCTTTGATATCCACGGATTTTTCAAGGCCGACGCCGCATTCATAACCGGCGGCGACTTCTTTTTGGTCGTCCTTAAAGCGCTTGAGCGAGACCATCTTGTCGTCGGCGATGATGATGCCGTCCCGCACGATGCGCAGCAGATCGTTGCGGCAGATCTTGCCGTCCAGCACATAGCAGCCGGCGATGATGCCCGCGCCGGTGATCTTGAACACGCTGCGCACTTCCGCACGGCCGTGCAGCACTTCGCGCGTCTTGGGCGCGAGCATGCCCTTCATGGCGGCGGAGATCTCGTCGATGCAGTCGTAGATCACGCGATAGAGCCGCAGATCGACCTGCTCATGCTTCGCGGCTTCTTCCGCCATCGGATCGGGCCGCACGTTGAAACCGACGATGATCGCACCGGCGGCCGCCGCAAAGCTGACGTCGCCTTCGCTCACCGCGCCGACCGCGCCGTGGATCACACGGACGCGCACTTCGTCGTTTGAGAGCTTTTGCAGCGATTGCGTCAGCGCCTCGACCGAACCCTGTACGTCTGCCTTGACGATCACTTTGAGCTCTTTCATCTCGCCCTCTTTCATCTGGTCGAACAGATTGTCGAGGGTGACTTTTTGATACAGGTTGAATTGTTCTTCCTTCGCGGCCTGGCGGCGCTGTTCCACCAGCTCGCGCGCGAGACGCTCGTCGGTGACGGCGTTGACGATGTCGCCGGAGGCGGGCACTTCGTCGAGACCCATGATCTCCACCGGGACGGAGGGACCGGCGCTGTCGATGCGCTGGCCCTTGTCGTCGGTCATCGCACGCACGCGGCCGACCGTTGTACCGGCGACCAGAATATCGCCGGTGTGCAGCGTGCCGTTTTGTACGAGGACGGTCGCGATCGGGCCGCGGCCTTTATCCAGCCGCGCTTCGATCACGATGCCTTTGGCGGCGCGATCGGGATTGGCGCGCAGCTCGTTCACTTCCGCGACCAGCAGCACGTCTTCGAGCAGCTCGTCAAGACCCATGCCGGTTACCGCCGAAACGGGGACGCACATGATGTCGCCGCCCCATTCTTCCGGCACCAGCTCATATTCGGTGAGCTGCTGTTTGATGCGGTCGGGATCCGCCGTCGGTTTATCCATTTTGTTGATCGCCACGATGATGGACACCCCGGCGTCTTTGGCGTGGTTGATCGCTTCGACCGTCTGCGGCATGATGCCGTCGTCCGCCGCGACCACCAGGATCGCGATGTCGGTCGCCTGCGCGCCGCGGGCACGCATGGCGGTGAAGGCGGCGTGGCCGGGCGTGTCGAGGAAGGTGATGGATTTGCCGTTCACATCCACGCGATAGGCGCCGATGTGCTGCGTGATGCCGCCGGCTTCGCCGGAGGTGACGCTCGTTTTGCGGATTGCGTCGAGGATGGAGGTCTTGCCGTGGTCAACGTGACCCATCACGACGACGACCGGATCGCGCTCCTGCAGATCGGTATCGGTGTCTTCGCGGTCGTCGATGATGCGCTCTTCGATGGTGACCACCACTTCGCGCTCGGCGGTCGCATGGAATTCCTCCGCGACAAAGAACGCCGTGTCAAAATCAATTTCCTGGTTGATGGTCGCCATCACGCCGAGTTTCATCAGCTTGGTGATGACTTCGGCGGAGGAGGCTTTCAGCTTGGCCGCAAGATCGCCGACGGTGATGGTCTCGCCGACGGTGATGGTCAAATGCTTTTGCTTGCGCTCCCGCTCGATGCGGTTCATGCGCTCCTGCTCCGTCTCACGGCGGCGCTGCGGCTTGCGATATTCTTTGGATTTTTGCGGGATCTTCTTTTTCTTGACCGCGCCGCCGTCGCCGCGCACATGGCTCGAAGCTTGCGCCATCGCGTCGAATTTCTCATCGTAACGGCTGACGTCGACCTGCGCCATACGGGTATCGACCGTGCGGCGTTCGATGGGCGCTTTGGGGACGGGCGCCTGTTTCTCTTTTTTCTTTGGCACACGCGGCGGGATGACGACGTCGCTAACCTTTTTCGGCGCACTTTTACCGCCTTTGTCGCCGCCTTTGGCGGATGCGGCCGCTGCGGCCGCTTTGGCCGCGGCTTCTTTGGCTTCCGCTTCCCGCTTGGCCGCTTCTTCCTGCTCACGCGCTTCGGCCGCCGCTTTGTCGGCGGCTTCCCGCTCGATGCGCTGGGCGTCGCCCTGGGCGAAAAAGTCGTCGAAATTCTCCACGGCATAGGCCGTCGTGAAATACTCAAAGATCCAGTCGAGCTCTTCCTCTTCCAGCGCGGTCGCGCTCTTTTTCGGCGTGTCGGACAGCGTGCCGAGGATCTCCACGATCTTTTTGCTCGGAACGTTGAAATCCTTCGCCACGTCGCTGACGCGGTATTTGATGAGCATCATAGGCTATTCCTCCTTCAAATCACAAAACAGCAAAATCAAAGCGCGAGACGGATCGCTTTTTCAAAATTTTGTCCGCACACGGCGACTACACCGACCGGCTTTGCCGCCCCGATCAAGCGGGCGAGCGCCGCTTTGTCGTAAGGCAGCGGCAGCACATCGGCGCGGTGGGCGCTGCCGACAAATCGGCATTCCTTTTCCGTCTTGGGGGAGAGGTCGGTGCAAACCAGGATCAGCCGGCTGTCTCCGTTCGTGACGGCGGCCGCCGCTGCGTCAAACCCGACGGCAAGCTGTCCCGCGCGGCGGGCGATCCCGAGGAGCCCGCCGAGTTTATCCGGCGTGGTCATCGTCGCTCAACCCCTTTTCCAGCGCTTCATATACCTCGTCCGGGATGCGGCAGGAAAACGCTTTTTCCAGCCGCCGCGCTTTGCGGGCCGCCTGCAGGCAGGTGAGGCTGCGGCAAAGATAGGCGCCGCGGCCGCCGACGCGCCCGGTGTCGTCCACCAGCACGTCGCCGTCTTTTGTGTGCACGATCCGGACCAGGTCTCTTTTCGGTTTCATCTCTCCGCAGCCGGTACACATCCGCTGCGGCAGTTTTTTTGTTGTGGCCATAAAACCCTCCGTTCGGGCGAGTGAGGCGGGATCAGTCCGCCTGCACGGCGCCGTCGGCGTGGATATCGATCTTCCAACCGGTCAGTCGGGCGGCCAGACGGACGTTCTGGCCTTTGTTGCCGATCGCGAGCGACAGCTGGTTTTCCGGCACGGTGACCTGGCAGGCCTTGCTGCCGTCCGCCGCCACCTCCACCGCGATCACCTTGGCGGGCGAAAGCGCGGCGCTGATGAATTCTTCCGGCTGGTCGCTGTAGCGCACGATGTCGATTTTTTCGCCGCCGAGTTCATCCACGATCCCGGCCACGCGGGAACCGTGCGGCCCGATGCAGGCGCCGATGGGATCCACATTTTCATCCGCCGAATAAACGGCAAGCTTGGTGCGGGATCCCGCTTCACGGGAGACCGCTTTGATCTCGACGGTGCCGTTGTAGATCTCCGGCACTTCCATTTCAAACAGCCGCTTGACCATGCCGGGATGGGTGCGGGACAGCATCATCCGCGGGCCGCGGTCGTCTTCCTTGACCTTGACGTCCACCACAAACACCTTGATGCGGTCGCCGTCGCGGAATCGGTCGGTTTCCAGCTGCTCCGTGCGAGGCAGCACCGCCATCGAGTGGCCGATCTCCAGCGTCGCGGCGCCGGTGTTCGGATCCACGCGGGTGACGATCGCTGTGACCAGCTCCTGGTTCTTGCGCTGGAACTCCTGCAGCTGCTGGCCGCGCTCCGCTTCCCGGATGCCCTGGCGGATGACGTGCTTCGCGATCTGGGCGGCGATCCGGCCGAACTGCTTTGTCTCGAGCGGGATCTCAATCACATCGCCGACTTTGGCGCTCTTCTTATATTTGACCGCCTGTTCGCGCAGGATCTCCGCTTCGGGATCGAGCACCTCGTCCACGACCGTCTTGCGAATCGCGACATAAAACACGTTGGTTTCGGGTTCCATCACAATGAGGATATTTTCCTCCTTGCAGGAAAAATCGCGCTTGACGGCGATGATGATCGCCGCCTGGATCTTTTCCATCAGGTAATCGCCGGGGATGCCCTTTTCTTTTTCGAGCATCCGGATGGCTTCAAAAAATTCCGCGTTTGCCTTTTTCATAATCGAAACTCCTTCTGCCGCTTGATACGGCATATATTTTCCTGTTTAGTCGTCCGACAAATCGTCGATGATGTGGACAAGCGCCACGTCTTTTTTCAAAAATGTGAGAGGCTCGCTGTTCTCATCTTCGAGATGCAGCGTGCCGTCTTCATCCCGGCTTTGCAGGATTCCCGCGAATTCGCGCACGCCGTCCTGCGGGCGGATCAGCCGCACGACCACCGCACAACCGACGAACGCCTCAAAATGCTCCGGCCGGGTGAGTTCCCGTTCGACGCCGGGGGACATCACTTCCATGCAGTAGCTTTGCGGGATGGGGTCGGCCTCATCGAGCGCCGGGTTGAGCAACCGCGACAGCGCGACGCAGTCGTCCAGCGTGACGCCGCCCTCTTTGTCGATCAAATAGCGCAGATACCAGGTCGCGCCTTCTTTGACGAAGCGCACGTCCCACAGCGTCAAGCCGAGCTCTTTGACAAACGGTTCGGCAATCGCGCGTGCGACGGCGACGGTGCCGCCGCCTTTTCCGGATTCTTTCAATTCGATTCCGCCCTTTCAAACATAAAAGAGCGGGTCGCCCCACTCTTTGTCAATCACGTCTATTCCTACCATACGGTAGTATAGCACTGTTTTCTAAAAAAAGCAAGAGTTTTTTTCAAAGAGGGGAAAAAGGTTGACGGTCTTTTTCGACAGGTTGACGGGCTGCCGAAAAAGAGTGCAGAATCCGTCATTTTGCCATCGTCGGCGTATGCGGATACGCTAGAGGGCAAAATGGCGGATAGCCGCAGCCCTTGAAAACACGAGGGTTTTCAAGGGCTGAAAGAAATGGCATTGGTAGCAGCCGAATTTTACAGGAAGTTTTGAAAGACTTTTCCTGCATAAATTCCGGCGGTCTGTGCCTTTTTCGACAGTCTGAGGCCCCGGCAATCCTTGCCGGATTGCCGGGGCCTTTCTGAGCGTCGACGGGTTTTGTGTGAGCAGGTTATTCATCTTTCGGAGGCGTCACGTCGCCGACAGGGAGAATGTTCAGATATTCTTCGAGTGTAATCCCCTTGTCGGTGATCTCCTTGGCGATCTCGGGCGAGCCGACGTACCGAATATGCCACGGTTCATATCCATAACCGGTGATCGCCTCTTTGCCTTCAAGATACCGAAGAATGAATCCGTAATCCGCCAGTTTTGCATGAATCTTCGCCCAAACGTCCGTGTACTTGACCATATCTTCATTGAGATATACATCCTCACCGTCGATATTCAGATACAGATCCAGCGCAAGCCCGGTGTGATGCTCGGAAAATCCGGGAACGGCGACGGTGCGCTTGGTATAAACCTCGCCATATTGCTCCATAAATTTGTCCCAGATGCGTTGTTGTTCCGCCACGCTTCTGCGCGCGGAATCCAGGTCTACATAGACGCCTTCGGCGGCAAGAACCTCTTTCAGCTTGAAGTAGGCGTCGCACGCCTGCTTTTCCACTTCCACTTCGTCGTCAAAAGAATTCTTGACCGTCGTGATTTCCAGATTTTCCTCCCAATCTTCAGGGAGTTCGTTTTCCTTGTTAACGAGAACCGGATAATTCAGGCTGGTTTCGATTTCAAACTCCGGCTCTGTTGACGATGTGGGCTGAACGTCGGTTTGCTGTTCGGGCTGCGGCTCGACGACAGTCGAGCCGCACGAAGCAAGTGCAGCTGTCAAAGCGAGCGCAAGGATAGCACACAGGATCTTTTCATTTCTTTCTCTCCGTATCTCTTTAAATATATAGAACATATAAAAATAGTTTAAAGCACAGGCTAACAAATTTTCAAAAAGGGCAAGACAATCCCCCCACGCAAAGCGCAGGGGGAGAAAGCAACCATCAATCTTTCTTTTTCTTGTGCGCCAGTTTGACGAGCAGCCACTTTTGCAGCAGTGTGCCCACAAGCCAGATCAGCGGGAAGATCGTCCATTCGGTCATGCCGAGGAAGGCGAGCGGATTGCCGGTGGGCTCACCGTTCGAGACGAGCTTATACGCAAAATCCGACGCGAGCACAAACACAAAAATCTCGAGGCCGGCGAGCAGCACGATCGCCGTGCCGGGATAAAATGCGTCGCGGCCGGGACGGAACAGCGAGATGAGATACGCGATCTGGGTGCCGATGTACCCGAGCGAGATCGGGATGAGGAAAATCAGCACGTCCACGTTTTTCTTGCAGGCGAAAATCACGCCCAGCACCGAGGCGTTCTTGACCCACGGAAGGAACATCAACACGATCAGCGCCACCGAAAAGAAGGCGGAGATATAGAAAAATGCATTTTGGCGTTTGAGATGTTCGCCGAGCGATATGCCGGTTCCAAAGGAATGGCGAGGCTTTTTGGCAACAGCCGTTTCGGACATGCGGCTTCAGTCCTTTCTATGCGCATATAAAATCTATGGAATGAGTATAGCATACTCAAAAAGGAATTGCAACCGCCTTTCGGCGTTTTTGTGAAAAGGGCCCAATTCCGACGGCGCGTTTTTATCCATTTTAGAGGGGGAGAGGGCAGAGGTTAGAAAAGACACGGACAATACGAGCGTGCGCACCATCTCCCGGCGATGAGGTAGGGCGCGGCTATCGCCGTGAGGAACACCACAGATTTGCGGCAACGGGTCTTTGCCCTCCCCCGGTAAAGGAGGGTGAGCGAAGCGCCGGATGAGGTGTTCGCCACGAATTGGCGGTGAGGATTGGTTCCACCTCATCCGGTTTTGCGTCGCAGATGCGCCGCAAAACCACCTTCTCCTCAAGGAGAAGGCATGTTCGGCACCCCAAGAGTTTTTACTCCGTCGCGCGGGAGCGCGACACCATAATTTTTCATTCTTCATAGCGCCATAGGCGCGACTTCGTTTTTCATTTCCCTTTTTATAGTTTCAGCGCTTTTTGGATCGCGCGGGCGACGGAAAAGGCGTCGCCATCCGCGTCCACCGTGAAATCGGCGGCCGCGGCATAAAGCGGGGTGCGGGCGGCCATCAGTTCGCGCACGGCGGTTTCCTTGTCGTCCCGCATCAGCAACGGGCGGGATTGATCCCGCGACAGGCGGGACAGCACCGTTTCGGGGATGACGCGCAGCCACACGAGCAGGCCGTTTTGTTTCAGCGCTGCGACATTTTCTTCCCGCAGCACGGCGCCTCCGCCGGTCGCAATAATAAGGCCGCTCTCCCCGCCGAGGGCGTTGCAAGCGGCGGTTTCCGCTTTGCGAAACGCCTCTTCTCCTTCGTCGCGAAACAACGTGGAGATCCGTTTGCCGACCTGCTCTTCGATATAGCGATCCATATCGACGAATTGCCGGTTGGTCATAGGAGCGAGCCGCCGTCCGACGGTGGATTTGCCGCAGCCCATAAAGCCGCACAGTACAATATTTTTCAAAACAGATCCCTCCATTAGCGGAGACGCGTGAGCTCGGCGTCGGCCGCTTGCGCAAGGGCGTCAAGCGCTTCGTCCGAAAAGGATGCGCCGTACCAAATGGTGTGAGAAAGCGCCGCTTGCCGCACCAGCATGGTCATGCCGCCGAGCGCCGGGATCCCTGCCGCGCGAGCCTCGCGAAGCAGCCGCGTTTCCTGTGGGTTGTATACCGCGTCAAATACGCCGCCCACGCGGGATAAGAGCGCTGCGGGGACGGGAGAGGCGTCAACGTTTGGAAACATGCCGACCGGCGACGCGTTGAGCAGCAGATCCACGGCGGGGAGATCCTCCGCCCGGTCAAGCACCCGGCAAGCGGCGCCGGGGATGGTGCGGAGCACCCGATCACGCAGCGCGTCGGCGCGTTCCCGCCGCCGGGAGACGAGCAGCACCTCGGCGCCGGCGGCCGCCGCCTCGCAGGCAAATCCGGTTCCGGCGCCGCCCGCGCCGATCACCGCCACGACGCCTTGCAGCCGCAGCCCGGCGCCGGAGAGCGCCGAGAGGAAACCGTCCGCGTCGGTGTTAAAGCCAATGACGGCATCCGGCCGGACGGCGATGCAGTTGACGGTTTGATAGCGGGCAGCCTTTCCCTCGAGCCGGTCGCAAAACGGCAGCACCGCCTGCTTGTGCGGGATGGTGACGTTGCAGCCGGCGATCCTTTTCAGCAGAGTGGGCAGGTCGGCCGACAAGCGTTCGGGCAGCAGATCGATCGCGGTATACCGTCCGGCAAGGCCGGACAGCGCAAAGAGCCGCTCGTGCAAAAACGGGGACAGCGTGTGTCCGAGCGGGTGCCCGATCAGGCAAAAGCGTAAAGAAGCGGGCATAAAGAGCCTCCTTGAGAAAAAAATAAACGGAAAACGCAAAAATTTTGCAAAAGGGAATTGACAAGACGGCCGCGTTGCTTATATACTATAACGCGTAAGGTCGTGTGTTACTAGTGTATCACAAATCGGCGGCGTTGTCGAGTCACGACCGCAAAATTCGCGCCGCCCGGCATAACCGATTCGTTTTGGAGGAATGAACGATGGTACTGGAAAAAGTCAAACAAATCCTGAGCATCCAGTTTGAAACGGACATCGACTCGATCGACGAAAACACCAACATCGAAGACGACCTCGGCGCTGATTCGCTGGACGTGGTGGATATGCTCATGTCGCTGGAGGATGAGTTCGACGTGGAGATCCCCGACGAGGAGATCGAAAATATCCGCACGGTGGGCGAAGTGGTCGCCTATATCGAGGAACACATGTAAGGATGAAAAAAGAAGGGCCTCGGCTGCCATAACAGCAGCCGAGGCTTTTGATTTATATGAAGGTTTTTTGACACGATGTGACAAAAAGGTCTTTCCTTTTTATAAAAATGTGGTATACTAAATCTATATATTGTGATTGTGCGGCCGGTAAAACGCCTATATAAAGGAGAACGACCATGCGGGAGAGCGCAAAAAAAGACAAAATAACCGCCGGAGGACCGCCGTTTGAAGACGTGATCGTCGGGCGCAACGCGGTGCGGGAAGCGCTGCGAGCCGGGCGGCCGATCGACCGGATATTGATCGCGCGCGGCGAGCGGGGCGGCACGCTGCCGGTCATCGCGGCCGAAGCGCGCGACCGGGGCATCCCGATCAAGGAGGCGGATCCCCGCAAGCTTTCCGCACTCGGCGGCGAGCATCACCAAGGCGTGATCGCCATCGCCGCCTGCAAAGACTATGTCACGCTCGACGATCTGTTTGCCGCGGCAGAAGAAAAAGGCGAGCCGCCGTTTTTTGTGGTGTGCGATGAGCTGGAAGATCCGCACAACCTCGGCGCCGTCATCCGCACAGCGGAGGCGGCGGGCGCGCACGGCGTGATTGTGCCAAAGCGCCATGCGGCGGGGCTGACGTCGGCGGTGTATAAAGCGTCGGCGGGCGCGGTGGAATATCTGCCGGTCGCCAGAGTGACCAACATCGCCGAAACGCTCAGCGAACTCAAAGAACGCGGCGTGTGGGTATATGGCCTCGATATGGACGGCGAGACGTGGTGTCAGGCGGATCTGACCGGTGCCGCCGCGCTGGTGGTCGGGTCGGAAGGACGCGGACTCGGTCGGCTGGTGAAAGAACGATGCGACAAGATCCTGTCGCTGCCGATGGCGGGACGGGTCAATTCACTCAACGCCTCGGTTGCGACGGCGCTGCTGCTTTATGAAACGGCGCGGCAGCGGCAGGGGATCGATGCGAGAAACGGCGGCAAAACGCGCGCATAAAGAAAGGACGGGGCATGATGGCGGATCAGTCTTATTCTGTGGACGACATTCTGCTGGAATATGAACTCCGAAAAAAAGAAGAAGCGGCTGCGGCTCCCCGCCCGAAGACGGCGACGGAGACCTTTGCTGCGCCGCAAATAGCAACGCAACCGGCAACGTCGCCGCCTGCCACACCGAAAAAGGCGGAACCGGAGCGGACAGTGGATCGTATTGCCCGCACCCGTACCCGAGTGCTGTCGGTGGATGGTCGGGGGACGCGGCAGCAAACGCGGGAGATCGTCGATGAGGACGAGCAGATCGCGGGGCAGCTCACGTTTGACCAATTTGACGGTTCGGCGCGGGACGAAAGCGAGATCGAGGAGCGCGTGGCGCGTGTGCGCAGCGAAAAAGTGCGCGATTTTACGCTGATCCGCGGCGGCGGGTTTGGCATGCGATTGACCGGGGAAGAAGAAGGAGAAGACGAATCGGAGACGGAAGAGCCGGACGACGAGATCGAGGAAGAAGAGACAGAATTCGACGACGAGATCGACGATTTTCGGGATTATGAAGAAGCGGAAGCGATCCGCTCGGAACTCACATACCGCCGCCACACCGGCGTGATCGGCGTGACGGCGACGGCGGTGGGCGCCTTTTTGCTGCTCGCGATGCTGACGGCGACCTATGTCGGACTGCCCGACGCGGTGGCGCCCGCGCTGCTGCTGTCGCTGCAGCTGGTGCTGTTGCTCGGCATGATGGGGATCAATCACCGCATGATGGGCGAAGGCTGGAAACGCTTTTTCACGATGCACAGCGACGCGGATACGGTAGCGCCGGTATTGGCAAGCGCGGCGGCGCTGTATACCGTGTGGGCGATCTTCTGGTCGGAAGCGCTCGTTGTGAGCGGGTTGGCCGTTGGCGCGGCCGGCGGCGTCGGCCTTTTGGCGGGAGCGTTCGGTCGGCAGGTGCGGCTGGTGCGGATCTGCCGCAATTTCGCGTTTACGGCTTCGCGCACCGCGATCAAATACGCAGGCGGCTATGTGGAGGATGAGCGCACGGCGCGCGAAGTGGCGCGCGGTGTGGCGTCGGAGGACACGCCGGCGGTGGTCTATTTCCACCACACGCCGTTCCTGACGCGGTTTTTGGAAAATTCCTATCGCGCCGATCCGGCGGATCGGATGATGCAGTGGTTTGTGCCGGTGACGGCGGCGGTCGCACTGCTGTGTGCGATCGGCTATGCGCTGCTGTCGCCCGACAAGGCGATCCCCTATGCGCCGACCGTGTTTGCGGCGACGCTGGCGATGGCGCTGCCGGTGTGGACGCTGCCGGTCATGCAGCGCCCCATTTCCCGCGCGGCCAAGCGGTCGCTGCGCAGCGGCGCGATGCTGGTGGGCTGGCCGACGGCGGAAGAATTCGGCGATCATCCGCAGGCGCTTATCGTGGACGCGGCGGATCTGTTCCCGGCGGAGCAGGTCAAGCTGCACGGCATCAAGACCTTTTCGGGCACGCGCATCGACGAAGCGATCACCGACGCGGCGGCGGTGGTGATCGAAGCGGGCGGGCCGCTGTCTCCCATTTTTCACCGCGTGATCGAAGAACGCACCGATTTTCTCAAAGACGTGGAAAGCCTCGCCTATGAACAGGATATGGGCCTGTCCGGCTGGGTGGGCGGCAAGCGCGTGCTGGTCGGCAATCGGCGGCTGCTGCAGAACCACGGCGTCGAAGTGCCGGAAAAAAGCTATGAGGAACGCTATACGAAGGACGGCCGCTGTGCGGTGTATCTGAGCACCGGCGGCGAGCTGTCGGCGATGTTTGTGGTGAGCTATCTCGCCGAGCCGGGCATTGCGGCGCGGCTGCGGGCTCTTCAGAAAGAAAACGTGCAGCTGCTTATCCGCACCTGCGACCCCGACGTGACCGCCGCCCGCGTGTGTGAGGTGATGCGGCTGCCGGATGGAGCGGTGACGGTGCTGACGGCCGGCGAAGGCCGCACCTATGAAGGACTGCTGACGGCCGAAAAGGAAACGCCGGAGGAGGCGCTGATCGCGTCGGGCGGACGCGCATCCGGCAAGATCAACGTGCTGCTGCAAAGCATCCGGCTGCGCCGCGGCGCCAAAGCCGCCGTGATCTCGCAGGTGATCGGTGGCAGCCTCGCGATGGCCTTCTCCGTTTTCGTGACCGTGACGGCAGGGGTGGTGCTGATGCCGCCGGTGCTGCTCGGCTGGGTGCTCCTTGTGGGGGCGATCGGCTTCCTGGTTCCCCGATTTTTCAAAGTGTAATAATGAAAAGAAAAACTCCGTCGAGCATTCGGAAGAACGCTCGACGGAGTTTGATATGTGCGGTTATTTTTTGATGGTGCCGTCCGCGTTGAACACCGGCAGCGGATTGAGATAGACGATATCGTCGCGGGCGATCGCGTCGCCTTCGGCGAGGATGCACATCCGGCCGCAGATCTCGCCGCCCGCCTGGCGCACCAGTTCTTCGATCGCTTTGAGCGACTCGCCGGTGGAGATCACATCGTCGATGACGAGGATTTTTTTGCCTTTCATCAGCGCGGCGTCCGCCGTGTCGAGATACAGCGTTTGCTGTTTTTCGGTGGTGATGGATTTGACCGTCACTTCAAACACGCCGGTCATATAGAGCTTCGGCACCTTGCGCGCAACAAAATATTTTTGATCGCCCGCCTGCCGCGCCATCTCGTGGATCAGTGGGATGCCTTTGGCTTCGGCGGTGATGATATAATCATACTCCGGTGCGCGTTTGAGCAGTTCGCGTGCACAGGCGACGGTCAGCTCCTGGTCGCCGAAAATGACGAACGCGCCGATATACAGATCGTCGGTCACCCGGCAGATCGGCAACTTGCGGTCGCAGCCCGCGATGGTCATCGGATAATAATGCATAACAAAATCCAGCTCCTTTTGCTGTTGAAAATGCGATACAGAATCGTGCTGTATTCAGCATAATCCCAAAACAAAAATTTGTCAAGAGAATTCCGAAATCGGTTGAAAAAGCGGGGCGGTTCGCCTATAATAAAAGTACAGATTTTTACAGTTTGGAGGAACCGATATGGAGAAGCTGAAGATTGGAATCGTCGGCGCCGGTAACATCGCTTGCAACGCCCACTTGAAAGCGTACAAAGAGTGCCGAAATGCGGTGCCGGTCGCGATCTGCGACCTCGATTTTGACCGCGCCAAAAAAGCGGCGGAGGAGTTTGGCATTTCCGCTACGTATGCGTCGGTCGAGGAGATGCTCGAGAAAGCCGACATCGATGCGGTGGACATCTGCACCTGGAACAACGGCCATGCGCCGGTGTGTATCGCGGCGGCAAAGGCGGGCAAACATGTGCTGTGCGAAAAACCGCTTGCGATGACGGTCGAAGAAGGCCTCGCGATGAAAGCGGCGATCGACGAAGCGGGCGTGACCTTCCATCTCGCGGTGCCGTCGCGTTTTGGCTATCCCAACATGTATCTGCGGGAACTGTATGAGGCGGGCGAGTTCGGCGAGGTGTACTATGCCAAAACCAGCGCCATCCGCCGCCGCGGCACTCCGACCGGCTGGTTCACCGATAAAAAGACGTCGGGCGGCGGCCCGGTCATCGACATCGGTGTGCACCGCATCGACGCCGCGTGGTACTTGATGGGCACCCCGAAACCGGTGCGGGTGTCCGCGAATGTGTTCTATAAAATCGGCGACTACCAAACGAAGGGCGTCGGACGCTGGCAGGGCACACCCTGCCCCGACAACCAGTTTGATTGCGAGGACGCGGGGGTCGGCATCATCCATTTTGAAAACGGCGCGACTATGCTCATAGAAGCGAGCTGGGCGCTCAACGCCCCGCCCAAAGAGGAAACGCTGATCTGCGGTACCAAAGCGGGCGCGACGGTCGAGCCGCTCGTCATCTTCGGCGAGCGCGCCGGGCATCTCAGCACCGACGAGATCACGGTGTTCCCTCAAAACGATAAATTCAAGCTCGAGATCGAGCATTTTGCGGAGCACGCGCTGAAAGGTTCGCGCGACACGAAATACCCGATCGATCAGGCCATCACGATGCAGCGGATGCTGCAGGCGATGTATGATTCCGCCGCACAAGGCAAAGAAATCGTATTGGAGTGAGAAATCCATGAAAAGCTGTGTCAGTACCTATAGCTATTCCCCGCTTTATTGGAACGGAAGCGGATTCACTCGCTTTGACGCGATCGACAAAACCAAAGAGCTCGGCTGCAACGGCGTGGAGTTCGTGCTGGACGACGAAGCGCCCGACGGGTATACGCCGCGCGACTATGCGCTCGCGCTGAAATCCCACGCCGACGACGTGGGACTGACCGTCCCGATCTATACGACCGGCGCCGACTTTTTCTGCGCCGATCCCGAGCGGGAGGCGGAGCGGCTTTGCAAGCATATCGACATTGCGGCAGAATGCGGCATCCCGCTTCTTCGTCACGACGTCGCAAAGCAGTATTACGACGGCTATGACGGGGTGAAAACGTTCCATTTCGTGCTCGACAAGGTCGCGCCGATCATCTCGCAGGTCGCGGATTATGCGAAAGAGCGCGGCGTGATGACCTGCAGCGAGAACCACGGGCGGCTGATGCAGGACAGCAACCGCATGGTGGAGCTGTTTACCGCCGTCAACAATAAAAACTACGGCTTCCTTTGCGACATCGGCAACTTCGGCGGCGTGGACGAGGATTGCTCGACCGCCGTGTCGCGGCTGCTCGACCTGATCGTCTATGTCCATGCAAAGGATTGCTTCACCCGCTCCGGCATGATGTACGATCCCGGCCGGGGCTACAACCGCTCGCGGGCGGGCAACTATCGCCGCCCCACCATCTTCGGGCAGGGCACCGTCCCGACCTTCCAGATCCTTTCGGCGATCAAGCAGTCGGGCTATGACGGGTTCGTGTCGCTCGAATTCGAGGGGATGGAACCGACCATGCTCGGCATCGAGATCGGCGTGGAAAATCTGCAAAGAATGATCAAAGACATCGAGGGATAACGTATGATCATCCGAAACGGCGCCGTCCTGCGAGACGGCGTGTTTACCCAAACGGATATCCGCATCACCGGCGGGCGGATCGGGGGCTTCGGCTCCTTTCCCGACGACTCCGACGTCTATGACGCCGCGGGGCTTTATGTGCTGCCGGGACTCATCGATACCCATATCCACGGGTCGGTCGGGGTGGAATTTGCCTCTCCCGACGAAGACTTTGAAAAAGCGCGGGTGTGGCTCGCCCGGCAGGGGGTCACCGGCTTTGCGGCGACGGTGCGGGCGCTGCCGGCGGATCGTACGATCGCGGCCGAGCGCAACATCCTGCGCGAAAGCCGCAAGCCCTCAAAAGGCGCGCACCTTTTTGGCATCCATCTCGAAGGCCCGTTTGTCTCGCCAAAAAAATCCGGCGTGATGCACCCGCCGGAAGAGACCTGCGCGGTCGAAACCTTTTCCCGTTTTGTCGAAGCGGGGGAGGGACTTCTCAAAATTATGACCATCGCGCCGGAGCGTGAAAATGCGCTCGCGGTCATCGTCGCCGCCAAAGCGGCGGGGGTGCACGCCTCGCTCGGGCACACCGACGCGACCTATGCACAGGCGGAAGCGGCCATCGACGCGGGCGCTTCACGCGCGACCCATGTGTTCAACGCGATGCGGCCGTTTTGCCACCGCGAGACAGGGGTACTCGGCGCGGTGCTGACCGACGAGCGGGTGAACACCGAGATGATCTGCGACCTTGTACATAACGACCCGCCGACCGTGCGGATGGTGTATCGCCTCAAAGGCGCTCACGGCATGACATTGGTCAGCGACAGCGGCGTGATGTCGGGACTCGGCGACGGGGAATACGTCGTCGACGGGCACACCCGTATTGTGAGCGGCGGCGTCTGCCGCAGCCCGGAAGGACGTATCGCGGGCAGCACAGTCAGCATGGCGGCGGGGGCAAAAACGCTTGCCGCTCTCGGCGTGCCGCTCGCCGACATCGCCGTGATGGGGGCGAAAACCCCCGCGAAGGTGCTCGGCATCGACCATATCACCGGCGCGATCCAAGAGGGGCTGCTTGCCGACCTGATTGTGGTGGACGCGGCGTTTGACGTGAAAGCGGTGTTTGTGGAAGGAAAGCACCTATGAGACAATTTTGGGGATTTTATGATAACGGGACCTACCGCGTCGGATGCAATGGGCGGACGGTCTATGTGTATGATCAACACGATCGGGAGCTTGCGCAGTTTCGGGATTTCCCGTATGTCTATGCGGGAGCATTTCAGCCGCACACCAATCGATTTGTCGCAAAGTCGAAGGCGGGGCTGCTCGGGGTGTACGATCTGGATCGCTTGACGCTGATAAAGAAAATCGTCATCACGCATATCGGCACGCAGGACGGGGGCTTTGCCTTCACGCCGGACGGTGCGTATTTTTATAACATCGAAATGCCGAAGGATACATGGGAAACCCAACTGACTATCTACCGGACAAGCGATTTTGAAATAGAAAAAATCCTGTTTCAAGACGACACGCTCGCGCTTAATACGATTGAGTTCGGCGAACAGACAAAGGCGTGTTA
>JAFTBJ010000055.1 GCA_017455295.1 Clostridia bacterium
CTTCCCCTTGAGGCAGATTCCCCTGACAGGGGAAATGTCCGCGAAGCGGACAAAAGGGTGGCCGTTTCCGGCGAGGAAAAGGTGGGTGAGCGTCAGCGAACCCGGATGAGGTGGAACCAATGGTCACCGCATATATGTGGCGAACACCTCATCAGCTTCGGCGTTACCGCCTCGACAGCTTCTCCTCGAGGAGAAGCCTTGAAGACACGCCGCCGCTATTTCCGGCAACCTTTGCGGGCGGATATGGAATCCGCCCCTACGCTGGCACGGGAGACGGTGCAAATTTACGCACATACTTTCGGCGGCACACCCTCTTATTCATTGTGTCTTTTCTAACCTCTAAACATCTATCCTCTCACCTCTAGAACGCATATTTTTTCCGGTTCATGCATACCGTGTATCGAAACGGAGGAATGGGCGATGTTTGTGGTATCTATGAAAACGAGCGGAAAGCGGCTGCTGATCATCGGCGGCTGTTTGGTCGCGGCGATCGTATTGCTGGCAACCACCCTGTGCTTTCCCGCCGCGCAGCAAACGGCGGCGGCGATCGGGGACACGGACGAAGACTGCGCGGCGTATCTCCTGTCGCTCGGCTATGATGTAACGCTGCCGGCAGAGGCGGTGCGGGAGGTGCAGATACCGGATGCGTTCGACGAGGCGCTGGCGGCTTATAATGAACAGCAAAAACAGGCGGGATTTGACCTTGCGCCTTATGCCGGGCAGCGGGTGAAATACCGCACCTATACCCTCAAAGACGCCGCCGACACGGTGCATCTGTATCTATACGACGGGCGGCTGATCGGCGGGGATGTGACAGACGGCAGCGGCGTGGTGCGGCCGCTCACCCCGGTCACACGGACGACCGAACAAGGAGACGACGCATGAGCGAACGACTGGACAAACAAGTGGCGCTTGGGACAGCGCTGTCGCGTAAAGAGGCGACAGCGCTGATTCGGCGCGGCGCGGTGACGGTGGACGGCGAGGCGGTGCGCGATCCCGCCCGCAAGGTGGAGAAGACAGCGGCGATCACGGTGAACGGACAAGCCGTGATCTGCCGCCGGCATCTCTATATCCTGCTGAACAAACCGGCGGGAGTGTTGTGCGTATCGCACGACGACCGGGAGCAAACGGTGGTCGATTTGGTGCCGGACATGTGGCGGCGGGACAAGCTGTTTCCCGCCGGACGGCTCGACCGCGACACCACCGGCATGGTGATCCTCACCGACGACGGCGACTTTGCGCACCGGATGCTCGCCCCCGGAAAGCACGTTCCAAAGCGCTATCGGGCGACGCTGTCGGGTGAACCGACGGCGGAGACGGTCGCGCTCTTTGCCTCCGGCATGACCATCGACGGCGGCGACGTGTGCCTGCCCGCCGAGTTGGAGTATGACGGCTGTGAGGCGACGCTGACGCTGCATGAGGGAAAATTCCATCAGGTCAAGCGGATGTTTGAAGCGGCGGGGCTGCGGGTGCAAACACTCCACCGGCTGTCGATGGGCGGGCTGTGTCTTGATCCGACGCTCGCGCCCGGGGAGTGTCGGCTGATCACCGAAAGAGAAATACTGTCAGTTTTTGACCCGTCATTTTGGCAATAACGACGAAGTTTTTGGCAGATTGGATAAACCGGTGCAAAAATCTTCGTGAAATCGAGTATTGCTATTTGGTGAAAAATTTGGTATAGTATTACTACTATAATCGCGCCGTATGTGAACGGCGCCCACATTTAGGAGGAAGAATGTATGGCAGGTTTGTCTTTGAAGGGGATTTATAAGCATTACCCCGGCGGCGTGACGGCCGTTTCCGATTTCAATCTGGAAATCAAAGATAAGGAATTCATCATCCTGGTCGGCCCGTCCGGCTGCGGCAAATCCACGACGCTGCGCATGATCGCGGGCCTCGAAGAGATTTCCGAGGGTGAACTGTATATCGGCGACCGCCTGGTCAACACCGTGGCGCCGAAAGATCGCGACATCGCGATGGTGTTCCAGAACTACGCGCTGTATCCGCACATGACCGTGTTTGAGAACATGGCGTTCGGCCTGAAGCTCCGCAAGACCCCGAAAGACGAGATCAAACGCCGCGTGGAAGAAGCGGCCCGCATCCTCGATATTGCGCACCTGCTTGACCGCAAGCCGAAGGCGTTGTCCGGCGGTCAGCGTCAGCGTGTTGCGCTCGGTCGCGCCATCGTCCGTGAGCCGAAGGTGTTCCTCCTCGACGAACCGCTGTCCAACCTGGACGCGAAGCTCCGCGCGCAGATGCGTACCGAGATCTCCAAGCTGCATCAAAAGCTCGGCACCACGTTTATTTATGTTACCCACGACCAGACCGAAGCTATGACGATGGGCGATCGCATCGTCGTCATGAAAGACGGCCTGATCCAGCAGGTCAATACCCCGCAATTCCTCTATGACAAACCCTGCAACATGTTCGTCGCCGGCTTCATCGGCAGCCCGCAAATGAACTTCATCGACGCGAAGCTCATCAAAAACGGCGAGACCTTCTATGTCGAATTCGGCACCGAAGACACCAAGACCACCCGCGGCGTCAAATATCAGATCCCGCTGCCCGCCTCCAAGAACGAAGACGGCGCGCTGGAAGCGTATGTCGGCCGCGACGTCATCATGGGCATCCGTCCCGAAGACGTGCACGACGAGCCGCGTTATCTGCAAGAGTTCGCGAACTGCATGGTCAAGGCGAAGGTGGAAGTCACCGAATTGATGGGCGCCGAGACGTTCCTCTATCTCGACGTGACCACCTTCAAATATACCGCGCGCGTGGAGCCGACCTCCAAAGCGCGTCCCGGCGACACCGTCGACATCGTGCTTGAAAACACGAAGATCCACCTGTTCGATCCCGAGACCGAGCAGACGATCTGCAACTGATCGAATCCAAGTAAGCAAAGAACCGCCTGCTGTCCTTCGACAGCGGGCGGTTCTTTTGTTTTATTCATTCGTCTTCCCGAAAATGCGCGACGATCGCTTTGGCGACCGGGCGGGTGATCCCCTTGACGGTGAGCAATTCCTCTTCGGTCGCCGCCGCCACCGCTTTGACCGAGCCGAACCGCCGCAGCAGCTCCGTGGCGCGGGTCGCGCCCACCCCTTCGATGGAGGTGAGGGAGGTAGCGATTTTTTTGCTGCGTTTTTGGCGGTGGAACCCGATCGCATAGCGGTGCACCTCCTCCTGCAGCGCGGACACGAGAGAGTAGGCCGCGCGGTGGGACTGCACCGCGAGCTCGCCGCCGTTTGTCGCCACGGCGCGGGTGCGGTGATGCCCGTCCTTGACAAGGCCGAAAAGCGGCAGCTTTGCAAGCCCCGCCTCCTGCAGCACCGGCAGCACCGCCTGTACCTGCGCCTCGCCGCCGTCGAGCAGGATCAGATCGGGCAGCTCTCCGAAACCGGGCTCGCCTTGGTGCTCGCGGTATTCCGCCAAGCGGCGGGACAGCACCTCCCGCATCGCGGCGGGATCGTCGCCGCCGCGCGCTTCCCGGATCGTGAAGCGGCGGTAGTCGCTTTTTTTCGGCTTGCCGTCCTCAAAGACCACCATCCCGGCGACCGCGTCTTCGCCGGCGGTGTGGGAGATATCGTAACTTTCGATGCGGCGCGGCGGCTCGGAAAGACCGAGCAGCGTCGCGAGTTCGTCGAGGGCGGCGGTCTCCCGGCCGCCCATGCCGAGGCGGTCGGCGAGGTGCTGCGCCGCGTTGCGGCGACACATGGAAACGAGCGCCGCTTGTTCGCCTTTTTGCGGGCAGTGGATGCGCACCCGGCGTCCCGCCGATTCGGTCAGCCAGCGTTCGAGCAGCATGGCGTCCTCCGGCAGATCGTCCACAGTGATCTGCGGCGGCACGGCGCGGGACAGATAATATTGCTGTAAAAAGGCGCTGCGGTCGGCGGCTTCCCCCTCGCGGTCTTCGGTGATCCACTCTTCGCGGTCGGTGAGCGCGCCGCCGTGAAAGCGAAACACCTGAAAACAGGTATACCCGCCTGAGCGCACGGCGGCGATGACGTCCTGCTCCTTGATGCGGGACATCACGACTTTCTGCCGCGCGTCGATCCGGCGAATGGCGGCGATGCGGTCGCGCAGCTTCGCCGCTTTTTCAAAATCCAGCCGGTCAGCGGCCTCTTCCATCTCGCGGGTGAGGGCGGGCAGCATCGCGGCGCTGCCGCGGGTGAGCAGATCAAGAGCGCCCGCCACCCGCTCGGCATAATCCGCTTCGGTCACCCGTCCGGTGCAGGGCGCGCAGCATTGGCCGATGTGGTGATTGAGACAGGGACGCTCGGTGCGGGGTGGCTTTTTGCCGTAGCACAATGTGCGGCGGCAGGTGGACAGGCCGAACACTTTGTTCGCTTCGTCCACCGCCTGCTTGATGCCGTAGGAACTCATATACGGCCCGATATATCGCGCGCCGTCGTCCGCCTTCTGCAGCGCGACTTCGATGCGCGAAAACGGCGGCGGGGAGATGCGGATATAGTGATAGCCTTTATCGTCTTTGAGCAGGATGTTGTATTTCGGGGCGTGCTGCTTGATGAGCGAACACTCCAGCACCAGCGCTTCAAATTCGCTGTCGGCGACGATGTAATCAAACGTCGCGACGTGCGCCACCATCTGGCGCACCTTTTCGGAATGCCCGACCGGGGAGCCGAAATATTGGCTGACGCGGTTTTTGAGCGCTTTGGCTTTGCCAACATAGATGATCCGCCCGCTTTTGTCGCGCATCAAATAGACGCCCGGCAGCAGCGGCAGCGCCATGGCTTTTTCCCGCAAGGCGGCGATCGTGTCGCCGCGGTCGTATTTCATCAACGCGTGCCTCCTTTCGGGCGCGTCAGTCGAGCAGACGCAGCAGATCTTCGGCCGAAAGGCCGGTGAGGATGCCGTCGCCTTCGTGGATCACGGCGGCGGCGAGCGCCTGCTTTTTCTCCTGCAGTGCAAGGATTTTTTCTTCGATGGTATCGACGGCGATCAGCTTGTACACCTGCACCGTGTGGGTTTGCCCGATGCGGTGGGCGCGATCGGTCGCCTGGTTTTGCGCGGCCAGATTCCACCACGGGTCAAAATGGATCACCACGTCGGCGCCGGTCAGATTGAGGCCGGTGCCGCCTGCTTTGAGCGAGATGAGAAACAGCGGGGTGTCGTCCTGATTGAACGCGGAAGCTAAGCGGTCGCGTTCGCGGGAGGAGGTGGCGCCGCGCAGTTCATAATAGGGGATCCCGGCGTCGGCAAGCGGCGCGTGCAGTTCGTCGAGCAGCGAGGTGAATTGAGAAAAGAGCAGTACCTTGTGGCCGCCGTCGATCGCCTGCCGCAGCAGTTCGAGACAGGCGTCGGTTTTGGCGGAACCGGCGCGATAATTTTCAAAGCACAGCGAGGGGGAACAGCAAATCTGCCGCAGGCGGGTGAGCAGACTGAGCACCGTCATGCGGTTTTTCTGCAGGCCGCGCGTTTCCAGTTCCTCTTTGAGCCGGCACACGGCGGCGGTATACAGCGTGCGTTGTTCGCCGGTCAGCACGACCGGTACCACCGATTCGTGCTTTTGCGGCAGTTCGCGCAGCACGTCGGCCTTCAATCGCCGCAGGATGAACGGCGACACCAGCCGGTCGAGCCGCGCAAGCGCCCGTTCGTCCCCGTCGCGGACGACGGGACGTTCGAACCGATCCCGGAAGCGGGAATAGGAATAGAGAAAACCGGGCATCAGAAAATCAAAAATGCTCCACAGTTCGGACAGCCGGTTTTCGATGGGGGTGCCGGTCAGCGCGAAGCGGTAGCGGCTCGAAATGGCCTTGACCGTTTTGGCGCTCACGGTGGAAGCGTTTTTGATATATTGCGCTTCGTCCAGCACATGGAACGAGAAGGTGATCGGCAAGTAGGCGGGCAGATCCCGCCTCAAAAGATCATAGGACGTGACCACCACGTCATAGTCTCCGATGGTTTGCAGCAGCGCTTCGCGCGTGGCGGCGTCGCCGGTGACGGCGAGAGTGCGTAAGGCGGGGGCAAAGCGTTCGATCTCCCGCTGCCAGTTGAACACGAGCGACGCGGGGCAGACGACCAAAGCGGGCGCCTGTTCGCCCTGCTCTTTCGCGTCGAGCAGCAGGCTGATGATCTCGAGCGTTTTCCCGAGGCCCATCTCATCGGCCAAGATGCCGCCGAAGCCATATTGCTGCAGCGCCTTGAGCCAGCGAAACCCGGTCTTTTGGTAGCCGCGCAGCACCGGCTGCAGCGAGATGGGCGGGGTGAAGTCGTTATCGGCGGCGGTGCGGATGCTGCGGCAAAGCTGCCGAAACGCATCGTCGCGCGAGAGCGAGGCGGGCGGCGATTCCCGCAGCACGCGGTCGAGATACAGCGCCCGAAAGGCGGGCAGCGTGATCTCGCCGCTTTGCCACGATTTCTGGCTGAGCGACAGGCCTTCGGACAAGGCGAACACGCTTTGGAGCGAGGGTGCGTCCAGTGACAGGAATTGCCCGCTGCGCAGGCGGTGATAGGGACGTTTTTCTTTGTAAGCGCGCAGCACGGCGGCCAGCTCCGCCCGATCGAGACCCGTGAGGTCGAGCGACAGGTGCAAAAGCCCACTTTCCATGCGTACGCCGACCGATGCGTTCGGTGGCGGCGCGACGCCGATCGCCTTGACGCGATCGGTTACATAGACGGCGGCCGCTGCGCTGAGAGTGGCAAGTCCCTCGGTCAAAAAGCGGTACAAGCGCTCGTCGTCCGTGTCCATGGATAACCGCCCGTCGGAGCCTTCAACCGGGGCGAACCAGGTCTCCACCAGCGACCGCAGCCGGTATTCGGTCAGCGTGTCGCGGCGGTCGGCCGTTTCGGGCAGATAGGCGTTGAACCGCCGGTCGCCATAGCAAAACAGCAGCTTGGCTTCGATGGTGTGCGCGTTCGGCGCGTCGAGATACAGCTCAGCGTCCGGGCGGTCGGGGAGATAGGCACGAAAATAGTCGGCGTCGCCGGTAAGCGTGATCCGTTCGTCCAGCGACGAGAGCGCCACAGCGGCGGCGGGCAGATCGTCACTCGCGATGAACAGCCGCCCTTTTCCGCTCAGCAGCGCGTCCAGCAGCGGGCCGACGCGGTCGCCGAAAGCGGACGAACAGCCATACAGCATCCCGCCCGAAAGCACATACCGCCGCCGCACGCCGGTCAGCGTGATCAGCGCCGGGTCGCCCACGAGCGTACAGCCGTCGTCTTCCCGCTGTACGGTGAGCGTCAGCGCCGGGTCGCCTTTTTCAAAGGAAACGGTGCGCTGGCGGCCGTGTACACGGCAATCGACCGCGCGACCCCGCATCACCGAAAAGAACGCGTCGAATGCCATCGGCGAAAGGGACAGCTCCCGCAGCGCCCCCTCGCGCGGCGAGGGAGACACCTGCCCGAGCAAAAAGCGAAGAAGCGGACGATCCGCTTCAAAAAACCGATCGGGATGATGGAACAGCGTCAGCGATTTGCCATAAGACGCCGTTTCTCCGCCCGCCATCCGGAGGGAAAACGTGCGCAGATCGCGCAGCGCATACTCCCGCTCGCCGCGCAGCGTGAACGAGAGCGAGGCGGAGGCGCCGCCGATCCGCAGGGTCGGCAGCAGCCGCACCGGTGCGTCCGGCGCACACAGCGCCGCCGATACCGCGGCGGTCTCCTGCTGCATATACCGCTCGATCATCGCCTTGGCGGCCGCATCGGTGCGCGCTTCCCGGCGATGGGAGACGGAGGGCTTTTCGGGGGTGAAGGATACCATGTCCGCATAATATTTATATACGAGCATCGCGGCGATGTGCTTACAGATGCCGCCGTCCAGCGACCAGCCGGAGCAGTCGCACTCAAACTGCGCGAGTGCGCCGTCGTGGTCGAAACAGGCTTCGGCGTGCATCCCGTCCACGTCGGCGGTCACGATCTCGGCAAACAAACTGCTTTCGGTGCGGGAGAGCGACCGGACCTGTCCGGCGTTATAGTAGTGGATACCGCGCAGATAGGCGGCGTTTCCCGTGGCCGCCGCCGCGATCCGGTGGAGATTGAAAATGGCCATATGCCGCCCTCCTTTAAAGGTGAGAAGTGAGAGGCTAGAGGTTAGAAAAAGACCGCAAGATTTCCGTTGACCTCGGAAACGACCGACGCCGCCGGTCGTCATGACTTTAAAAATAGTATTCTATAAGTATATCACACTTTTTGTTTTTCGTAAAGCCCGATTTGCCAAAGTGGTTATGCGGCGTCCGGCAGCGCGGCATCCGCCGCCTCTTCGATCTGCAGCGAATAGCCGTCCGACGTCACCGTCACCATCCCGAGCCGGTCGCTGCGAAGGATGGTGATACGCCGGGAGGTCAGCGCGTCCAGCACTTGTTCGTGCGGGTGGCCGTAGTCGTTTTCGCCGCAGGAAATCAGCGCAATCGACGGGGATACTTTTTGCAAAAACGCGCGGCCGGTGGAGGAGCGGCTGCCGTGATGGCCGACCTTGAGCAGGTCCGCCGTCAAGGGCTCGCCCGATTCCAAAAGCCGAGCTTCTTCCGCTCCCTCTGCGTCGCCCATGAACAAAAACGACCGCAGCCCGTGGGTGATCCGGCACACGATCGAGTAATCGTTGAGCTCCTCGTACGAGCCGTACACGGGGAAAACGGTCAGCTCGGCGGTGCCGAATGAAAAGGTGCCGCCGTCGGTCACGTCCACGATCTCGGTGCGATCGCGGATGGCGCGAAGCGCCGCCTGCAGGGCGGCATAGGAAGGGGTGTCGGGCGTCAGCGCGTCCGGTACCGCCTGGAACAGCACCTGCTTGACAGTGATCGCACCGAACACCGCCGGCAGCCCACCGATGTGATCCGCATGCGGATGGGTGATGACCACGAGGTCGAGCGAGTCGATTCCTTTGTTTTGCAGCGTTTGCACGACCGATGCGGCGGTATCCGGCCCGCCGCCGTCGATCAGCATCGCATGCGCGTCCTGCCGGATGAGAAAACAGTCGGCGTTGCCCACGTCCAGCATCGTGACGGACAGCGTGCCGACCTGACCGGGAACAGAAAGGGCGAGCCACGCTCGCCCGATCACCGCCACCAGAACGGCGGCTGCCAGAATCGACAGCACCGATATAAGGCTCCGTTTGTCTTTCATCGCTGCCGCCTCCTTCTTATTTGCCGACGCAGAACCGTCGGAACACCTCCGCGACCACCGCGTCGCTGACCCGCTCGCCGGTGAGGCTGAGCAGTGCGTCGAGCGCTTCGTCCACGCCGACCGCGACCGCGTCTTCCGCAAGCCCCGCATCCAGCGCGTCACGCGCGGCCAGTACGGCTAAGAGTGCCCGCCGCACGCCGTCTGTTTGCCGCTCGTTTGCAAGCAGCGGCTCGTCGCCCGACAGCGCCGCGACGCCGGTGACGGCGGCGACCGCCTCGGTCAAGGCGGCCTGCCCCTCGCCCGTTTTGGCGGAGAGTACCACCGTCGGCAAAGAAGAGTTGAGAATTTCAACAGGAATCGCGTCAGACAAATCGGATTTGTTGACAATCACAACAACCGGACGATCCGACACGGCGGCGAGCAACTGCCGATCGTCGTCGTCAAAGGGGGCGGCGGCGTCAAACACCGCGAGCACCAGCGCGGCTTGCGCCAGTCGGGCGCGGGCGCGGTCGACGCCGAGGCGTTCGATCGGATCGTCCGTCTCGTGCAGTCCGGCGGTATCGGACAGGCGCAGCCGCACGTCGCCGAGCAGCACCGAGTCTTCCACCACGTCGCGGGTGGTGCCGGGGATGTCGGTGACGATGCTGCGATCCGCGCCGGAGAGCAGGTTCATCAGGGTGGATTTGCCCACATTGGGCTTGCCGACGATGACGGTGTCCACCCCGCGGCGCAGGATCAGCCCCGCGTCCGCCGTGTCGGACAGCGCTTGCAGCGAAGCGGCCGCAGCATCCAGCGTTTGTCGCAGTTCGTCGGCGGGCAGCGGCGGCACATCGTCATCGGGATAATCGATAAACGCGGCGATCTGCGCCGACACGCCGAGCAGCTCCTGTTTGATTGCGTCGAGGCGGCGAAACAGCGCGCCTTCGCGGGCGGCCAGCGCCGTTTTGGCCGCGAGGCGGCCCTCGGCGCCGATCAGATCCATCACGGCTTCCGCGCCGGAGAGATCCATTTTGCCGTTCAAAAAGGCGCGACGGGTGAATTCGCCCGCTTCGGCCATGCGCGCCCCCGCCGAAAGACAGGCGCGCAGCACGCGGCGCAGCAGATAGGCGCCGCCGTGGCAGGACAGCTCGACGACGTTCTCGCCGGTATAGCTGTGCGGCGCGCGAAAGACGAGCGCCACCGCGTCGTCGATGTCGCCGTCCGCGTCGAACACATGCCCGTAGCGGGCGGTATAGCCGGGCAGCGTATCGAGCGCCGATCCGTCCGCCGCGCGGAACACGGCGGCGGCGACGGCGATCGCGTCGTCACCCGACAAACGCACCACGCCGAGCCCGGCGGGGGCAAGCGGCGTGGCGATCGCAGCAATCACAGACATATCAACACTCCTCAATGGACGCGGTGGCGGCGGCGTTGAGCGACATATCCGCAGCTCGTCCGGCGATCCATTCATAATACCCTTGCGCGCCGATCATGGCGGCGTTGTCGCCGCACAGCGGCAGGGGCGGCATAAAGAGCGAAAGCCCGCGCTCGGCACAGGCTTGCTGCATCTGGCGGCGCAGCTCGGAATTGGCGGAGACGCCGCCTGCGAGCACCACCGTTTGCCGTCCGGTGGCGGCGGCCGCCGCCACGGTTTTCTCGGTCAAAAGCTCCGCCACCGTGAAGCGCAGCGAGGCGCACACGTCTTCGATACACACGCTCTCACCCTTTTGTGATGCGTTGTGCAGCAGGTTGAGCACGGCGGTTTTGAGCCCGGAAAAGCTGAAATCGTACGGGCTGCCCTCCACCTTCGGGTGGGGCAGCGAAAAGGCGTGAGGGTTGCCGCTTTCGGCGCGCTCATCGAGCGCCTTGCCGCCGGGATAGGGCATCCCCATCGCGCGGGCGGTCTTGTCGAAGCATTCGCCCGCCGCGTCGTCCCGCGTGCGGCCGAGGATGCGGAAGGTTGTGTAGTCGGATACCTCCATCAAATGGGTGTGCCCGCCCGAGACGACGAGGCACAAGAACGGCGGCTGCAGCGAGGGATGGGCGAGATAATTCGCCGCGACGTGTCCGCGCAGGTGATGCACGGGAATGAGCGGCAGCCCGGTGGAAAGCGCGAGACCTTTGGCGAAGTTGACCCCGACGAGCAGCGAGCCGATCAGCCCCGGATAGGCGGTGACGGCGATCGCATCCAGATCGGCAAGCGTCAGCCCCGCGTCGTCGAGCGCCTGCCGGGTGACGGCGGAGATGGCTTCCGCGTGCAGCCGGGACGCGATCTCCGGCACGACGCCGCCATACAGACGGTGTTCGGGGATCTGCGACGTGACGACATTTGAGAGCGTCTCCCGCCCGTCCCGAATGACGGCGGCGGCGGTCTCGTCGCAGGAGGATTCGATGGCAAGAATGGTGGTCATGGGATCAGTCCTTCAAATAGGATTTGGAATAGAGCGCGGCGTCCTCGACAGGGTCGCGATAAAACCGGGGACGACAGCCGTCCCGCAAAAAGCCGTGATGTTCATACAGTGCGACCGCCGCGGTGTTGGAGGGGCGCACCTCGAGCGTCAGCCGAGACAGCCCTTCCCTGGCGGCGACGTCGTCCGCCGCATCAAGCAGCCGCGAGGCGACGCCCTGCCGCCGGTGGTCGGGCGCGACGGCGAGGTTGCCGATCATGCCCTCTCCGGCGACCGAAAAGAGCCCGAGATAGCCGAGGACGTCGCCGTCCGGCGTTTCGGCGACCAGGAACCGCGCCGTGTTGTTTGTCAATTCGTCGGCCAGCGCCTGCTCGCTCCACGGATGCGCAAAGCAGGCGGCTTCAATCGCGGCGAGCGCCGGCAGATGCCGCGCCTCCATCGGCACGATCCGCACGGGGCTTATCCAATCCCGCAGTGCCGCAGACAGCGCGTCGCGGGTGCGGCGGTAAGCCTCGAGATCTCCGCCATAGGGGTCGGGAATGCCGCCGCCGAGTACGGTGATCTTGTGCGGGTCGGCGGCGAAATAGGCGACAAGCGCCGCCGCGTGCGCGGGGCTCATCACCCCGATGCGGTCGGCATCCCGCACGAGCTCCGGCGTCACCTGGTGCGCCCGGTGCGCGGTCAGGTCGACGCCGATTTCCGCCATCGCGTCGACGGCGTTCGCGGAGGCGTGAAACCCGTCGACGGCGAGTCCCGCCGATAGTACACGATCCTCCTTGCCGACCAGGCGCTTGAGCAGCCCTTCGGCCATCGGACTGCGGCAGGTGTTGCCGGTGCAAACGAGCAGATAGTTCATAAAACGTCGTTCCTTTGTTTGAAATGGGGGAAAGCGGTCACCGGTCGCACACGGTTTCCCGGTAGCTCCCGAGCAGCGAAAACTGCGGCAGCTCGTCGCTGAGGGCGCACAGCAGATTGACCGTCTGTTCGTTGTGCAGATCCCCCTCAAAATCGAGATAAAAGGCATATTCAAATTCGCCGCCGGGTTTCGGGCGGCTTTCGATTTTCGTCAGGTTGAGTCCGTCCACCGCGAAGCGGGCGAGAATGTGATAAAGCGAGCCGGTCACATGCGGCAGGCAAAACAGCAAGGTGATGCGGTTTGCCGCGGGCGGCAGACAGAGGTTGTTCGAGATCGCGACAAAGCGGGTGCGATTGCCGGAAAAGGTCTGAATGTCCGCTTTGGCGACCGCGAGGCCATAGGTGGCGGCGGCGTGGCGGGAGGCGATCGCGGCGAGGGTCGGGTCGCCGATTTCAGCGACCTGTTTGGCGGCGAGCGCCGTGTTGGCCGCGATCTGTTCTTCAAAGCCCTCTGCATGAATGAAGTCGCGGCACTGCGCGAGCGCCTGCGGGTGGGAGACCACCCGCGTGATCTGCGACAGCTCGGCGCCGGGCAGCGTCAACAGGCATTGGGTCACCGGCAGCGACACCGCCGACGCGATGTGGCAGCGGTTTTGGATGATGAGGTCATAGACGTCGTGCACCGACCCGGCGGAGGAGTTTTCCACCGGCAGGATGCCGTAGTCGGCGTCGCCCGCCTTGACGGCGGCGATCACATCCTCCCAGCGCCCGACAAAGGCGGGGGAGCTGCCGGGAAAGAGCGCCTCGGCGGCTTCGTGTGAAAAGGCGCCCGCCGCCCCTTGGCAGATCACCCGGGCGCAATCGGCGGGCAGAAGCGCCCGGTCGGCGGCGGAAAGCGCCTGCCGCAGGGCGTCCCCGGTGTGCAGCGCGCGGTGCTGCAGGGCGCGGGAGACTTCCATCATGCCGGCAAACACCAAGGCGTTCGCGCGGCCGTAACCGCGGCCTTCCGGGTC